>NZ_SRID01000057.1 GCF_004684805.1 Streptomyces palmae
CCTCCCCAGCCGCCCGGCGCGCCCCCGCCTCGCAGTGCGGCAGCGCCTACCGGATCGAGCAGAAGCTGGACGGCGGCACCGTCTGGCGGATGTGCTGGCACTACGAGTCCCACGCCGGGCTGGTCCTGGACGGCATCTCCTACCAGCCCAAGGGCGAACGCGCCCCGATCAAGGTGCTCACCAGCGCCAAGCTCGCCCAGATCCATGTGCCGTACGACGACGGCAGCGTCGAGTACGACGACCTCACCGGACAGGGCTTCGCCCAGGGCCTGCAACAGCTCGACCCGGCCGAGTGCCCCGGTGGCACCATCAAGACCGTCCGGGTGCCGGGCGCCTGGGACCCCGACCACCCCGAGGTCAAGGGCCTGTGCGCCACCACCCGCGCCCGCGGCCACACCTACCGCATGGCCGGTGAGCGGCCCGGCAAGGTGTACCAGGCACAAGGCCGCGACCTGCTGGTCTACACCGTCAACCAGGTCGGCTGGTACGAGTACATCACCGAGTGGCGGTTCGCCGGGGACGGCACCATGACCATGCAGGTGGGCGCGACCGGCACCCTCTCCCCGATGGACTACGACGCGGGCGACGGCCGCGGCTGGCCCATCGGCAAGGGGGCCAAGGACTACGCCACCAGCCACAGCCACAATGTCTTCTGGCGGTTGAACTTCGGCCTGGACGGCTCCCCGAAGAGCCGCGTGGAGCAGTACGACTCCACCACCAGCCAGGCGCCCGGCCAGCTGCCCAAGACCAGGACCACCCGCACCCAGGTCACCAAGGAACTCGCCGGGGACGCGGCCCCGGCCCGCTGGTGGCGGGTGGTGAGCACCGCCGGCAAGAACAAGGACGGCCACCCCAGGTCGTACGAGATCGTCCCCGGCCACACCACCCGGTACCCGGGACGCTCCTACACCCGGCACGACGTGTACGTCACCGAGTACAACAAGTGCGAGCAGTTCGCCAGCAACAACCTCGCCAACTGCGGCGCACGCGCGGGCAAGAGCGTGGACAAGTGGGTCAACGGCCAGACCCTGAAGCATCCGATCGTCTGGGTCAACATCGGCTTCCACCACATCGCCCGCGACGAGGACCAGGAGCCCATGCCGGTGCACTGGCAGGGCTTCCAGCTCTCCCCCCGTGACGTCACCGCTATGAATCCGCTCACGCCTCCCGCGCTCTCCTCGCACAACGGCCATACCGAGTAAGGGCCGTTGATTCGACAGCTCGATCGATCGTGATGCACCGCCCCCGCCCGCGCAGTAGTCTGCGGTGATCGTTGGACGGGGGCGGAAGGCGGTGCAAGGTGAGCTCGGGCGGGTTGGAGCTGCCCCCTGGAGACCCGGTTCCCGGGGGTGACGGCGCCACCGGCGCGCCACCGGGCGCGGTGTCCCTGGCGCGGCCGGTGGAGATCGGCGCGGAACTGGACTGGGACGCCGAGGCCTGGACCGAGGTGCACACCCGCGCCCGCCGGGCCGGGCGCGCCTATATCTGGCTGAACCTCGTCGAGCAGCGGCTGCGCGCCGTGGTCGCCGCGGTGCTCCGGCCCGTCTACGAGCCCGTGCACGGCGACGACTGGGTGGTGGCCGCGGCCGGACCGGCCGGCCAGGAGTGGGTGCAGCGGGCCGTCGCGGTACGGGAGGTGAGCCGCCGCAAGGGGTATCTCCTCGACCCCGCCGACGACAACGTGCTCAGCTTCCTCACCCTCCCGCAGCTGCGTGAACTGCTCGTCCAGCACTGGCCGTGCTTCGAGCCGTACCTGGACGACCGCCGCGATCTGGAACTGGCCCTGGACGAGCTGGAGGTGACCCGCAATGTCGTCTCCCGCAACCGCGCCCTGTCCCAGACCGTCCTGGCCCAGGCCGAGCGGGCCTCCGCCCGGCTGCTGGAGATCCTCGGCGGTGGCGGCGGCACCCCCTCCGCCGACCGGCTCCCGATAGACGCGGTCGAGGACCTGGTGGGCGACCGGTACGCGGACGTGGTGGGCGTCCACCCGGACCGGGTCCGGTTGCAGCGCCAACTGCCCGCCGAGGACCTGTTCGGGGACGCCCGCCGGCTGGACGCGGTCGGCATAGGCCTGAACCTCCTGGTCCAGAACTACTCCGGGCGCCGACTGGTCCGGCTGGCCGAGGCCGGCTGCCGGGCCAGACTGCTCTTCCTCAACCCGGCCAGCAGCGCGGTACGCCGCCGGGAGCGCGAGCTCGGCCTGAAGAAGGGCGAGATGAGCCGCTCGGTGGAGATGAACATCCTGCACATGCGGCGGGTCCGGGCCCGGCTGCGGGACCCGGGGGCTTTCGAGATCCATGTCTTCGACGAGACCCCCCGCTTCACCGCCTACCTGGTCAACGGCGACGGGGCGGACGGCCTGGCCATCGTCCAGAACTACCTCCGCAGGGCCCGCGGCATCGAGGCGCCGGTGCTGGTGCTGCGCGGCGGCGGGCGCGGCCGGGAGGTGCTCCGGCACGAGCACGGCGACGACGAGGGCGGGCTCTTCGAGACCTACCGGGACGAGTTCGAGGGCATCTGGGCCGACTCCCGCCCGGTGTCCTGAGCGGATCCGCCCTCCACGGGCGGTCGGACCCGCCCCCAGGGCGGTCGGGCCGGCACCGGCCGGGTCGCCGCGCCACCGTGTCCCAGGCTCGGGTGGAGAGCGGCCCCGACGCCGGGCGCCGGGGGTGGTGGAACCAGGCGCGGGGCCCCGGGGCCCGGTGTCCGGGGCCGAGTGTCAGTGGCCCGTGCGAGGCTGAAGCGCAACCGGGGGAAATCAGGTGAAGGAGGGCCGCTATGGGGTGGCACCGGGAGTTGCTGATCGGGTTCGATCTGGAGACCACGGGTACGGATCCGGCCACCGCGCGGATCGTCACGGCCGCGGTGGTCGAGGTGAAGGGCGGGGAGCCCATCGGCCGGCGGGAGTGGCTGGCCGACCCAGGCGTTCTGATACCGCAGGACGCGGTGGCGGTGCACGGCATCACCAATGAGCGGGCCTCAGCGCTGGGCCGCCCGGCCCGGGAGGTGGCCGACGAGACCGCCGACACCCTGGCCGGTTACTGGCGGGCCGGGACACCGGTGGTGGCCTACAACGCCGCCTTCGACCTGAGCCTGCTCGCGGCCGAGCTGCGCCGGCACGGACTGCGCCCGCTCAGCGAGCGGCTGGGCGGGGCGGAGACCGGTCCGGTGGTCGATCCGCTGACCATAGACCGGGCCGTGGACCGGTACCGCAGGGGGAAGCGCACGCTCGGCGCGGTCTGCGAGCTGTACGGCGTGGTGCTCTCCGGGGCCCATGAGGCCGGGGCGGACGCGCTCGCGGCGGCCCGGGTGGCGGTGGCGGTGGCGGAGGCCCACCCCGAGGTGGCGCGGATGGAGCCCTGGGAGCTGCACCGGGCGCAGGTCGACTGGTACGCGGAGTGGGCCGCGGGCTACCAGCGCTGGCTGCGCGGCCGGGGCACACCCGAGGCGGTGGTGGACGGGAGCTGGCCGCTGCGCGAGGCCGAGACGGTGCCCGGCGCGGCCTGACCGGCGCGCCACGGCCCCCGGCCGGGCGCGGCCCGTGGCCCGGCGAGCCGGCCGGCGGGGCAGGGGCCGGCCGAGGCAGCCCCGTCAGAACGGATACCAGCGCACCGCCGGGTCGCCCTCGCGCAGTGAGGCCACCCGGCGGCGGAACTCCGCCAGCGCGGCCGGATTGGCGGGCGCGTGCTGGGCCACCCAGGCGCAGCTGGCGGTCTCCCGGGCACCGCGCAGCACCGCGCAGCCCTCCCAGTCCCGCACGTCCCAGCCGTACGTCCGGACGAAGCCGTCGTAGGCGGCGGGGTCCAGTCCGTACCGGTCGCGGGAGAGGGCCATCACCACCAGATCGTGCTCGCGCAGATCGTCGGAGAAGGTCTCCAGGTCCACCAGGACCGGCCCGTTCGGGCCGATGTGCACATTGCGGGGCAGCGCGTCTCCGTGGATCGTGCCCGGTGGCAGCCTCGGGGTCAGCTGCTGGGCGGCGGCGGCGAAGTCGTCGCGCCGGGAGCGCAGATAGGCCGCGTCGGCCGGGTCGATGGCCTCGCCCGCCAACCGCAGCCAGCGCTCCACACCGCCGAGCAGGTCCCGCGCGGGGAGCTCCACCGGGCAGGGCGGCAGCGCGTGCACCAGCAGCAGCAGTTCCGCGAGGTCGCGCGGCTCGGCCGGGCGCACCGCCGGGGGCAGCCGCTCCCAGTAGGTGACCAGGTGCCCGTCGAAGGACAGCGGCTGCTCGGCGCCGTGGCGGGCGGGCCGCACCGCGGGCACGCCCTGGGCGGCCAGCCATGCGGCGACCCGCAGTTCACGCACCGCCCGCTGCCGGGTGTGGTCGTCGTCGGTGCGGCTGATCCGGACCACCAGCCCCGGCTCCCGCGGCCGGTCCACCGCGAACACGGCGTTCTCACCGAGTGCCAGCAGCCGGGTCTCGACCCCCTCGTCGCCCAGGTGCGGAACCGCCGCCGCGAGCACCTTGCGGGCCCGCTCCTCCGTGAATGCCCCTTCGAACGCCGCCGCTGCCACGCCATGCCTTTCCCGCAGATGCCATCTCGCCCGGCCCAGTCTCGCACCTCGTGTCATCGGCCGAACGCTTGACTGGGCCCTGCGCCGTCAGCACCATGACGGGGGCTTCCGCACCGGGCGCCCGCCCAGCCGACCTGCGCTGACGCGCCCGTGAGGAGCTCGTGGCCGTGTTACGTCCCGCCGGGGGGTCACCCCCGTACTCCGAGAAGAGACCCGGTCACCAGACCCGGCACCCCGCGCCCGACGGGCCGCGGCCCCCGCGCCCCGCGGTGGAGCGCCGGGCGGCAGGCGGCAAGGGCGGTGGCCGGCGGTGGGACCCGGGTGCCTGGTTCCTGGTGCTGCCCGCGCTGCTGCCGATCCTGGTGCTCAGCGTCGGCCCCCTGCTCTACGGCATCGCGCTGGCCTTCACCGACGCCCAGTCCGGCCGCACCGATCCGACCGAGTGGATCGGCCTGCTGAACTTCCGGGACCTCCGGCAGGACACCCTCTTCTGGGAGTCCTTCCGGATCGGCCTGGTATGGGCCGCCGGAGTGACGGTGCCGCAGTTCCTGCTCTCGCTGGGGCTGGCCCTGCTGCTCAACCAGAACCTGCGGTTCCGCTGGCTGGCCCGGACGCTGGCGATCGTGCCCTGGGCGATGCCCGAGGTGGTGGTGGGCATCATGTGGCGGCTGGTCTACCACCCGGACGCCGGCATCCTCAACGAGACCCTGGGCACCCATCGCGACTGGCTGGGCAGCCTGGGTAGTGCCCTGCCCGCCGTGATCGTGGTGGGCGTGTGGGCCGGGATGCCGCAGACCACGGTGGCGCTCCTGGCCGGCCTGCAGAACGTCCCCCGCGAACTGCACGAGGCGGCGGCCATGGACGGGGCCGGCGCCTGGCGCCGCTTCCGGACCGTCACCTGGCCGGCGCTGCGGCCGGTCGCGGTGGCGATGGGCGCCCTCGCCTTCATCTGGAACCTCAACTCCTTCGCCCTGGTCTACGTCCTCACCAACGGCGGACCCGGTGGCCGTACCCGGCTGCCGATGCTCTTCGCCTACGAGGAGGCCTTCCGCTACGGGCAGTTCGGCTACGCGGCGGCCATGGGCTGCGTGCTGGTCGCCGTGGTCTCCGTGCTGCTGGCCGTCTTCCTGGTCGGCCGGCTGAAGGGGGACCGGACATGACACACCCCATCCGAAGCCGCCCCCGAAGCCGGGCCGTCCGGCGGCGCGCCGGGCGTGCCGGCCAGTACCTCGCCCTGCTGGGCTACCTGGTCTTCCTCGCCTTCCCGCTGCTGTGGCTGGTCTCCACCGCGTTCAAGCCGCCGCGGGAGCTGGCCAGCTCCCACCCCCAGTGGATCCCGGACCAGCCCACCTGGGACAACTTCCGGCAGGCCCTCGACGAGCAGCCGCTGCTGCGCGCCGCGGGCAACAGCCTGCTCGCCGCGGGCAGCGCCGCCCTCATCGCGGTCCTGCTGGCCGTCCCGATGGCCTACGCGCTGGCCCGCCGGCGGTCCTGGCTCAGCCGGGCCGCCACCGGCTGGGTGGTGGTCAGCCAGGCATTCCCCCTGGTGCTGCTGATCATCCCGCTGTTCCTGCTCCTCAAGCACCTCCGGCTGATCGACGCCATGCCGGGCCTGGTGATGGTCTACGTGGTCTGGTCGCTGCCGTTCGCCCTGTGGCTGCTCACCGGTTATGTACGGGCGCTGCCACCGGAGCTGGAGGAGGCCGCGGCGGTGGACGGCGCGGGGCGGCTGCGCACCCTGGTCTCGGTCACCGTCCCGCTGCTCGCCCCGGGCATCGCGGCCACCGCGCTGTTCGCCTTCATCACGGCCTGGAACGAGTTCTTCTTCGCCCTGGTCCTGCTCAAGTCTCCCGAGAAGCAGACGATGCCCGTGGTCCTCACCCACTTCCTGGGTGCCGAAGGGGTGGCCGACCTCGGCCCGCTCGCCGCCGCCTCACTGCTGGCGACCCTCCCCTCCCTCCTGCTCTTCGCCCTTCTGCAACGCCGGATCAGCGGCGGGATGCTGGCCGGGGCGGTGAAGCACTGATGCGCCGCCGCACCCTGCTGGCCGCCACCTGGGCCGCGCCCGCCACCGCCCTGGCCGGCTGCGCCACCCGGCGGCGCCGGGCCGCCGACGGCTCGGTGACCCTGCGCTTCCAGTCACTGGCCTGGCAGCAGGAGTCCATCGAGGTCAACAAGCGGCTGGTACGGGAGTGGAACGCCGCCCACCCCAAGGTCACCGTCGAGTACGTCCAGGGCAGCTGGGACGGCGTGCACGACCAGCTGCTCACCGCCTTCGAAGGCGGTGAGGCACCGGATGTCATCCATGACGCCTCCGACGACCTGGCCGACTTCGCCTACGGCGGCTCCCTGGCCGACCTCACCGGACTGCTGCCGCGCGCGCTGACCCAGGACATCCCGGAGCACAGCTGGCGGACCACCACCTTCGGGGACGGTGTCTTCGGCGTGCCCTTCCTCCAGGAGCCGCGCGTCATCATGGCCGACCTCGACCGCCTGGAGCGGGCCCGGGTACGCATCCCCACCGCCGGCGAACCGTGGAGCTGGCCGGAGTTCGAGGAGGTGGCCCGGCGGCTGACCGGCGAAGGGAGGTACGGGGTGGCCTGGCCACTGAAGGAACCGGTGTCCGCCACCCTCAACCTGTCGCTGTCCACCGGCGGCCAGACCTTCCACCGGGGCGCCGACGGCAAGGTGACGGTGCGGTTCGACGCCGCCGAGCAGCGGGTGCCACGCGTGGTGCACGACCAGGTCAACACGGACCGCAGCGCCGCCCGCACCACCCTCGGCATGGGCGGCTCGGACACCCTGCCCGGGTTCTTCGACGGCCGGTACGCCATGGTCCCGCTGGGCTTCTCCTACCGGCAGCAGATCGTGCAGCAGGCACCCCGGGGCTTCCGCTGGACGGTGCTGCCCGCGCCCGCCGGGCCCGGGGGCGACCAGCGGCAGGGCGTCAGCCCGCAGACGCTGTCCATCGCCGAGGACAGCCCGTACCGGGAGGAGGCCGCGGCGTTCATCGCGTTTCTGCTGCGGCCCCGGAACATGGTGCGGCTGGCGCTCGGCGACTGGATGCTGCCCACCGGGCGGCAGGCGCTCGCCCACCCGGCGCTGCACACCGAGCGCCGCGGCTGGGCCACCGGGACCGCGCTCGCCCGCCATCTGCGCTCCGCGCCCGCCCAGTCGGTGCGCGGATACCCGGAATGGAAGGACAAGATCGCCACGCCCGCCTTCCAGGAGTACTACAGCGGAGCGATCGGCGAGGACTCGCTCCGGCACAAGCTGGTGGCCGACGGAAACCTGGTGCTCCGGCGCTACCAGCGGTAGGGACACACCCGCGGGCCCCGGCCGGCTCCGGCGGACTGGTCGCCCCGCCGCCCTCGGGCACCGCGCACGCCGGCCGGCCGACTCCGAGGACGGGGGTGCCCTACCGCTCCCGGACACCGCACGCACACACGCGGCGGTCCGCCGGCCATATGGCCGGCCGACCGCCGCGCGCCGTGTGGGACCGGGGAGGTCAGACCCGGATGTGCTGGGGCTGGTACTCGCCGGCGCCGTGCGCCCCCAGGGCGTCGGCCGCCGGGGTGCCGTGCGGCGCGGCCTGCGGCTCGTCGTGCGAGAGGTCCGGCAGCCAGCGCAGCCAGCGCGGCATGTACCAGTTGCGCTCGCCGAGCATCGCCATCAGGGCCGGCAGCAGCACCCCGCGGATCACCGTGGCGTCGATGAGCACCGCCGCCGCCAGGCCCACCCCCATCTGCTTCATGCTCTGCATGGACAGCGTGCCGAAGATGGCGAAGACCGCGACCATGATGACCGCCGCACTGGTGACCACACCGGCGGTGGTGACCACACCGTGCACGATGGCGTCCCGGGTGGTGCGCCCGGCGACCCGGGCCTCGCGGATCCGGGAGACCACGAAGACGTGGTAGTCCATGCTCAGGCCGAACAGGATGACGAAGAGGAAGAGCGGCAGCCAGGCCACGACCGCGCCGACTCCCTCGGCGCCCACCAGCCCGGCGCCCCAGCCGTGCTGGAAGACGGCGGTCAGGATGCCGTAGGCGGCGCCCACCGACAGCAGGTTGAGCACGATGGCGGTCACCGCGATGGTCAGCGACCGGAAGGACATCAGCATCAGCAGGAAGGCGAAGACCACCACGAAGGCGAAGACCGGTATCGCGGCCGCCCCGATCTTGTCGGAGAAGTCCTTGGAGGAGGCGATCGAGCCGCCGATCGGGGCGTCCACTCCGTCGACCTTGTCGAGGGTGGCCGGCCGTACCTCGTCGCGCAGGATGTTCAGGCTCTTCTCCGCCTTGTCCTTGTCCGTGCCGCCGAGCAGCGGGACATGGATCACGGCGACGTTCTCCTTGCGGTGCACGGTGAGCTCCACCGGCCCCTTGGAGGCACCCTTGGCCACGGCCTGGGCGCGGAAGTCGGCGATGGCGGTGCGCACCGGCGCGGCGTCGATGTCATCGGCCTTGACGATCACGTTGGCCGGGTCGGGGCCGCCGGGGAAGGCCGCGTTCATGTCCTGGTAGGCGGTGACGATCGGCATGGAGCTGTCGAACTCCTGGTCCAGCGCCAGGTTGGCGGTCTTCATGCCCGCCGCGGGCAGCGCGAGCAGGACCAGCACGCCGCCGGCGAGGCCGACCGAGAGCGCGGGCCGCCGCAGCACCTTGGTCAGCACCGCGCGCCAGAAGCGGCTCTCGCTGGTGCCGCCGTGCCGGCCCTTGCCGCCCTTGATGCGGGACAGGAAGGGCACCCGGCCCTTCTCCACCCGCTCACCCAGCAGGGACAGCAGCGCGGGCAGCACCGTGACCGAGCCGACCACCGCGACCGCGACCACCATCAGCGTGGCCAGGCCCATGGCCTTGAAGTCCGCGATCCCGGTGAAGAGCATGCCGGCCATGGCGACGATGACGGTGAATCCGGAGACCAGGACCGCGTGCCCGGAGGTGGCGGCGGCGATGCGCAGCGCGGTCTGCGGGTCCCGTCCGGCGGCCCGCTCCTCGCGCTCCCGCCGCAGGTAGAACAGGCAGTAGTCGACGCCGACGGCCAGACCGACCAGCAGCATCACGGAGTTGGCGGTGTCGCTCATGTGGACCGCGTGGCTGACCACGGCGACCAGGCCGCTGGTGGCGATGAAGGCGGTCATGGCGAGCACCACCGGCAGCAGCGCGGCGACCAGGGCGCCGAAGGCGATCAGCAGGATGCCGAGGGCGACCGGCAGCGCGGAGTACTCGGCCTGGGCGAAGTCGTCACCGAAGGCGTCGCTGAACGCCTTGTCACCACTGGCGTCACCGAACTGCTCGATGGTGAACGCCTTGTGCTCGTCCTTCACCTTGGCGACCGCGTCCAGCACCGGTTCGATGCGGTCGCCGGCCTTCTCCGGATCGCCGCGTATCTCGAACTGGACCAGCGCCGAACGCCCGTCGGCGGATATGGCCTTGGAGGTGTACGGGGACTTCAGCCCGGTGACCTCGCCGGTGCCCCGCACCGCGGTCAGCACCGCGTCCACCGCCTGGTGGAAGGCCGCCTGATCGGCGGTGGGGCCCCCGCGCTCCCGGGACTGGACGAGCACCGTCTCCGAGGCCGGACTGGTGACGCCCGCCTCGTCGAGGATCTTCTCGACCCTCCCGGACTCACCGGGCTGCGACTCGCTGCGCGTGGTGTCCACGCGCCCGGCCATCGATCCGAGGGCGACCGCCAGGATGACGAAGAGGACCCACCCCCCGACCGCGACCCACCGGTGCCGGGCGCTCCAGCTTCCCGCGCGGGCGGCCAACCCTCGTGGTCTGTCCAAGCGGCCTGTGTCCGACACGACTTCCCCTTTTCCCCGTGCGGCGACCTCCGCCGCCACGCCTTCTTTCGACCCTTCGACGCTATGGCCCGGGGAGGGGCCGACCCATCCTGCTGGCAGGTGAATCGGTGGTGGGGGATGTCCCCCATCCATGGTGGTGCTAGCCCCACCATGGAAAGTGATGGCCCCTTACACGTAAAGGGACATCACCCGGCACGGCGGGAACAGGGCATTTTTCCGGTTTAGCGGCGCTCGGCGGGCTATCTCATTACGAAGCAACGTTGCATAAGTCACATCCGCGTCCGAGGCTTTGAAATCCTCCCCGCCGATCCGACAGGGTTTCGAATCAACCCGGCGCCGATTCTTCGGCCGCCGGGGGCTGTCCATGACAGCCGATCCCCCCACACACCTCACGAGGAGGAACCCTCGTCATGGCAACTCGCAAGCATGCCAAGGGCCGGAAGATAGGCCTCGCCGTCGCCGCCGCCGCTGCCGTCACCGCCGGGGCCTTCGTGGCCATGCCGGCCGGCGCGTCGACCCCCGCCGAGGGCAAGGTCTACGGGACCCAGTCCAAGGACGCCATCGACGGCAGCTACATCGTGCTGCTGAAGGACGGCAAGGGCGTCAAGGCCGCGTCCGAGAGCAAGGACCTCGCCAAGGAGTACGGCGGCACCGTCAAGCGGACCTACAAGTCCGCCATCAACGGCTTCTCGGCCAAGGGGCTGAGCGAGACCGAGGCCAAGCGCCTGGCCGCCGACCCGGCGGTGGAGAAGGTGGTGCAGAACCACCGGTTCAGCATCGACGCCACGCAGGAGAACCCGCCGTCCTGGGGCCTGGACCGGATCGACCAGGCCGACACCGAGGGGGATGGGGCGTACACCTACCCCGACTCCGCGGGTGAGGGTGTCACCGCGTACGTCATCGACACCGGTGTCCGCATCAGCCACAAGGACTTCGAGGGCCGCGCCAGCTACGGCTTCGACGCCGTGGACAACGACGACACCGCCGACGACGGCAACGGCCACGGCACGCACGTGGCGGGCACCATCGGCGGCGCCGAGCACGGTGTCGCCAAGAAGACGAAGATCGTCGCGGTGCGGGTGCTGGACGACCAGGGCTCCGGCACCACCGAGCAGGTCGTCGCGGGCATCGACTGGGTCACCCAGAACCACCAGGGCCCGTCCGTCGCCAACATGAGCCTGGGCGGCGGCGCCGACGAGGCTCTGGACACCGCGGTGCAGAAGGCCATCGCCTCCGGTGTCACCTTCGCGGTGGCCGCCGGCAACGAGTCCAGCGACGCCTCCCAGGGCTCCCCGGCCCGGGTGAAGGAGGCGATCACCGTCGCCTCCAGCACCAAGGACGACGAGCAGTCGGACTTCTCCAACTACGGTGACGTGGTGGACCTGTACGCCCCCGGCTCGGACATCACCTCCGACTGGAACACCGGCGACGACGCCACCAACACCATCTCCGGCACCTCGATGGCGACCCCGCACGTCGTGGGCGCCGCCGCCGTCTACCTCGGCAACCACCCGGACGCCACCCCCGAGGAGGTCGCGACCGCGCTGACCGAGGGCGCCACCCCGGACAAGATCTCCAACCCGAGCGAGGGCACGCCCAACAAGCTCCTCAAGGTCGTCGAGTAGGACTCGTCCGCTCGGCACCGAGGCCGGCCGTCGTGCCCGCCCCCCACGGGGCACGACGGCCGGCCTCCGGTCTTCTCCGGGCCCGGACCGGGGGCACCATGCCAGGTCGGGCATCGACCGCGCACCCAAGTGGCCCACTCATAAGCCCGGTCAATGGCCCAGATGTCGGGGCCATTCGCGGCCTAGGCTGCTGCACATGACCACTGACAGCGCCACCCGCCCCGCCGCCTCCGCCACCACCCGGGAGGCCGCCGCCGACACCCCGGTGACCACCGTCGACTTCTACTTCGACCCCATCTGCCCGTTCGCCTGGATCACCTCCCGGTGGATCCTCGAGGTGGACCGGCAGCGCCCGCTCGACCTGCGCTTCCGGGTGATGAGCCTGTCGGTGCTCAACGACGGCCGCGAGGACCTGCCGGAGCGCTACCGCGAGCTGCTGGACCGGGGTTGGGGGCCCGTGCGGGTGTGCGTCGCCGCGGCCCGGCAGCACGGCGAGGAGGTGCTGCGGGACCTGTACACCGCCTTCGGCACCCGCTACCACAACGAGGGCCGCAGGGACACGGCCGAGATCCTCCGGGAGTCCCTGGCCGAGGTGGGACTGCCCGCCGAACTGGCCGAGGCCGCGGACAGCACCGACCACGACGCGGCGCTGCGGGAGAGCCACCACCAGGGGATGGACCCGGTCGGCGAGGAGGTCGGCACCCCCACCCTGCACATCGACGGGGTGGCCTTCTTCGGCCCGGTGCTCACCGCCGTGCCGCGCGGGGAGGACGCCCTGCGGATCTTCGACGGCGCCCGACTGCTCGCCGGATACCCCAAGTTCTTCGAGCTCAAGCGCACCCGCACCGGCGACCTCGACTTCAGCTGAGACCACCGCGAGGAGGAGCCGGACGGTGGCCAGGCCCGTCCGCACGCCCCCGGCGGCCCGCCCGGCTCATACGGCCGGCATGGCCGGCTGCGGCGCCGCGGCAGCGTACCGTCGCACCAGCAATCGGGCCACCTCGGGCGCGGCACCGAGCACCTCGGCCAGCACCTCGGCACCGGCCGCGGCGGCGCCCGCCGCGATCCGGTCCGGCAGCCGGCCCGGCGCGATGGCGTACGGGGCCACGGCCACCCGCGCACAGCCGGCCGCCCGCAGCGCGCGCACCGCGTCCTCGGTGGACAGGGGCCCACCGGCCCGCACCGCGGAGGCGAAGGCGGGCCGCACCGCGTGCCAACCGGTGCGCCGCCACCGGCGGGCGACGCCCTCGATGACCGCGACCGCCTCCGGGTCGGTGGTGCCGGCGCAGGCCAGCACCACCCCGGTCGAGGGCCGGTCGCCGGGGCGCACCCCGGCCTCGTACAGCCGCCGCTCCAAGGCGGCCCGCAGCAGCGGCGACGGGCCGAGCACCGCCGCCTGGCGGATGGTCAGCCCCGGGTGCCGCGCGCCGGCCGCGCGCAGCACCGCCGGGATGTCCGACCTGGCGTGGAAGGCGCGGGTGAGCAGCAGCGGCACCGCCACCACCGGGCCCGCCTCCTCGGCCGCCAGCCGTTCCAGGACCCGCGGCACCCGCGGCGCGGTGAAGTCCAGGAAGGCCGTCTCCACCCGCACCCCGGGCCGCAGCCACCGCACCCGCTCGGCGAGCGAGGCGACGGTGGCCGCGTGCCGCGGATCGCGGCTGCCATGGGCGACGAGGAGCAGCACGGGAGCGGGCGTCGGACGACCCGGCCGCGCCACCGGTACGCGGGGCGTCAGCGGGCCCGCTCCTGGAGTCCGCGGCTGCGCAGCACCCACCGCTCCACCGGGGCGAACACCAGCAGTTCGATGGCGATCCCGACGAACAGGATCAGGAAGATGCCCAGCAGCACCCCGGCCATGTCCGAGTTGTTGCGCTGGTTCTCCAGGTACTGGCCCAACCCCAGCCCCAGGTCGGGGGAGCTGGCGATGATCTCGGCGGCCATCAGCGAGCGCCAGGCGAACGCCCAGCCCTGCTTGAGTCCGGCCACATAGCCGGGCAGCGCCGCGGGCAGCAGGATGTGCCAGGCACCGCGCAGCCCCCGGGCGCCCAGCGTCCGACCGGCCCGCAGGAAGAGGGGCGGCACCTGGTCGATGCCGGCGACCAGCCCGTTGGCGATGGAGGGCACCGCGCCGAGCAGGATCACCGTGTACATCATCCGGTCGTTGAGGCCCATCCAGATCAGCGTCGGAGGCACCCAGGCCACCGAGGGCAGCGACTGCAACCCGGACAGGATCGGCCGGACGGCCGCCCGGACGAACCGCACCCGGGCCACCACCAGACCCAGCGGGGTGCCGATGGCCAGCGCGACGAGGAAGCCGAACAGCCCGCGCGAGACGCTGGTCCACACGATGTCCAGCAACTCGCCGCGCAGCCACAGATCCCGCAGCGCCGCCCAGACCCGGGCCGGGCTCGGCAGCTTGTAGTCGTCGGTCACCTTCGCCCAGACCAGGCCCTGCCACACGGCGAGCACCAGGGCGATCGCGACGATCGGCGGCAGCACCGAGCGGATGAGGACCTCGGTCAGCGGAGCGCGCCGGACGGGCACCGCCTCCAGCGCGTCCAGGCCCGCGCCCAGACCGGCCGGGTCCTGTCCGCCGTCCGCGCCCGGGGGCGCCGCGGCCTGCCCCGGTTCCTTCCGGGTGGTCTCAGGTCCGGCCATGGCGGCGGATCTCCCCACGCAGTTCCTCGGTGATCTCCCGGGACAGGTCCGCGACGGCCGGGTCCTCGGCGCGGCGCGGCTGCGGGAGGTCCACCGTCCACTCGCGGATCACCCGGCCCGGGCGGGAGGAGAGCAGCACCACCCGCTGGGCCAGCCGCACCGCCTCCCGCACGTTGTGGGTGACGAACACGACGGACACGCCCGTCTCGCGCCAGATCCGGGTGAGTTCGCCGTGCAGCACATCGCGGGTGATGGCGTCCAGGGCCGCGAACGGCTCGTCCATCAGCAGCACGTCGGAGGCCTGCGCCAGCGCCCGGGCCATCGCCACCCGCTGCCGCATACCGCCGGACAGCTCGTGCACCCGCCTGCCGTGGGCGCCGCCCAACCGCACCAGCTCCAGCAGCCGCTCGGCCTCCGGGCGCCGCCGGGCCCGCGGCACCTTGCGCAGCCGCAGCGCCAGTTCGACGTTCCGGCCCGCGGTCAGCCAGGGGAACAGCGCGTGCTCCTGGAACATCAGGGCCGGGCGCCCGCCGGGCACGTCGATCTCCCCGGCGGTCGGCCGGTCCAGGCCCGCGATCAGGTTGAGCAGGGTCGACTTGCCGCAGCCGGAGGCACCCAGGAGGCAGACGAACTCGCCGGGGCGCACGTCGAGGGTGATGTCGTCCAGGACGGCCTGCCCGGGGGCGCCGGGCCGGCCGAACACCTTGTGGACACGGCCGATCCGGACGGCCGGGACGGCCCGCGCCGGGCCGCGGCCGGTGGGCGCGTTCTTCGCTGTGGTCAGTGCCGGGGACATCCGGTCACCTCCTTGGTGGGTACGGGCGGGCTACTGGGTGCCGAGGCCGGCCGCGGAGAGCGGGGGCCGGCCGGCGGCCTTGCGGACCTTGTTCAGCAGCCGCAGGTCGTAGATGCCGTCGAGGTCGGGCCGCGCCAGCAGACCGGCCCGCACCGCGTGCCGCGCCTGGGTGTCCAAGGTGGCGGCCAGCGGGTCGTCGGTGACCTGGATGCTCTTCCAGGCCGGGTCGATCACCTCGGCCGGCAGCGGTTTGCCGGTCAGGGCCGCCAGTGCCTTGTTGGCATCGGCCCTGGCCCGCCGCGGGTTGTCCCTGATCCACTGGTTGGTCTTCACCGAGCCCCGCAGGACGGCCTCGACCACGGCCGGGTGCCGCTCCAGGAAGGACTGCCGGACGATCACATGAGTGATCACGAACTTCCCGTCCGGCCACAGCGAGGACTCGTCCAGCAGCACCTTGCCGCCCTCGGCGACCAGCTTGGAGGCGGTGGGCTCGGGCACCCAGGCACCGTCGATGGAGCCGGCGGCATAGGCGTCCGGGGTGACCTTGTTGTCCGAGCGGACCACCGAGACATCGCCCCGGCCGCTTTGCGCGTCGACCTTCCAGCCGCGCTCCGCGATCCAGTCGAGGAGCGCCACGTCCTGGGTGTTGCCCAGCTGCGGGGTGGCGATCTTCTTGCCCCTGAGGTCGTCCAGGGAGGTGATCCGGTCCGGGTTGACGACCAGCTTCACCCCGCCGGAGGCCGAACCGGAGATGATCCTGAGGTTCTTGCCGTGCGACTTGACGTACCCGTTGACCGAAGGCGACGGGCCGATCCAGCCGATGTCGATGGAGCCGGCGTTCAGTGCCTCGATCTCGGAGGGGCCCGCGTTGAAGACGTAGGGCTTGACGGCGGTGCCGCCCAGCTCACGCTGGATCAGCCCGTCCCCGTGCAGGCCGACCAGCGCGGTGGCGTGGGTGAGGTTGGCGAAGTAGCCGATCCGCACCTGGTCCAGGCCGTCGATCCGCCGGCCGCCGGCGGTGGGCGTGCCGCCCTCGGCGTCCTCGCGCTGCGAGCCGTAGCCGCAGGCGCCGAGTACGCCGACCAGCAGCGGCCAGATGGCGGCCGCGGCCAGCGCGCGCCTCAGGGGGAACGGCATCACGCCTCCCTCCCCGCGCCCGGTGCCGCCGCCTCGCCACCGGGCGCTGCACCGGCCTCCGCCGGAGTGAAGGAACCGCCCGCCATGCCGGCCGCCAGGGTGGTCCCGTCGGCCGGGTCGATCAGCAGGAAGGAGCCGGTGCGGCGGGAGTCGGCGTAGGCGTCCAGGGCCAGGGGTTCTGCGGTGCGCACCCGGACCCGGCCGATGTCGTTGGCCACCAGCCGTTCGGGTGCCGGGTGCTGGGACAGGTCGTCCAGGGTCAGCCGGGAGGGGATGTCGGTGACGATCGCCTTGACGGTCCGGGTGGTGTGCTTGAGCAGCACCTGCCGGCCCGCGGTCAGCGGCTGGTCGGCGAGGTGGCAGACGGTCGCCGCCACCTCCCGGGTGAGGGCCGGCGGGGAGGCGGCCGGCGCGATCAGGTCGCCGCGCGAGGCGTCCAGGTCGTCGGCGAGCCGGAGCGTCACCGACTGCGGGGCCCAGGCGGCGTCCACGCTCCGGCCGAGCGCGTCGATCCCCTCGATGGTGCTGGTACGGCCCGAGGGCAGCACCGTCACCGGCTCGCCCACCCGCAGCACCCCGGAGGCGATCTGCCCGGCGTAGCCCCGGTAGTCGGGGTGCTCGGCGGTCTGCGGGCGGATCACGTACTGCACCGGGAAGCGGGCCGGGGCGCCGGTCGGGTCCTGGCCGGTGGGGACGGTCTCCAGGTGCTCCAGCACGGTCGGGCCCTGGTACCAGGGCATGGCCGCGGACGGCCGCACCACGTTGTCGCCGGCGAGCGCGGAGATCGGGATGACCCGGACGTCCGGTATCCCCAGCTCGGAGGCGTACGCCGTGAACTCCTCGGCGATGGCGGTGAACGGCGCCCGCGCATAGCCCACCAGGTCCATCTTGTTGACCGCCAGCACCATGTGCGGCACCCGCAGCAGGGCGGCGACCGCGGCGTGCCGGCGGGTCTGCTCCACCACGCCGGCCCGGGCGTCCACCAGCACCACGGCCAGGTCGGCGGTGGAGGCGCCGGTGACCATGTTCCGGGTGTACTGCACATGGCCCGGGGTGTCGGCGAGGACGAACCGCCGCCGGGGGGTGGCGAAGTAGCGGTAGGCGACGTCGATGGTGATGCCCTGCTCGCGCTCGGCGCGCAGCCCGTCGGTGAGCAGGGCCAGGTCGGGGCCGCTGCGGCCGCGGGCGCGGGAGGCGCCCTCCACCGCCGCCAACTGGTCGGCGAGGACCGACTTGGAGTCGTGCAGCAGCCGGCCCACCAGGGTCGACTTGCCGTCGTCCACCGATCCGGCGGTCGCGAAGCGCAGCAGTGTGGTGTCCGGCGCGGTGGCGGCCGGCTGTTCGATGGTCGTGGACATTCCTAGAAGTACCCCTCGCGCTTGCGGTCTTCCATCGCGGCCTCGGAGAGCCGGTCGTCGGCCCGGGTGGCGCCGCGCTCGGTGAGCCGGGAGGCGGCGATCTCGGCGATCACCGCGTCCGGTGTGGCGGCGTCCGAGTCGATCGCGCCGGTGCAGGACATGTCGCCCACGGTGCGGTAGCGGACCAGCCGCTTCTCCACCCGCTCGGAGCCCCGCGGCCCGCCCCACTCACCGGCGGTCAGCCACATCCCGTCGCGCTGGAACACCTCGCGCTCGTGCGCGAAGTAGATCTCCGGCAGCTCGACGCGCTCCCGGGTGAGGTACTGCCACACGTCCAGCTCGGTCCAGTTGGACAGCGGGAAGACCCGGACGTGCTCGCCGGGGGCGTGCCGGCCGTTGTACAGCTGCCACAGCTCGGGGCGCTGGCGGCGCGGGTCCCACTGGGAGAACTCGTCGCGCAGTGAGAACACCCGCTCCTTGGCCCGGGCCTTCTCCTCGTCGCGCCGGCCGCCGCCGAACACCGCGTCGAAGCGGTGGCGCGAGATGGCCTCGGTCAGCGGCACGGTCTGCAGCGGGTTGCGGGTGCCGTCCGGGCGCTCGCGCAGGGTGCCCGCGTCGATGTACTCCTGCACCGAGGCGATGTGCAGCCGCAGCCCGTGGCGGGCCACGGTGCGGTCGCGGAACGCGATGACCTCGGGGAAGTTGTGCCCGGTGTCCACGTGCAGCAGCGCGAAGGGCACCGGCGCCGGCGCGAACGCCTTCAGCGCCAGGTGCAGCATCACGACGGAGTCCTTGCCGCCGGAGAACAGCAGCACCGGGCGCTCGAACTCGCCCGCCACCTCGCGGAAGATGTGCACCGCCTCGGACTCCAGGGCGTCCAGGTGCGACAGCGGGTGGGGACGGGCGGTGTGCCCGGGGGCGAGGACCGCGGTGGTGGTCATGCCAGACCCCTCTCGGCGAGCAGGGCGGCCAGTTCGGCCACCGAACCGGAGACCGTCTGCCGGTGCGAGTCGATCCGCAGGTCGGGGTCCTCGGGCCGCTCGTACGGGTCGTCCACCCCGGTCAGCCCGGACAGCTCGCCCGCGGCCTGCCGGGCGTACAGGCCCTTCACATCGCGCTGTGCGCACACCTCGACCGGGGCGGCCACGTGCACCTCCAGATAGGCGGTGCCCTGGGCCTGGTGGCGGCGGCGCACCGCCTCGCGGCTGTCCGCGTACGGGGCGATCACCGGCACCAGGGCCAGCACCCCGTTGCGGGCCAGCAGTTCGGCCACGTAGCCGATCCGCCGCACATGGGTGTGCCGGTCCGCGCGGCTGAAGCCCAGTCCGGCGGAGAGGAAGGTCCGGGTCTCGTCACCGTCCAGCACCTCCACCCGGTGCCCCGCCGTGCGCAGCCGCTCCGCCAGCGCGTGGGCGAGCGTGGTCTTGCCCGCGCTCGGCAGCCCGGTCAGCCATACCGTGGCGCCTGTCATTCCTGTCCGTCCCATCGTGTCGATCCGGTCGCGGTGCCCCACCACCGCGGGGGCGCCGCTCATCCGTGCAGCCCGCACTCGGTCTTGGCCCGGCCCGCCCAGCGGCCCGCGCGTACGTCCTCTCCCCGGGCCACCCGCCGGGTGCAGGGGGCGCAGCCGACGGAGGCGTAGCCGTCCGTCAGCAGCGGGTTGGTGAGCACGTGGTGCTCGGCGAGGTAGGCGTCCACGTCCTGCCGGCTCCAGCGGGCGATCGGGGCGATCTTGACCTTGCCGCGCCGCTCGTCCCAGCCCACCACCGGTGTGCCGGCCCGGGTCGGGGACTCGTCCCGGCGCAGCCCGGTGGCCCAGGCGTCGTAGCCGGCCAGCCCCTCCTCCAGCGGCTTGACCTTGCGCAGCGCGCAACACAGGTCCGGGTCGCGGTCGTGCAGCCCGGGGCCGTACTCCGCGTCCTGCTCGGCGACCGTCTGACGGGGGGTGAGGGTGATGACGCGGACGTCCATGACGGCCGCCACCGCGTCCCGGGTGCCGATGGTCTCCGGGAAGTGGTAGCCGGTGTCCAGGAACACCACGTCCACCCCGGGCAGGGCGCGGGAGGCCAGGTGCGCCACCACCGCGTCCTCCATCGAGGAGGTCACGCAGAACCGCTCGCCGAAGGTGTCTGCCGCCCAGCGCAGGACGTCCAGGGCGGGGGCGTCCTCCAGCTCCCGTCCGGCCCGCTCGGCCAGGGCGCGCAGGGCGCCGGGTTCGGCCCGGTCCGCGTGCGGAGGCGGCGTCATGTCCGTTCCCCTTCGGCGTCGGTGTGGGATCCGCGGGCCAGCAGCCCGAGGAAGGTCAGTTGGAAGGCGCGGTTGCAGGCGGCGCACTCCCAGGCCGCGTGCCGGTGCCCGTGCGGGCGCAGGTCCTCGTCGCCGCAGTAGGGGCAGTAGAAGGGGGCGGCGCGCTCGCTCATCGCAGCGCCTCCTCGGGGGCCCTCGCCGCCCACTGGGCGAACCGCTCGCCCGGCTCCCGCTCCGCCCGGAAGCGCCGCAGCACCCGCTCCACGTAGTCCGGCAGGCGATCGGCGGTGACCTTCAGGCCGCGGACCTTGCGGCCGAACCCCGGCTCCAGGCCGAGGGCGCCGCCCAGGTGCACCTGGTAGCCCTCGACCTGGCGGCCCTGGTCGTCCACGACGAGCTGGCCCTTGAGGCCGATGTCGGCGACCTGGATCCGGGCGCAGGCGTTGGGGCAGCCGTTGATGTGGACGGTGACCGGCTCGTCGAAGTCGGGCAGCCGGCGCTCGAGTTCGTCGATGAGGGCGGAGCCGCGCGCCTTGGTCTCCACGATCGCCAGCTTGCAGAACTCGATGCCGGTGCAGGCCATGGTGCCGCGCCGGAAGGGCGAGGGGGTCACCCGCAGGTCCAGCGCCTCCAGTCCGGCCACCAGGGAGGCCACCCGGTCCTCGGGTACGTCCAGCACGATCATCTTCTGCTCGGCGGTGGTCCGCAGCCGTCCGGAGCCGTGCCCGGCGGCCAGCTCGGCGATCTTGGTGAGGGTGGCGCCGTCCACGCGGCCGACGCGCGGGGCGAAGCCGACGTAGAAGCGGCCGTCGCGCTGGCGGTGCACCCCCACGTGGTCGCGCCAGACCCCGGAGGGCTGTTCGGGGGCCGGGCCGTCGAGCAGCGGGCGGCCCAGGTACTCCTCCTCCAGCACCTGGCGGAACCGGGCCGCTCCCCAGTCGGCGACCAGGAACTTCAGCCGGGCGCGGTTGCGCAGCCGCCGGTATCCGTGGTCGCGGAAGATCGAGATGACCCCCTCGAAGACCTCGGGCACCTCCGCCAGCGGCACCCAGGCGCCCAGCCGGACGCCGAGTTTGGGGTTGGTGGACAGTCCGCCGCCCACCCACAGGTCGAAGCCGGGCCCGTGCTCGGGGTGGCGTACGCCGACGAAGGAGACGTCGTTGATCTCGTGCGCCACGTCCAGCAGCGGCGAACCGGACACCGCGGCCTTGAACTTGCGGGGCAGGTTGGAGAAGTCCTTGTTGCCGATGATCCGGCGCTGGATCTCCTCGATCGCCCAGGTGCCGTCGAGGATCTCGTCCTCGGCGACCCCGGCGACCGGGGAGCCGAGGATGACCCGCGGAGTGTCGCCGCAGGCCTCGGTGGTGGACAGCCCCACGGCCTCCAGCCGCCGCCAGATCTCCGGGACGTCCTCGATCCGGATCCAGTGGTACTGGATGTTCTGCCGGTCGGTGATGTCCGCGGTGCCGCGTGCGAACTCCTGGGAGATGTCGCCGATCACCCGGAGCTGATCGGTGGTGAGCCGGCCGCCGTCGATGCGCACCCGGAGCATGAAGAACTCGTCGTCCAGCTCCTCCGGTGCCAGCACCGCGGTCCTGCCGCCGTCGATACCGGGCTTGCGCTGGGTGTACAGGCCCCACCAGCGCATCCGGCCGCGGAGATCGGCGCCGTCGATGGAGCCGAATCCCTGATGGGCGTAGACGGTCTCGATGCGTGTCCGCACATTGAGACCGTCGTCTTCCTTCTTGAACTGCTCATTGGCGTTGAGCGGTGTGGAGTGCCCTGCGGCCCACTGGCCCTCACCGCCGTTGCGCCCGGCGTCGCGACGGGTCGTGGCTGCGGTGGCGGGCGTGCCCCTGGTCGAGGGCTGGGGGTGTTCCGGGATGGCGGCCATGACGGTGTGTCCTTGGGGATGCGGCTGCGAGAGGGCAGGATCAAGCTGTCCGCCCGCGCCCTGGTGACCGGCGTGAACGGTCCAAGTCAGGGGCGGTGGAAGGGAGTTGGCGCAGAACTGGAGGCCGGCGCGGCACGTCCGCGACGGCGGGGGCGGCGGTGCGGCGAGGGGGCAGAGCTGCGAAGACGCGCGGTGGTGCTGTGACTGTCAGCCCGCGGGACAGATGGCGCTGGACATGCGGCAGAGATCGACGTGCCGCCGACTCACCAAGTGGATTCCAGCTCTGGACATGAGCGAAAGCGTGGCACGCCGGTCTCCGGAGCGTCCACCATCATCCGGTATCTGGACGTACGCGTCTCGATGAGCGAGATGAGAGCGGTGGGGGGAGGGGCGGCGCACCGGGCGACCGCGCGGGTGCGGCGGTCGCCCGGAGACGGGGAAAGCCCGGGCTCGCGGGGGGTGTTCGACGGGGGCCTCACGGCCTCGGGGCACAGCTCCGCGCCGGGCCGGCGGGCGGCGACGAGCCCGCCACCCCGGGCAGGGAGCCCGGGTGCTCGCCGGGGCCTCACGGCCTCCGGGTCACCCGTCGGACACCGCTAGCCGGCTGCCGGCGCGGGGTAGGGCTCGGTGGTGGTGTCGAACAGCCGGAAGCCGCGCCGCTCGTAGTTGGCCATCGCGTACGGCCCGTCCAGGCTGCAGGTGTGCAGCCACACCCGGCGGGTGGGCGCCCGCCCCGGCCAGCGCTCCGCCAGGTCCCAGGCCCGGGCCGTCCCGACACTCAGCAGGTGCCCGCCCAGGCCCCGGCCGCGGAAGTCCGGCAGCAGACCGAAGTAGACGATCTCCACCACCCCGTCGTCCTGCGCGTCGAACTCGATGTACCCCGCCGGAGTGCCCCGCTCGTAGACCACCCATATCTCGTTGCCCGGCCCGTGCACCGCCCGGTGCCAGCGCTCGGCGGGCCAGGACAGCCGGTCGGTCCAGGACAGGTCCGAGCCCACCGCGGTGTACAGGTACCTGCTGAACTCCGGGCTGGGCACCTCGGCCCGTACGATCCGCACCCCCGCCGAGGCGGGCGGCTCGGCCGCCGCCCGCAGGTCGCCGGGCGCGGTCTGCTCCAAGGACCAGATGGTCACCGTGGTGTTCATGGCCTCAGCCAATCATGCGCCCCGCGCCGCCAGGACCGCGGGCGCCGTGGAACCCGGCAGCAGGTCGAGCGGCCCGGCCGGGCGCACCACCTCCACCCGCACACTGTCCGCGAACCGGTACGGGCGGTGCGCCAGCACCCCGCCCATGGTGCGCCGCAGCCGGGACATCTCCGCGCGGACCGTGACCGCCCGCCCCGGATCTCCGAACAGGTCCGCCGCCAGCTGCCCGGCGCTGCGCCCCTCCCGGTGAAGTGCCAGGACCAGCAGCAGCTCGGTGTGGCGCGGGCTCAGCTCCTGCGTCCAGCTGCCGGCCGGACCGGACACCGTCACCGTCCAGGACCGGGCCCCGGACACGTCCAGCAGCACCCGGCTCGCCCCGTCCGCCGCGCGCGGGCCGACCCGGATCAGCCAGCCGCCGGGCAGCGGCTCCAGGGTGCAGCTGCCCAGCGCGGGCAGCCAGACCGGGCCGGCCTGCGGCGCCCTGGGCAGCGCCACCCGCTCCGGAGGCGCCATCCCGGTCACCGCCGCGGGCCAACCGGCGGGGTCCACCACCAGCGCGGCGCCCTCCAGCCGGGCCAGCACCGGCGCGGCCACCGCCCGCAGCCGGTCCAGCGAGGCCCAGTGCCGGGCCCGCAGCTCCCCC
The DNA here is from genome assembly GCF_004684805.1 of Streptomyces palmae. GTDB lineage: Bacteria > Actinomycetota > Actinomycetes > Streptomycetales > Streptomycetaceae > Streptomyces > Streptomyces palmae. The sequence goes on from NZ_SRID01000057.1 coordinate 23,828, forward strand.
TCGGCCACCTGCGCCACGGCCGCCACCAGGGGCAGCATCCAGGGGTGCGCCCGGTCCGCCGGGCCGGTCACGTTCACCGCCCCCAGCAGCCGCCCGTCCCGCGGATCGTGCAGCGGGGCCGCCGCGCACACCAGGGTGTGCAGCGCGTGCACATAGTGCTCCCCGGCGCGCACCTGCACCGGCCGCCGGGCCACCAGCGAGGTGCCGATGCCGTTGGTGCCCACCGTCTCCTCACCCCAGTGGGCGCCCTCGAAGAGGTCCAGCCGCTCCGCCCGGCGGCGCACCGCCCGGCTGCCCTCCCACCACAGCACCCAGCCGTCGGCGTCGCTGACGACCAGCACATGCCGCTCGTCGTCGATGACCGGGCGCAGCCCCTCGCGCAGCCGGGGCAGCAGCTCGGCCAGGCGCGAGCCGTGCCTGCGGCGGGCCAACTGCTCCGCGGACAGCCAGCGGGCCGTCCGCCCGGCGTCCGGGAGGACGCCGTGCTCCCGCGAGCGCCGCCAGGACGCGTCGAGCAGCGGACAGGGGTGCGGGGCGGCGGGCGGCAACCGGTCCATCGATCTGGGATCCACCCGGACATGGTGCCGCTGCCCCGGGGCGCGCGGAGCACCGACACCAAGATCGTTGCAACCGCGGCGCAACGTTTGCGGTGCCGCCCGGTGGCGTTCGACAGTGGAGGTTGCGAGCGAGGGGTGGTGCCGGGTCGGCGCGGCATCACCCCCGCCGCGAACCCGCCGGGCGGAGGAGCCCCTTCCGGGCCTTCCGCGCACCCGTGGCGGCCGCTCGCCGCGACCGTGTGGCACGCCAGGCGTTCTGCCCCGGTTAACGTAATAACGTGCAGCGTGCAGACGAACCCGCGGAACCAGCGGAGCGGCCCTCCGGCCGGCTCCGCAAGGCCCGCGCCCTGACCCGCAGTGTCTCCAAGCGCCGAACCGTATGGCTGCTGCTGAAGGACACCGTCAACTCCTGCATGGAGTACCGGGTCACCGGGCTGGCCGCGGAGGCGGCCTTCTTCACCCTGCTGTCGCTGCCCCCGCTGCTGCTCGCCCTGATCGGGCTGCTCGGCTACGTGGACTCCTGGACCGACACCCACACGGTGCTCACCCTCCGGGACACCATCCTGGACGGCGCCGGCACCGTGCTGTCCGAGAAGGGCGTGCGGGAGATCGCCCGCCCGCTGCTGAACGACGTGATCGAGGGCGGCCGGCCGGACGTCATCTCGCTCGGCTTCGCCATCGCGCTGTGGTCCGGATCACGGGCGGTCAACGTCTTCGTCGACACCATCACCGTGATGTACGGCCTGGAAGGGCACCGCGGGATCGTCAAGACCCGGCTGCTGGCCTTCCTGCTCTATCTGGTCGCCCTGGTCATCGGCGCGGTCACGCTCCCGCTGATGGTCGCCGGGCCGGAGGCCGTGGTGGAGGTCGTGCCCTGGAGCGGCACCCTGGTCAGGATCCTCTACTGGCCGGTGGTGATGCTGCTCTCCATCGCCTTCCTCACCACGCTCTACCACGTGTCGGTGCCGGTGCGCTCGCCCTGGCGCGAGGACATCCCGGGGGCCCTGATCGCCCTGGCCATCTGGGTGCTGGGCAGCTTCCTGCTCCGCATCTACCTGGTCCACACCGTCGAGGGGCCCACCATCTACGGGTCGCTGGCGGCCCCGGTGGCGGTGCTGCTGTGGATCGGCGTCTCCGCCTTCGCGGTGCTGGTCGGCGCCGCGGTCAACGCCGCGATCGACCGGGTGTGGCCCTCGGTGGCCATCGCCGCCGCCCGCGCCGAGCACGCGGCGCGGGTACGGGCGCTGGCACTGGAGACCGCGGCGGCCCAGGCGGGCCTGCGCCGGTCCGAGCACGACGACTGGCACAACGAGGCGGACGAGGCCGACCTGGCGGAGGCCGACCTCCTGGGCTGGACGGACTCCCCGCCCCCCTCCGAGTTCCCCGAGCGCTGGGCGCAGTTCCTGCCGCCCCAGGACGTACGCTCCCGGCTGCACACCCGCCGGCACCCGGCCCACGCCAGGCGGGACACCCTCCCCGCCGCTGTCTCTTATACA
>NZ_SRID01000580.1 GCF_004684805.1 Streptomyces palmae
CGCAGATGCAGGGCATCTCCTCCCGGTGGCTGCTGCGGGTGGGGATGCGCTGGCTGAGGTCGGCGTTGTGGAGGAGGCCGAACTCGCGGTTGTTGACGAGTTCGTGCTCCTGGCGTTCGCGGAGGGCCTCGATGGTGAGGCGGAGCTGCTGTTCGACCTGGTTCATGGGGTCGTTGTAGAGGTCGGCGACCCGGGTGTGGACGCGCAGCACGGTCTGCGCCACGCTCAGCTCGTACTCCCGCGGCGTGCTCTCGTAGTCCGCGAAGACACCGGGCAGGGTGGGCTCGCCGGCATGCCCCGAGGCCACCTCGATGGCCGCCTCACCATGGGCGTTCTGCGCCGGGCGCGGCGCCGACCGCACCCCTTCCACATGGCCGCGCAGCTCCCGCGAACCCGCCATCTGCGCCTCGAACTCCGACCGGGGCAGGGTCAGCACGGTGACCGAGGTGGCCGCCCGCGCGGTGAACTCCCAAAGACCCGGCTCGGCCGCGGTCAGCTCCGGCTCGCCCAGATGGTCGCCGCCGGTCAGGGTGTCCAGCACGGTGGGCCGGTCGTACGCGCCGGGTCCCAGCCGCTCCACCTTGCCGTGTGCGATCAGCACCAGCTCGTCGGCCGGACGCCCCGCCTCCACCAGCAGCTCGCCGGGGGCCAGCTCCCGCTGCCGGAACCGGTCGGCCAGCGACTCCAGCACCGAGCTCTCCTCGAAGCCGCGCAGCAGCGGGAGCTCACGCAGCTCCACCGGGATGACCCGGATCTCGGCGCCGGTGGAGACGAACTCCACGCGGCCGTCGCCCAGGGTGTGGGTGAGCCGGCGGTTCACCCGGTAGGTACCGCCCGATACCTGCACCCAGGGCAGCAGCCGCAGCAGCCACCGCGAGGTGATTCCCTGCATCTGCGGGACGGTCTTGGTGGTGGTCGCCAGATTCCGGGCGGCCGACGTACCGAGACTGAGCTGCGATTGCGGATTTCCGGCCTCGGAAAGGGGATTCACCGAAGTCGTCATGAAGAATGCCCACCCACCCTGTAGAACCCGTGCGGAAGTCATGCCGCTTGAGCGACTCCGAAGCTATCAGCGGATTTTATGGAGCGCAGTCACTCGAAAGGGTGGAATGATCGTGTGGTTACCGTGACTGCTGCGGTGCGAAAACGGCGATCCCGTTGGCCACCGGCCGCTCCATCCCGCCCGAGGGATGGTTGCGTGCCGTGCTGCCGCTCTCGCCCGGCCCCCGGACGGCCAGGGTGGAGGAACCGCCGCCGTCCAGGTTGACCGCGTCATCGGCCCCCAGCTCGAGCATCACCTCGGCCAGCTCGGCCACGGTCAGACCGCTGCGGTACTCCGGCCCGCCGTCCAGCGCCAGCAGGTAGAACCGGCGGCCGCCGTCCCCGATCCCGGCGCTGGTGCGCACCGCCGCGGTCACCGTGTCCAGGCCGTCCAGCCGGTGGTCCGCGCGCACGATGGGGAACCCGCCCACGGCGAATGCCAGCGGCGACCGCCCGGTGTCCGTCAACTGCCGCTCCACCCGGACCCGATCGCCCACCCGCAGCTGCCGCAGCCTCCGCGCGCCGGCCTCCCGGCCCACCAGCACCACCGAATCCCGGGTGACCGGCCCCTCGCCCGGGGAGTCGGCGACCTGGGCCACCCGCCCGTTCCGCACCACCACCTCGAAGGTCTCGCTACTGCAGGGGGCCGACCGCTGGGTGTCCGTACCGCAGGTGGCCCGCACCCGGGAGGCGCCGCCCCAGTCCGAGGTGAAGGCGCCGATGCCGTCCACCGCCACCGCGTACTGGTTCAGGCCGCTCAGCGGGAGCGTGCCGAGCCGGGTGCGCACCTGGCCGCGCAGGGTGAGCCGGTCCAGCCGGGCCCTGCGGTCCATGCCCACCCCGATGACGTCCTCGGTGCCGGCCCCCGGCGGCAGGGCCGGGCCGAAGCGCTGGCCGGCCGGCACCGCCGCCTTGAGCTGCCGGCCGCCGGACACCGCGGGTCCGACCGGGGCGCCGGTGGCCGGCACGCCCGGGTGCTGGGTCTCCGAGATGTGGAAGAAGTCGCCGTTCACCGCGGCCACCGCGCCGCGCGCGTCGGCCAACCGGCTCACCGCGGCCCGGGCGCCCACCGCGCCCGGGTACACCAGGTCCAGCGACACCCCGGGGGCGCGCAGGTCCACGGTGACCAGGTGCCCGTAGACGGTGCCGTGCGAGGCCGGCCAGGTGAACTCCCGGTAGGCCACACCCGGCGCGAGGGTGTGCTCCGCGGTGAACCGCGGCGCCGGCGTGGCGCCCTGTGCGGGCGCGGCCCCCGCCAGCCCGGCGCCCGCCAGGGCCGCCCAGGCACTCACCAGTGCCCAGGCCACGCGCATCCGGCCGGTACCAGGTGCGGTGCGGAACCGACGTGTCACGGTACCCCCAGACGGTTCGACGGCCGACAACTGTCCCATGACACAGGGGACTTCACCATGGCGCGACCCAACACGGGGCAAACGGCGGGCGAGCGGACGCGGAACTCCTCGCGGCCCTCTGCCCAAGAGGCCCGACTGCCCCGATACTCACTGGCGTCCATCGCGCACATCCATCTCCCGGCCGCGCGCCGGGACGACAGCCGGGAGGCCCCATGCTCAGCCGCTCGCGACGCGCCTTCGTCGCCACCCTGGGAGCAGCCCTCGCGGGCGGGGCGGCCCTCCCCGCCCGCGAGGG
>NZ_SRID01000581.1 GCF_004684805.1 Streptomyces palmae
TGTGTATAAGAGACAGGTGGAGGAGCGGGCCATCAGCTCGGCCGGGACCATCGCGACGCCGCCCGGCGGCAGCGGCTCCTGGCCGAGTGCCAGCCGCCCCGCCCGAGCCCCCACCGACCGCAGCGGCAGCCGCACCGTGGTGAGCGACGGCATCGCGTCCACGCTGAACGGCAGGTCGTCGAAGCCGGCCACCGAGACGTCCTCGGGTATCCGCCGGCCCTGGTCGCGCAGCGCCGCGCAGACCCCCAGCGCGATGGTGTCGTTGGCGGCCACCACGGCGGTCAGCTCCGGCTCCCGGCGCAGCAGCTCCAAGGCGGCGTCATAACCGCAGGCCCGGTCGTAGGGGCCGAACACGGTCAGCCGTTCGGCCGCCGCGCCCTCGGCGCCCGCCACCCCGTGTGCGGCCAACGCGGCGCGGTGGCCCTCCAGCCGGTGCCGGGTGGTGGTGCGCTCGGCCGGGCCGGCCACATAGCCGATCCGGCGGTGCCCGAGGGCCAGCACATGCTCGGTGAGCCGCCGGGCGCCGCCGCGATTGTCGAAGGTGAGGGCCACCGCGCCGGGGATCGGCGGCCGTCCGCAGACCACCACCCGGACGCCGGCGGCCACGAGCCGGGAGGTCCTGGCGGCCAGGGCGGCGGCGTGGCCGGGGTCCTCCACCGCCCCGCCGGTGATCACCACGGCGGAGGCGCGCTGACGCTGGAGCAGGGTCAGGCAGCTGAGTTCGCGGGCCGGCACCCCGCCGGTACTGCAGATCACCGCGAGCTTCTCACCGCCCCCGGACCCCTCCCCAAGGCTCCGTCCGGGGGACCCCCAGCGCCCCATCTCCGCCTGCACCGCGCCCGCCAGGATGGCGAAGAACGGGTCGGCGATGTCGTGCACCAGCACCCCCACCAGGTCCGAACTGGCCGCCGCGAGAGCGCTTGCCGGGCCGTTGACCACGTACTCCAGCTCGTCCACGGCGCGCAGCACCCGGGCCCGGGTCGCCTCCGCCACCGGGTAGTTGCCGCTGAGCACCCGTGACACGGTCGCCGCCGAGACCCGGGCCCGGGCCGCCACATCGGCCAGGGTCACTGCCATGGCTCTCCTTCCTGGACGAGCGGGGGAGTGCGCCGGATGCGCCGAACGCGCCGGGCGTGATGGGGGTGCCGGCCGAACGGGCCGGTGACGTACATGCTCTCACTGGGCGCTCCGGGGGCAAGGGGCCACGGAAGGCCCTATGAGGCATCGGTGCCCATTCCGGACGCGCCAGGCACCCTTGTCCGACGCTCCGTCAGACCGTTAGCGTCGCCGGGGCGGTAAGCCCTTTCCCGATCCGGGTGGGCGGTGGTGCGCGGGAGCGGGCACGGCGCGGGTCGGGCACCTGGTGCCCCCGGCCCTCCGCCACCCGTGGCGCGTCGTCGTCGGCCGGCGCCGCGGCCCGCCCCGTACCCGTCCGCACCGCTGAGGGAGAGGACCGAGGGCATGACACGCAGGACGATGCGGATCGCCGTCAACGGGGCCACCGGCCGGATGGGCTACCGGCAGCACCTGGTGAACTCGCTGCTCGCCATCCGCGCGGACGGCGGACTCGACCTGGGGGACGGCGACGTGCTGTGGCCCGAGCCGCTGCTGCTCGGGCGCCGGGCACCGGCCCTACGGGCCATCGCCGAGCGCCACGGTCTGGATCCGGTGGCCGACGTGGCCACCGACCTGGACGCGGTGCTGGCCGACGACTCGGTCGACGTCTACTTCGACGCGCAGACCACCGCCGCCCGCCCGGACGCCCTGGCCAAGGCCATCGCCGCGGGCAAACACGTCTACGCGGAGAAGCCCGTCGCCCCGGACCTGGCCGGTGCGCTGGCGCTGGCCCGGCAGGCGGAGGCGGCCGGCGTCCGGCACGGCGTCGTCCAGGACAAGCTCTTCCTACCGGGGCTGCGCACGCTGAAGCGGCTGGTCGACAGCGGCTTCTTCGGCCGGATCCTGTCGGTGCGCGGCGAGTTCGGCTACTGGGTCTTCGAGGGCGACCAGCAGCCCGCGCAGCGCCCCTCGTGGAACTACCGGGCGGCGGACGGCGGCGGGATCGCGGTCGACATGTTCCCGCACTGGGAGTACGTACTGCACGAGCTGTTCGGCCCGGTGCGCTCGGTGCAGGCACACGTCACCACCCATGTGCCGCGCCGCTGGGACGAGCGGGGCCGGCCCTACCAGGCCACCGCGGACGACGCGGCCTACGCCGTCTTCGAGCTGGCCGGCGGGATCGTCGCGCAGATCAACTCCTCCTGGGCGGTGCGGGTGCACCGCGCGGAGCTGGTCGAGTTCCAGGTGGACGGCGTCGAGGGCTCGGCGGTCGCGGGCCTGCACGGCTGCCGGGTGCAGCACCGGGCCACCACTCCGCGGCCGGTGTGGGACCCGGACCGGCCGGTCACCGAGGACTTCCGGGCCCAGTGGCAGCCGGTCCCGGACCAGGACCCCGACGGCCACCGCGGCTGCTTCCGGACCCAGTGGGAACTGTTCCTCCGGCACGTCGCGCTCGGCGAACCCTGGCGCTGGGACCTGCTGGCGGGCGCCCGCGGCGTCCAACTGGCCGAACTGGGCCTGGCCTCCTCCGCCCAGGGCCGCCGCCTGCCCGTACCGGAGCTGTCGCTGTGAGGGGGATGGGGGCCGCGGGGGCCCGCCAGCAGGTCCCAGCGCCAGGG
>NZ_SRID01000582.1 GCF_004684805.1 Streptomyces palmae
CCCGCGACCTGTTCGAGCCCGCCCGGCTCGGCCCGCTCGACCTGCCGAACCGCCTGGTGATGGCCCCCATGACCCGCAACCGGGCCGCCGAGGACGGCACCCCGCTGCCGATCATGGGCGAGTACTACGCGCAGCGGGCCGGCGCAGGGCTGATCATCGCCGAGGCCACCACGCCGAACCGGGTCGGGGCGACGTACCCGAACATCCCGGCCATCTACCGGGACGCGCACATCGAGGGCTGGCGGTCGGTCACCGACACCGTGCACGCCGCCGGCGGACGGATGTTCCTGCAGCTCCAGCACGGCGGCCGGATCGGCCACCCGGAGACCAGCGGGCTCCACCCCGTCGCGCCCTCCCCGGTGCCCTTCCCCGACCCGATGCACACCCCGTCCGGTTCGCGCCCGTCGGTGGTGCCGCGCGAGATGACGGTCGAGGAAATCCGTTCCACCGTCGAGGACTTCGCGAACGCCGCGCGCAACGCGGTGGCCGCGGGCTTCGCCGGAGTCGAGGTGCACTCCGCGAACGGCTACCTGCTCCACCAGTTCCTCGGCCAGGACACCAACCGGCGCACCGACGCCTACGGCGGACCGGTCGCCCACCGCATCCGGTTCACCGTCGAGGTCGTCCGCGCCGTGGTCGACGCGATCGGCGCCGAGCGGGTCGGGGTACGCATCGCCCCCGGCGTCACCGCCAACGCCATGGCGGAGGGCGACACCGAGGCCATCTACCCGGCACTGGTCGCCGCGCTCGCCGAGATCGGCCCGGCCTACCTGCACATCGTGTTCGCCGACCCCGACCAGCCGCTCTTCCGCGAGCTGCGCGCGGCCTGGCCCGGCACGCTCATCGCCAACCCCGTGCTGGGCTGGGGCGGCCCGCTGCCCGAGGACGGCGGCAAGGCCGCCGCCGAGCGGCTGCTCGCCGCGGGCGCCGACCTGATCGCGCTGGGGCGGCCGTTCCTCGCCAACCCGGACCTGGTGCACCGGCTGCGCACCGGTGCCCCCGTCAACCAGGTGCGCGACCACGGCTTGATGTACACCGGCGGGGCCAAGGGCTACACCGACTACCCGGCGCTGGGCGACGCGGACGCGGCGGACCGCCCCGCCCTCGCCACAGCGGGCGTGTGATTCGCCGCCCACCACGACCACCGAGCCAGCCGGACCACCCCTCCCCCGCAACACCTCCCGGCGGTGCCCCGAATGCGGGCATACCGCCAAGGAGACGCTACTGAACCAACCGGCGCGCCCTCTGGGCATGTCCGCGTGGTGAGGTGGCGTGGGCCGGCCGGTCGGGAGGCTGGGTGACCGTGTGTCCGGGAATGAGGGAAGCGAGACAAGACCCCCGCCGGGTGGTGGCGGGGGTCTTGTCTCCGGGGGCAGGGCTCAGGCGGCGAGAGCCTCGTCGACCTGGGCAAGGCTCGGGTTCGCCATGGTGGCCGCGGCCCCGTACGGTCCCCGGGTCAGGCGACGACGCGCAGGCCCCGGTCGGTGTTGTTCAGGCGGCGGCCGCCGGTCTCGGTGCAGGTGACGATGTCCTCGATGCGGACGCCGAAGCGGCCGGGCAGGTAGATGCCCGGTTCGATGGAGAAGCACATGCCGGGGACCAGCGGCAGGTGTTCGCCCTCGACCAGGTAGGGCGGCTCGTGGGTGGTGACGCCGATGCCGTGGCCGGTGCGGTGGATGAAGTACTCGCCGTAGCCGGCCTCGGTGATGACGGCGCGGGCGACCCGGTCGATCTCCTGGCAGGAGGCGCCGGGGCGGACCGCCTCGAAGGCGGCCTGCTGGGCCTGGCGGACCACCTCGTGGACCTTCCGCTCCTCGGCGGTGGGCTCGCCCACGTGCACGGTACGGGTGGTGTCGGAGCCGTAGCCGTCCTTGAGGCCGCCGAAGTCCAGCACCACCATGTCGCCGTCCTCGATGACCCGCTCCCCGGCCTCGTGGTGCGGGTTGGCGCCGTTGGGGCCGGAGCCGACGATGGTGAAGTCGACCTGGCTGTGGCCGTGTTCCAGGAGCAGGGCGCGGAGTTCCGCGGCGATCTCGCGCTCCGGGCGCCCGGAGAAGCGGACGTCGGTGATCCGCTCGAAGACGGCGTCCGCGGCGGCCCCGGCGGCGGCCAGCAGCTCCACCTCGAGGTCGTCCTTGACCGCCCGCAGCATGGGGACGGCCTCGCTGAAGGAGCTGTAGGAGGCGTCCGGCAGGGTGCGCTGGAGGCCCAGCAGATGCATCGCCCAGGAGTTGTCGGAGACGCCGAACCGGCCGCCCGGCGGCAGCAGCTCGGCCAGGGCCAGATAGGGGTCCCTGCCGTCCAGCCAGCCGCTGACCTCGATCGTTCCGGCGCCCGGGGCGGCCAGCGCGTCCGGTCGCTCCAGGGCCGGCACCAGCATCCGGGGCTCGGCGCCGGGGGCCAGCACCAGCGCGGTGAGTCGTTCGGTGGCCACCGGCAGGTATCCGCACAGGTGGGCCAGGTCCGGGCCGGGGGCGACGATCAGCCCGGCGAGTCCGGCGTCCGCCGCCGCCCTGGTGGCACGGGCCATCCGTTCGGAGTAGTCGACTTTGGTCATGCCGCCAGCATGGCTCAGCGCCGCCCGGGCCGCGACAGGAAATCCGCCGGGAATCCGCCGTCGAGAACGGCGGGGGGAGCGGCGGGGAAGGCGGC
>NZ_SRID01000583.1 GCF_004684805.1 Streptomyces palmae
AGCGTCAGATGGGTATAGGAGACGGGGGCGGGGGTGGTGCTGGTCTTCATCCGGCCTCCTCCGCCACCTCGGTGCCGGCGAGCGGGGACTGGTCGGCGTCCAGACCGAAGCTGTGGGCCGGGTTCCAGTGCAGGACGACCTCTGCGCCGGGCACCAGGCGGGGGTCGCGTTCGATGTTCTGCTCGTACACCGACAGGCCGGCGGCGGCCGGGCTGTCGACGAGGTACTGGGTGGAGACGCCGATGAAGCTGGATTCGGTGATCCGGCCGGTGAGCCGGTTGCGGCCGTCCGGGATGGCGCCGGCGTCATCGGCATGGCTGAGGGTGATCTTCTCGGGCCGTATGCCGAGCAGTACCCGGTCGCCGGGGCGGGCGTCGGTACATCGCTGGGCGGGCAGCGCGAGGCGCCCGCCCCCGGCGCGTACCACCAGGTCCTCGCCGGACTTCTCGGCGACCTCGGCGGTGATCAGGTTGGAGGTGCCGAGGAAGTTGGCGACGAAGGTGGTGCGCGGGTTCTCGTAGAGGTCGGCGGGGGCGCCGAGTTGCTCGACGCGCCCGCCGTTCATCACCGCGACCGTGTCGGCCATGGTCATGGCCTCCTCCTGGTCGTGGGTGACATGGACGAAGGTGATGCCGACCTCGGTCTGGATGCGCTTGAGCTCCAGTTGCATCTGGCGGCGGAGCTTGAGGTCCAGGGCGCCCAGCGGTTCGTCGAGCAGCAGCACCTGGGGGTGGTTGATCAGGGCGCGGGCGACGGCGACCCGCTGCTGCTGGCCACCGGAGAGCTGCTGCGGCTTGCGGCGGGCGAAGTCGCCGAGCTGGACCAGTTCGAGCATCTCGTGGACCTGCTTCTTCACCGACTTGATGCCGCGCCGGCGCAGCCCGAAGGCGACGTTCTCGTAGATGTCCAGGTGCGGGAAGAGCGCATAGCTCTGGAAGACGGTGTTGACCGGGCGCTTGTACGGCGGCAGGGCGGTGACGTCCTGGCCGGCGAGCGAGACGGTGCCGGTGGTGGGCTCTTCCAGCCCTGCGATCATGCGCAGGGTGGTGGTCTTGCCGCAGCCCGAGGCGCCGAGCAGGGCGAAGAACGAGCCGGCCGGGATGGTGAGGTCCAGCGGGTGGACGGCGGTGAAGGAGCCGTAGCTCTTGCTGATCCGGGTGAGGCGTACGTCACCGCCGGGGGCGGCGGAGGCGGTGTCGCCGGAGGTCTGCTGGGTCATGGTGCGTGGTCTCTTCTGTTCAGGCGCCGATGAGCTTCGCGAACTTGTCCTCGAACGCCGTCTCCTCTTCCGAGGTGAGCGAGCGGAAGGCGTGGGCCCTGCTGCTCATCTCGCGGTCCGGGATGATCAGCGGGTTGGCGGCCAGATCCTTGTCGATCTTGGCGAGTTCGGGGCGGATGCCGTCCACCGGGCACACGTAGTTGATCCAGGCGGCGAGCTCGGCGGCGGCCTTGGGCTCGTAGTAGTAGTCGATGAGGCGTTCGGCGTTCTTCTTGTGCCGTGCTCCGCTGGGCACCAGCAGCTCGTCGGTGGCGATGATGTAGCCGGCCTCGGGGATGGTGAAGTCGATGGCCGGGTTGTCGGCCTGGAGCTGCATCAGGTCGCCGGCCCAGGCGACACAGGCGGCGAGGTCGCCCTTGTCCAGGTCGTTGATGTAGTCGTTGCCGGTGAAGCGGCGGATCTGGCCCCTGTCGACGGCCTTCTGGAGGCGCGCGACAGCCGTCTCGTAGTCGTCGGCGGTGAAGTCCTCGGTGCGCTTGCCCATGTCGAGGAGGGTCATCCCGACGGTGTCGCGCATCTCGGTGAGCATGCCGACCCGGCCCTTGAGCTCGGGGTCCTCCAGCAGCTGGCTGATCGAGTCGACCCGGCGCCCGCCGGTGGCCTTCTTGTTGTAGGCGATGACGGTGGGGATGGCGGTCCACGGGTAGGCGTGGGCCCGGCCGGGGTCCCAGTCGGGGGAGCGGAACTGGGCGGAGAGGTTCGCGTAGGCATGCGGCAGGTTGGAGGCGTCCAGCTTCTGCATCCAGCCCAGCCGGATCATCCGGCCGGCCATCCAGTCGGTGACGCAGATCAGGTCGCGGCCGATGCTCTTGCCGGCCGCGAGCTGGGGTTTGACCTTGCCGAAGAACTCGACGTTGTCGTTGATGTCCTCGGTGTACTTGACGGTGATGCCGGTGCGCCGGGTGAAGGCTTCCAGGGTGGGGCGGTGCTTGCCGTCGTCGGTGGTGTCGATGTACTCGGTCCAGTTGGAGAAGACGATCTGCTTCTCCTCGTCCGAGTGGTCGTCGGAGGGGCCGGACTCGCTGCGGGCGGCGGCCGGGATGCCGCAGCCGGCCAGGGTTCCCAGGCCGCCGAGCGCCAGGGTGCCCAGGCTGCCTGCGCGCAGCAGGGATCGGCGGGTCATGGCCATCCTGCCGTGGGTGATGCTGCGCTGTATGGCGGCGAGCTGGGGCGCGGACAGGCTTTCGCGCTGATGCTGCTCCATGCGGTGCCCTCTCTGGGTGACGGCCGGTGCCGGCCGGTGGTACGGGCCCGTCGCGGCCTGTCTCTTAAACACATCTC
>NZ_SRID01000584.1 GCF_004684805.1 Streptomyces palmae
GCGGTGAGGGACTCGATGCGGCCGGCGAAGTCGGGCTCGGGGAGGGGGAGGTCCAGCTCCAGGTCGTCGACGAAATCCACCGCCTGGGGGACGTAGGCGAGGACCGCGCGCGCCGCCGGCGGCAGGTCGCGTTCCTTGCCCAGGGCGCGCAGTACGCGTATGGCGATGGCCATTTCGTGGTCGGTCTCGGCATCCTCGTGGAGCGGGTCGAGCACCGGCGGGACCCGGGTGCAGGCGACCTCGTGCCACCAGTTGAGCCAGCCGTGGGCCACCGCGTCCTCGCCCATGGCCATGTGGTGCAGATAGAGGCAGTACGCCGCCGCGGGGTCGCCGGCTCCGGCCGCGAACTGCCACCAGAACTGCGCCGAGTCGGTGTGCGAGGCCAGATGGAGCACGCAGCCCAGCACCCTGGCGCCCGGTGGTTCCAGGAGGCGCCGGGTGAGGAGTTCCCGCAGGAGGGCGAGGGCGTCCGGGCGGGCGATGATCGCCTCGCACAGGGTGCGCAGGTCGCGGGACATGCGGTTGGCCGGCTGCCGCTGAGGGGGCACCGTGGCCGCGGGGTCGGTCGCGCCGGGCGAGGGCCGGATGTGCTCGCCCTCGGCGCGGTGGGTGGCGGCGAGCCGGGCCGCGATACGGCTCTCCGCGGCCTCGATGTCGGTGGGTTCCGCGATGGTCAGGGCCCGAGCCAGTACGAGGTCAATGTGCGAGGTCATCAGCGCTTCCTTTGCAGACCAGGGCCTCGTGCAGGGCGCGCCGGGCCGAGCGGGCGGTGGAGCGGACACCGGCGGCCGTGATGCCCAGGTGGGTGGCGATCTGGGCCGAGGTGTAGCCGTGGAAGTACCAGAGGATGATGACGTCCTGCTGTCGCTCGGGGAGGTCCCGTACGGCCTGGCACAGGCTCATGCTCTCCTCGAGCTGCCCGATGGGGTCGACGGCGGTGCGCAGCGCCAGGGTCTCGAAGGCGGCGGACTGCAGCAGGTAGGGGCGTCGCCCGCGGGCCCGGGCCAGGTCGATCGCCCGGTTCTTCATCACCGTCCAGGCGTAGGCCGCCGGGTTCTCCATCGCCAGCACCTTGTCCCAGTCGCGGGCGAGCTGTTCGAAGGCGGTGTCGACGGCCTCCTCGGCATCGCTGTGGTTGTTGAGGAGGCTGGCGGCGCGGTGGACGTAGGCAGGGCGGTGGAGCTGGTGGAAGGCGCGGAAGTCCACCGGGAGCTGGTCGGGCAGTCCGGTCATCGACGTGGTGCGACGGCGCGAGAGGTCCTTGGTCACCGCGCCCCCTCTCCGCGTCGGTTGCGGTGGAGCTCCGAGAGCCCGAGTCGTACGCCGGCCGCTGCGGCGCGGCGCAGCAGGGCCAGGAGGTCACTGCCGAACACCCGCACGGCGAGCGCGGCGGCGACGAGGTTTGCTGCGAGTTGAGAGTTCACCGGACGTGCTGTCCTTCTGCTCGATACGCCAGGCCGCCCCGTCCCGGCCCGAGAGGGTCCCGTTTACTCCCTCTGCCCTTCTAGCGTCCGGAGGCGTCGGTTCGTGCATCACATGAGCCGATTTTCTTACGGAGTCTGACGCTCCGTCGGCCAGAGTGGAGCGTACGACCGCAAAACGGCATGCGTATTCGGACCGGGAATCGTCGAGTTCTGGTGGCTTGTGGGTGCGTGGGATGTTTGAAGAGCAGGTGCTCATACGTGCGAGGGAATCAGGGCTCTGGGAGGGATGTGTCGGGGATGGCCCGGGAATTCTGCTGGTGCGACACCGTGGCCCCGCCGATGCGAGGCGGAGGGCGCGTGGTCGCCGCATGGGGGCAAGGCCCGCGGTAGGGGAGACCGCGGTGGGGGTTGCGAGAGGCACGAAGGGACGCGCGGATGAGGAGAGGCGTGGTGATGCGGTGACCGAAGGGACCAGGTGAGGTAGGACGGTCGGACCGCGCGGTGGCATCTCGGTGCCACCGCGCGGTCGTTCGCCGAGGAGGCGAGGGGAGCTTGACAGTGCGGAATGAGCTGACGGATAGTCAGAAAACTTGCGCTGTCGCACCGCCGACGACCGGGAGCGCCGATGGACGACGCGTTGTACGAGCGCTTACGGGCCTTCGAGGGGAGCCCCGCGGTGGTCGGGGGACGGGGCAAGGACCCCGTGAACGAGCCGATGATCCGGCACTGGTGCGAGGCCATGGGCGACACCCACCCCGGGTACCCGGCCATGGCGCCGCCCACCATGCTCCAGGCGTGGACGATGGGCGGACTGTCCGGGCATGCCGACCGCTCCGCCGCGTACGAGGAGCTGCTGACCCTGCTGGACGGAGCGGGGTGCACCTCGGTCGTGGCCACCGACTGCGAGCAGGAGTATCTACGCCCCTTGCGGCCAGGCGACACGGTCACCTTCGACGCGGTGATCGAGTCGGTGTCCTCCCGCAAGACCACCCGGTTGGGTACCGGCTACTTCGTGACCACGCGGATGGACGTCCGGGCGGGTGGGAAGCCGGTCGGGACCCACCGCTTCCGCATCCTCAAGTACGCCCCTGCGGCGCGGGCATCGGAAGGCGGGGTGGCCTCGGGTTCCGGTACGGGAGCGGAGAGGGCCGGCCGGCCGGACGGCGGAGCGGGGGGAGGGGACGTACCGGAGG
>NZ_SRID01000585.1 GCF_004684805.1 Streptomyces palmae
GGGCGGGCCGTACCGACACCGGGCCGAGGTCCGTGCCGGGGATCCGCTGCTCGGCGGTGCCGAGGAGCGCCTCCATCAGCGCGGGCAGCGCGGTCGCATCGGCACCGGCCGGCCGCGCGGTGTCCGCGGCGTCGTCGGGGGCCGGGGCCGGTTCGAGGACGCAGCGGACGCGGTCCTGGTCGCGCACCGCCTGGGAGAGGCGCTTGAGGACGATCAGGGCTCCGCACGGGCCGGGTGCGGCGGCGGCCTCCTCCGGGTCGGCTCCGGCGTGGGAGTCGGTGTCGGGGTCGGTGTGCGGGTTCGTGCCCGGGGCGGGGTGGACGGCGCCGGCGATCGCGAGGTCGGTGTGCCCTTGGAGCAGGCTGTCCACCGCCGCGGCGATGGCCTCGGGGGCGGCCGGATGTCCGCTGCCGTCCCCTGCCGGTGCCGGCAGGGCCGGCACGCCGGAGAGGAGTTCGGCGGCGTCGGCGGGCTCCCCGCTGCCGAGGAAGAGGCCCGTACGGTCCTTCGGGAGCGCTGCCGGAACCAGGCCGGCGTGCTCCAGCGCCGTCCAGCCCAGTTCCGCGGTCAGCCGCTGGACCGGAGTGGTGGTCGCGGCCTCGTCGGGTGTGATGCCGAAGAACTCCGGATCGAAGGGGTCCTCCGCGTCCCCTTGGCGGTCCGCCGAAGCGGGCCCGCCGTCGGGTATCCCGGTGAATTCATCGGAGCCCGCCATCGGGAATCGACAGGACCAGCCGATGACCGCCACCAGATCTTCCCGGGCACCCTGCGCACCGGCATCCGCATTATGGGAAGTATTCATCACTCGCCCCCGCCTCCGGGAATCGCGCACAACTGAATTCGACCGCCCAACACCGTGTGAAGACGAAGGAAACCGAAGGCGTCGTTCAATGCACCCCCCGACGCAACGTAGATCACCGTAGCGCGGTGATCTTAAGGACATCTTGGAGCCGACTTGGAGCCTGATTGGAGCATCGCTGGGCAGGCGCACGAAATCGCCAGAGAGCCGTCGCCGGAATGAGGAAAAAGCAGAAAACCTTGAATGCTACCCAGCTTGGGCCCACCATATGCCTGGCCACCTCCCTGACCTCGGAGAAACCGTCGTGGACGCGACTCGGCGGCCATCCACCCCCTCCCCGGTACTCGCGCGTACGTCCACCATGCGGACGCCCGTACGCTGGTTTTCAGCCACCCCCGAGGCGGCTCCACTGTGACGGTCGCCACCACCGCCCGCAGTCCACCCGTCACACTGCGACGAACCCGGGCGGCTCCGCGGGGCATCTCCGGGGCGCCGCCGACGATCTCCGACGAAGTCGACCGGAACGCCAACTCCCTTACCGAAACGCCGCTTTGGAGTGACAGCGGTCGGGTTTCACCGACTCCGGAGCCACGGAGACGCGACCCGGCCCGGAACGCGGCACCGGCCATGGCTTTCCGGACAGCCGGGGGAACGTGGCCCGAACCGGGGCTCCAGGCGCCGCAGACCGCAAGCGGAACCCTGAGGAAAATCCGCTCTGGATATGCCATGAGCAATACGCTTCGATTGTGCTTCGAGAGCAGGCGCGCCTGTGTCGAGCACCGTGTTTCACGTGCTCACGACCGTCGTCAGTAGTTATCTGGAACGGAAGTGTCGATGTCCCTCGCCATCGGATTAGAAATCAGCGTGCTCGGCCCGCTGGTAGTGCGTTGTGATGGGCGCCCGGTGAATCTGGGGTCCGTTCTCCAACGCAAGGTGTTGGCCGCGTTGCTGCTCTCCCCCGGGCAGGCGACCGAAGCCGACCGGCTCAGGGAAATCGTCTGGCCGCAGCGACCGCCGAACGCGGCAATGGCGAGCCTGCACAGTTATCTCTCCAATCTTCGCCGGCTACTGGAACCCCATCGCCCGCCCAGAAGTCGGGATCGACTGCTGCGCCGGGAGCACTCGGGTTATGTGCTGGCCGTCGATCCGGAGGCCATCGACGCCCACCGTTTCGAGCGGCTGTGCCGAGAGGGCCGCCGGCTGCTGCGGCAGGGAGAGCACGAGAGGGCCGCCCTGGTGCTCCAGGAGGGCCTCGACCTGTGGCGCGGAGCCCCCTACCCGGAGGTGTCCGAGGACGCGTTCGGTGCCCAGACCTCGGCCCGGCTGGAGGAGTTGCGGCTGCTGGCGCTGGAGAGCCGGTGGGAGGCCGAGCTGGCGAGGAACCAGGACACCTCGCTGATCGCCGCCGATCTGACCTCCCTCAGCATGGAGTTCCCGACCCGGGAGCGGCTGCGCTGCCTGCAGATCCAGGCGCTGTACCGGGCCGGCCGGCAGGCGGAGGCGCTCAAGGCCTACCACCAGACCCGGACCCTGCTGGCCGACGAGTACGGCGTCGACCCCGGGCCCGACCTCCAGCAGCTGTTCGGCTCCATCCTCCGCGGCGCCGGCCCGGAGGCGAGGGTGGCGCACCGCGGCTGAGCCGAGGGGGTGAGGTCTGCCGGGCGGGCGCCGCGCCGCCCGCCCGGCGGGCCCCGGGGGGCGGATCATCGCAGGGGGTGCCCAAGGCGGCGGCCCGGCCGGAGGTCCGTGCTCCGGCACCCGTCCGTGAGCCGGCGCCGGGAGGGCTCCATGACCTGTCTCTT
>NZ_SRID01000586.1 GCF_004684805.1 Streptomyces palmae
GCGGGGAGCATCGAAAGGTCATGCGGGGCGCATGGATGCATGAGCGGGGGCGCGTACGGGACTTCACGGCGGTGAACGGGTAATCACTTGCCGTGATGGGGGCTTCGGGTGTCCGTCGGCCGTACTGCGCACCCTGGGCGGCCGGGGGCTTCCCGTCCTGGTAGGAGGCGCGATGCGAGGGTTCCGGCCGTTGCCGGAGCCGCGTGCGCGGCGCGGTCGGAGGGGGGCCGCGCGCAGGATGCCCGGGCGTGGCTGACGCGCCGGACCCGCAGAACGATGCGGGTGAATACGGGCAAGGTCTTGCATTCTCCGTATATCCGCTGGGCAGTGATCACCAGGGACGGCGTTCGTCCTGAACGCACAGCAGTCACAGGGGGTACAGCCATGGCCGCTAGGCCGCTTGTGGCGCGGCAACCGAACGAGAGGTTGCAGGCGCTCATTCAGGAAGCCGGTTGTTCCAACGCCGGTCTGGCACGCCGCGTCAACATGTGCGGGGCCGAGCACGGCCTCGATCTGCGTTACGACAAGACCTCGGTGGCCCGCTGGCTGCGCGGCCAGCAACCCCGGGGGCGGGCTCCGGGGATCATCGCCGAGGCCCTGGGCCGCAAGTTGGGCCGTACGGTCACCATCGACGAGATCGGGATGGCCAACGGCAAGAACCTCGCCTCCGGGGTGGGGATGCAGTTCTCGCCCACCGTGCTCGGCGCCATCGAGCAGGTCTGCGAGTTGTGGCGCAGCGACGTGGGCCGCCGCGATTTCCTCGGCGGGACCACGGTCGCCGCCTCCGCGCTGGTGGAGCCCAGCCGCGACTGGTTGATCACCGGCCCGGACGCCCAGGTCGCACGCTCCGCCGGGGCCCGGGTGGGGCTCTCGGACGTGGCGGCGGTACGGGCCACCACCGACGCCATCGTGGAGTTGGACCACCGTTACGGGAGCGGACACGTCAGGCCCGTGGTGGTCCACTACCTCAACAGCGTGGTGTCCGGGCTGCTGGCCGGCTCGTACCGGGAGTCCGTCGGCCGGGAACTCTTCGCGGCCGTCGCCCGGTTGACCGAGCTCGCCGGGTACATGGCGGTGGACACCGGGCAGGCCGGGCTGGCGCAGCGCTACTACATCCAGGCCCTCCGGCTGGCCCAGGCCGCCGGGGACCGGGCGTACGGCGGCTATGTGCTGGCGGCCAGCATGAGCCACCTCGCCGCCCAGCTGGGCAACCCGCGGGAGATCGCCCAGCTGGCCAGGGCGGCCCAGGAGGGTGCGCGCGGGCAGGTGCCGCCGCGGGCCGAGGCGATGTTCCAGGCGGCGGAGGCGCGCGGGCACGCCCTGCTCGGCGACGTCCGCGCCAGTCAGGCCGCCGCGGTCCGGGCGCGGGACGCGCTGGAACAGGCGGAGGCCCGGCCCGACTCGGGGGACGATCCCCACTGGATCACCCACTTCGACCGCGCCTACCTGGCCGACGAGCTGGCCCACTGCCACCGCGACCTGGGCGAACCGGAGCAGGCGCGGCAGCAGGCCGAGGAGGCGCTGCGCGGGCTGCCCGAGGAGCGGGTGCGCCGGCGCGCGATCGCCACCCTGCTGCTGGCCACCGCGCAGGTGCAGCAGCGCGATGTGGAGGCCGCCTGCCACACCGGCACCCGAGCGGTGGAACTGCTGGGCCGGCTGCGGTCCAACCGCGGTACGGAGTACCTGGACGACTTCCAGCAGCGCCTGGAGCCGTACCGGGAGGAGCCGGTGGTACGGGAGTTCAACGCGAGGCTGGAGGTGTACGCCGCATAGAGGGGAAGGAGGGGGCGCTTCCGCGGCGGTCGGCGGGGCCGGGTGGGAGCGTGACGAGCGGGGAGATTGCGGAGAGATAACGGACAGGACGGTGGAAGGCCGCTCAACTCCGGTCAAGCTCGGTGCGGATCATCGGCGCCGGAGCCCACCGCGGCGGTGGCTGACAGCGGGACCCGGTAGCGTAACCCGACGATTCCGTAAGTTCCGCATAACCAAGGAGTCCCGGTGACGCAGAGCGGACAGGGGAACGAGCCGCACCTGCCTGCGGCTCAGCCCGCGCAGGAGGGCGTCGTGCTGCCCGCTCACGGCGACCAGTACGGCCAGGGTCGCCACTCGGCGCCGGCCGGCGGTCAGCCCTGGGGTCAGCCCTGGGGTCCGCAGGGCGAACACCAGGGTCACCCCACCCAGTCGGGCGGCCCGCAGCCCGGGCAGCAGCACACCCAGCAGTACGGGCAGCCGCCGGCCCAGCAGGGCATGCCGCCGCAGCAGCCGCAGCAGTACGGAGGACCGGCGCAGGGGCAGCCGTACGGTCAGCGGCCCGGGACACCGTACGGGGAGCAGCCCTCGCACGGCGCCGGTCTGCCGCCCCAGTCGGACGGCTACGGGCAGGTGTACGGTCAGCAGCCCGCGCAGCACCAGCCGGGCCTGCCGCCGCAGCAGCGGCACCCGCAGCCGGGGCAGCCGGGCGGGCTTCCCGGGCAGCAGCGGTTCGAGCCGCAGCAGCCCCACCAGCCCCACCAGCCGCAGCAGCCCCACCAGCCGCAGCAGGCGAACCTGCCGCAGCCGCACTCCCCGCAGCCCCAGCA
>NZ_SRID01000587.1 GCF_004684805.1 Streptomyces palmae
CACCCCGGAACCCCCGTCGGTGACGCACACGCAGGCCCCGGCCACGTACCCCCGAAAAGGGAGTCCGCGGCCGGGGCCCAGGTCCATCGAAGAGCCGCCAGGCTACTCGTGGCGCAGCCCGTCCGGGCGGGTCATCCGCCACAGCGGCGGCAGGCTGGCGAGGGTCACCAGGGCGATCACACCTGCCCCGATGCCGCCCATGATGCCCAGGCCCGCCCAGTCCACGGCGACCGGTGCCTCGATCATCTTCAGCAGTACGGCGCCGAGGGTGAGTCCGCCGACCATCGACACCGCGAGTCCCAGCACCACCGGGATGGCGGTCTGCCACAGCACGGACAAGCTGATCGTGGAGCGGCGGGTGCCGAAGGCGACCAGCACGGACAGCAGCCGCCTGCGCTCCCTCAGCTGCTCCAGAGTGGACACGATCATGCTGGCGCCGATCACCAGCAGCGTCGCGAACGCCCCGATGAACAGGCCGTTGCGGATGCTCCTGAACTTCCTGGTCTCCTCCGTGGCGACGACGCTGTAGCCGTTCCCCACCCCGCCGCTGACCTCGGCATCGGTGTTGCGTACGCGCTCGATGGCGTCCTCGGCGCTCTTGTCCAGGCTCACGATCACCTGGACGTTGGTGGCCCCGAAACCGGTCATGCCCAGGGCTCCCGGGGTGACGTAGATGCCTTCGCGGTCCATGCCCACGGGGTCGGGCCGGGTGTGGACCACGGTCGTGGAGCGGGGGACGGTCCAGCGCTTTCCGGCTCGGACCAGGTCCTTGGAGCCGTTGGTCCCCTGCCCTCTGCGGGCGCTGAAGCGGTCCTCCGCTTCCTGGCCGGTGATGACGACCTCGCTGCCCGGCGTGGTCGGCGCCCATTGGTCCTTCGTCAGGTACTCGGGCCGCTGGCTGACGTAGACATCGCCGTCCGCGCAGTGCGGCAGCCGGAGGAACTCCCGCAGCATGGCGCAGTCTGCGATGTGCATCTGGACGGGCGGGGTGTCGTAGGGGTCGTCATGGGACTGCCGGATCGTGGCCTCGACGGTGGCGAAGACCTCGCGTACCCCCGGGGTCCGCTGGAAGCGGGCGACGGCCTTCTTGGCGCCCTTCCCGTCGCGCACCGTGGACTGGGTGACGAACTGGGCCCGGGTGGGGTCCTGTCCGGTGTCGCTGGTGTGCTGGGCCTGCACGTTGGAGAACAGCATCTGGAGGGCGATGGCCCCGGCGACGGCCACCGTGATGCCGCTGACCGCACGGGCCGCGGCGCCGCTGGAGAGCTGGAGCCTGCGGGTGGCCAGCTGCCAGGGGAGCGGGCCGCCGCGCAGTCGCGCCACGACCGCCTCGACCACCCAGGGCAGCAGGGCGGTGGTACCGGCCAGCACCAGCACCGCGCCGATGGCGACCTGGTAGGTGTCCCGCGGGCCGGCCGCGGTGTAACCGGTCATCATCTGGTACAGCAGGGCCAGGCCGAGGAGCGGCAGCGCCAGCCGCCACCAGAGCCGGCGGCGGCGGGGCCGGGCCTGGCGTACGACACCGAGCGCCTCGATGGTGACGCCGCGCAGGGCGAAGAGGGTGACGACCACGGCGGCGGCGGGCACGGCCAGCAGTACCAGCAGGGCGAGCGGGGCCGAGGGGGTCAGGTCCGAGGAGAAGACGCTGTAGTTCCAGAGGGTGAATTCCTCGATGAACGCCCGGAGCGCCAGGAAGAAGGCGGTGCCGAAGGCCAGCCCGAGCAGCGCCCCGAACAGGGCCTCTCCGGCGGCGATGCGATGGGTCATGGCGCGGTCCGCGCCGACCAGCCGCAGCGCCGCGAGTCGCCGGTCACGGCGCTCGCCGCCGAAGCGCACCGCGGTGGCGATGAAGACGGCCACCGGCAGCAGCAGCACCACACAGCCGATGGTCGCCAGCAGGATCAGCTCCGGGGAGGGCTTCGTCTGGTTCATCGGCGCATGGTCCAGGGAGGCCGCGGCCGGCCCCCAGCCCTTGGTGCGGTTGGCGTTGTGCTGGTCGACGAGCTCGCCGCTCTTGGCGCCGGTGTAGAACATCAGCTCCGAGGGGCCTTGGAGGCCCTGGTCCGCGATGGTTCCGACCACGCGGTAGGCGGCGAACCGCTGCCGCAGCAGCGTGCCGTCACCGGAGTCGAGCAGCCGCTTGAGCGCGGGCGAGACCACCAACTCACCGGGGCCCGGGAATTTCCGCACGCCGGGCGGGGTGGCGGCATCGGCCCCCTCGGGCCGGATGATCAGGCCGCTGATGTCCTTGCCGTGATAGGCGGTGGAGGACTGCCGGAACAGCAGGGTGGTGGCCCCGCGCTCCAGGCCGGTGCTGCTCGCGATCCACGGGTCGCGCGCCTGGGTGCGGTCCTCGCGGGCGGACAGCACATGCGGTACGGAGGTGGCCACGAACAGGAGGGTGACGCCCAGGCCGACGCCGAAGGCGGTGAGGAGGGTCCTGATCCAGCCCTCCCGGCCGCCGGTCATCGCGAAGCGCGCGCCCATGGTCAGGTCGGCGACCCAGCGCAGCGGTCCGGGGCGGCGGGGGCCCGCCGGGG
>NZ_SRID01000588.1 GCF_004684805.1 Streptomyces palmae
GGCGTGGGGCGTGTGCCCCCGGTGGTTCAGGCCGCGGGTCCGCCCAGTGCGCTCCGCACCAGCCGGGTCACGGCCGGGATGGCCACCCGCAGATCCCCGTCCGGGCCGACCTCCTCGCCCGCCAGCGCGTCGAAGGTCTCGAAGCCGGTGAGGACGAACAGCAGTGTCGCCGCGTCCCGCGGTGCGCGCTCGAGACGGCCGGCCAGGACCTTGGTGCCCTCGCGGCGCCGGGCGTCGCGCTCGCCGATCACCCGGCCGACCTCCTCGTCCAGGGCGGCCAGCGCGCGCAGCCGGCGGGTGCAGACGCGGTCCACCGCCCAGAAGCCACCCATCACCTCGACGAAGCGGTCCACCGCGGACCAGGGCTCGCGGTGGGTGAAGGCCTCGGCGAGCCGCGCCATCCCGCCCTGAGCGGCGAGCGCGTCGAAGACCGCCTCCAGTAGGCCGGTCTTCGAACCGAACTGGTAGTAGACGGTGGCCCGGGCGACGTCCGCCCGCCTGGCCACCGCGTCCAGCGAGAGCGCGCCCGTCTCGGCGAGTTGTGCCCGCGCGGCGTCGGTGATCCGCACGCGTGTCTCGTCCACGTCCGCCTGCCGCTGTCCCATCCGGTAGGCCCGAGGGGTCATCGCGCTCGCCTCCACTCGCTCGCCCCCGCCGCCGTCGCGGCGGGGGCTGGACTCCTGTGAACAGGCAGTATCTCCGATCGCCGGGAGCGGGAGGGTCAGACGATGACCCGTCCGCCGCTGACGTCCAGGGTCTGTCCGGTGATCCAGGAGGACGCGGCCGAGGCCAGGAAGAGGGTGGCCGCCGCGATGTCCGCGGGTTCGCCGAGCCGGCCCAGCGGGTGTGCGGCGGCGACCGATGCCTGCACCTCGGGCGGCATGACGGCGGCCGTCCGCTCGGTCCGTACCGCGCCCGGCGCGATCGCGTTGACGCGGACGCCCTCACCCGCCAGCTCCAGGGCCAGGTGCCTGGAGTACATCAGCACGCCGGCCTTGGCGGCCGCGTACGCGGCGGAGGAGCCGCTGGGCAGCCGGCCGGCCGTGGACGCCATGGTGATCACCGAGCCGCTGCCGCGCTTGAGCAGGCCCGGCAGGAAAGCCTGGAGGGTGAGGAAGGTGGCCGTGAGGTTGGCGTCCAGCACGGACCGCCAGTGCTCCTCGGTCTCCTGGACGGTCGGCACGGGGTAGCCGTCCCCACCGGCGAACGCCGCGAGGACGTCGACCGGGCCGAGCTCCGCCTCGATCCGGGCGGCGGCCCGGGCGAGCGCCGCGGCGTCGGTGCAGTCGGCGACCAGGCCCAGCGCCCCGGCGCCGGCCGCATCCGCCCCGGTCAGCCCGGAGCCGACCGCCCGCAGTTCCTCGGCGACGGCGTCCAAGGCCGCCTCGTCCCGGCCCAGGACCGCGACCGAGGCTCCCTGTCGGGCGAACGAGCGCGCGGTCTCGGCCCCTATGCCCCGGCTTCCGCCGGTGACCACAACGACCTTGCCCATCAGGTCGGGGTACTGAACTCCCATGCCTTACCGCTCCCTTGATCTCGGTGGTGTGCTTCACTTAGCTTCAGTCATACAGGCTGTCTGAATGAATCGGCAAGCGTTCGCCGGGACCGAGATCCGCAAGGAGGAACACTCCGCCGCCCTCTCCGCGGTCAGCGACCGCGCACGCCGCACACCTCCCCATCAGCGCTCATGGCGCCCCCGGAGAGCCGGACGGCCACTCCTCGGGAGCCGCTGGAGTCACGACCCGATCAGCCACATCCGGCCCTCCCGGGCCCCCAACGCCATACGGAGACCCCATGAAGCTCGCCGTCATCGGCGCCACCGGCCGCACCGGCCGCCTGGTCGTCGATCTCGCCCTCGCCGCCGGGCACACCGTCACCGCGGTCGCCCGCACACCCGCCCGGCTGCCGAAGTTCACCCATGGCACCCCGCTCACCGCCCAGGCCGACGTCCACCGGCACGGCGCCCTGCACGAGCCGCTCGCCGGCCACGACGCGGTGGTCTCCACGCTCGGTACGACCGGTCGGGCCGCCACCACCGTCTTCTCGGACGGCGCGCGTGAGTTGGTGAGCGCCGCGGAGGCCGGCGGGGTGCGGCATCTGGTGATGATGTCCTCGGCGGGGTTGGAGAGCGGCCATCTCCCGTTCCCCCAACGACTGGTGACCCGGCTCGTGGTGGACCGGCTCTACCGGGAGATCCACCGCGACCTGGCCCGGATGGAGGCGGTACTCGCCGACTCCGACACGAACTGGACGGTCATCCGCGCACCCATGCTCAAGGACGGCCCGCCCGCCGCGAATCCGAGCATCGCCTACGACCACCCGCTGCCCAGCGCCGGCACCGCCACCCGAGCCACCATCGCCGCCTGGATCGTCGAGCATCTCGGCGCCCCGGAAGCCTTCCGCCACCGGGTCGCCATCGCCGACGGCTGACGGCCGGACCAGCCCCTGGAGTCCGTGTCAGCTCGAGTTCTCGACCTCCATCACGTCGGTCGGCTGGCCGGTGCCAGGGGCTGGGG
>NZ_SRID01000589.1 GCF_004684805.1 Streptomyces palmae
GTACGGGCCTTGGGGGTGGGGTGGAAGCGGTGGCCGAAGACGAGCGACTGCTCGGAGGCGAGGTAGGGGTCCGCGCGCTGCCCGGGGCGGGCGGCGTCACCGGACCCGCCGGGCTCCTCGGGCCGGTCCGCCTGATGGGCCAGCGCGGCACGGACGCCCGCGTGGCTGGAGGCGACCTGGGACAGGAACTCGTCGTTGGACACCCCGGTGCGCAGGCGCAGTTCGCGGTCGATGCGGTCGGCCAGGGCGCGCCAGGGCACCTCCGTCCACGCTCCGGTGCGGGGGTCCTGCTCGCTCACCGGGCCGGTGAAGCGGTGGGCGCCGATCAGCGAGGTGCGGCGCAGCGCGATGCGCAGCAGCACACCGGTGCGGGGCAAACGCAGCAGGAGCCGTCCGTCGGCGACGGCGGTCTGGCGTTCCCTCGCCGACACCTCGCGCAGCAGGCAGTTGAGCAGGGTGTGCGCGACGGCCTGGTCGGCGTCGACCGCGGCGGCCGGCTGGGGCAGGGACGTACGGGATGAGGGCATGGCGGCTCCTGCGGGGCGTGCGGTCTCGCGGTGCGGATCCGGTGCGGCGGCGTGCGGATCCGGTGCGGGCGGGTGCGGGTGACGGTGCCGGGCGGCATGAGGGTGCCGGTGCGGCGAGGTGCGGGTGACGGTGCGGGCGGCATGGGGTGCCGGTGCGGGCTCGGGTGATGTGCGGGCGCGGTGGGGTGCCGGCGAGGCACCGGCCGCGGTGCGGCTCACCGGGAGGAGGGCCGCAGGTAGTTCGGCCCGCTGGTGTAGTGCTTGTTGATGTCCGCGGCACCGGAGCGCTGCTTGCTGTAGAGCGAGCCGGCGGTCACCATCGCCTTGATCGGCAGCCGGTCGGCGTCCAGCACCCGGGCGCGCAGCACCCGGCCGGGGTCGCCGGGTCTGCCGTCCAGCCGCTCCACGGCCTCCGCGAGCCGGCGGCGCAGCAGTGCCAGGGCCGCGCCGGCCCTCCCGGGCCGGGGGCCTTGGAGGGCGAGCAACGGGGCCGCGGCGCACAGGTGCAGGGTGATGGTGGTGAAGACATCGGTGAGCGCGGTGTCCCGCTCGGTGAGGATCCGGGGGTCGTCGAAGCCGCACAGGGCCCGTGCGGCGGCCGGGTCGCCGAGCGCGGCCCCCAGCCGGCCCGGATGGACCCGCGGCCCGTCGTGGTCCTTGACCAGGAGCCGCAGTCGGGGCCGTCCGCCGTCGACGCGGTCCAGCACCAGCGAGGTGTTCTGCTGGTGGCTCTCCAGGGCGATGCCGTAGCCGAAGAGGGTGGTGTGGAGGGGGAGCAGCACGTCGAGGTAGGCGTCCAGAAAGGCGGTCAGGTCGCCGTCGTGGTAGTGGTCGGCCAGGTGCTCGGCGATGGTCCGGCCGCCGGGCCCGGTGGCCGGCAGGGCGGCGACGGGGACGATCCGGCAGCGGTCGAGGCCGGCGGGATGGCGGCGGACCAGGGCCGCCAGGTATTCGTGCCCGGCGTGCAGGAAGGTGGTCTCGTCTGCCGGCAGGAACACCCGGGCCAGGGCGGGCTCGCGGTCCAGCACGGTTTCCAGCAGCCGCTGGGCCACGGCCCCGTCGGTGAGGGTGCCGGGTTTGATGGTGCGCCGGTTGAGCGCGCCCAGGGTGGCGGTGGGCAGCGGCAGTTTGAGGTGGATGGCGGGGTCGTGCAGGACGGCCACGGTCCGCATGGAGAGCGTGGGCCGCACCGGTGGCCAGGTCCGCTCGGCGATCCGGGCCTTGGCGGCCAGTCCGGTGTCGCGCAGCGCCTCGGCCAGCAGGGTGTCCCCGGTCAACGGGTGCGCCGGCAGTGCCAGATGGCTGCGGTCCAGGCCGGGCAGGCCCAGCGCGCCGGGGGTGGGCCACCAGCGGGGAAGCCGGTCCGGATCCCCGCTGAGCGCGGTCCTGGGCAGGGCGATCCAGCGCGGCGCGAACCGGGGGTGGTACTCGGGGGCGTACGCCGCCAGCTGGTCTTCCCCGAGCCCGTGCCGGGCGCGGCCGGCGGGGTGTACCGGGTGGGGTTCCCAGGCGGCGAGCGTGTCGTAGGCGAGGGTCGCGGTGAGGCCGGTCCAGTCCTCGGCGGGCCGGGCCCCGTACCGTCGGGCCAGCCGGGGCAGCAGCGCGGGGCGGAGGGTGTCGGTGCGGCGCGCCGCGTCCAGTTCGGCCCGGCACTCGGCGGCGAACGCCGTGAAACGGGTCCGCTCGGCGGGCGGTGCGGCCTGGCGCAGCAGCTCCAGCACCGCGTCCAGGGTGGTCAGCTCGGCCGGTGGGCCACCGCCCCGCGGGTGGTGCTCGACCAGTGGACGGCGCACCGCCAGCTCGCTCAGGAACCCGTCCTCCCCCACCGGCACCAGCAGGGTGCCGCCGTCCGGCGCCGGAACCCGCGTCCAGGCCCCGTCCTCCCGCGCCACCACGCGCGCCCCGGTGCCGAGCCCGTACGCGTCCTCCCGCAGCAGCGCGGTCAGCAACCGGCGGAGCAGCTCCCGTTCATGGCGGTCCACCGC
>NZ_SRID01000058.1 GCF_004684805.1 Streptomyces palmae
TGGCGATGGAGCTGATCATCCAGGCCAAGCGGAGCCCTGCCCACGGCCTCCGCTTGGCCTGGATGATCAGCTCCATCGCCATGGGCGCAGCAGGTCAGCAGCGCCGGTGACCCCTCGCCCGCACGCCGACCGGACAACCGTCCTCACCGTGCCGGGCGGGGTAACCCCCTCGCCCGCACACCCTCACCCGCTACACTGACGGCGGTGTGCCACTCCGTTGGCGCATCACCGAGTGGGTCGATGTGTCCGAGATAGCGACATTCTGCTATTTCCGCGCATTTTCCTACGACCCCCTGCCTCCGTAGCTCAGGGGATAGAGCACCGCTCTCCTAAAGCGGGTGTCGCAGGTTCGAATCCTGCCGGGGGCACCAACGAAAAGGCCCCGAACCGATCATGGTTCGGGGCCTTTGACATGCCTTTCTGACATCAACGACGACGGTCACTGACGACCGGGACACCTCTTCCTGACCAGCCGGTCCATGTGACTCATGGCCTCGCACTGGGTTTCCTGGACGACGTGGGTGTAGACGTCCATGGTGATGCTGATCTGGCTTGTTCAAGGATCTCCATCACCACGCGGGGCGCGACCCGGCACTGCCGTGTCCGCAAAACGTGAGACGGTCCGCCTCTCGTCAGAGCGGCCGGCCGTCGAAGGGGCCGCCGGAGCCGGGCTGGAACGTCGCTCCTAGGTCGTACTGCGCGATCCCGAAAGGTTGAAATTCGGCATCAGCAAGGACGCGGTAGAGGAACTCGGAGGTGGACATGTCGTACCAGTGCCATGGGCCGCCGTCACGGGACCGCGCAAGAACGGGGTAATCGCCTGGCCGCTCGGCGTCGATCAGCCAGCAGTACTCGTCGGCCCATTCGGTGGAGCCCCAGGCAACCAGCCCCTTGCCGCCCGGCGCGTAGATCTCATAGGGATCGACGGCGGAGACATTTCCGAGATTGCTGTCCTGGTCGACCGATAGGGAGACCCGCCACTGTGTCAGGAAGTCGAACGAGACGCCCTCGTCGCGCCCCAGAAAGGAGATGGAATCACTGAAGGTGCCGCCGCCGAACGCCTCGTAGAGCTTCTTGCAGTCCGCCGGTAGCGGGACCCCCAGCTCTCCTTCGATCGCATCCCAGTCGGCGGAGATCCCGAGCGGTTCCCACCCGGTCAGTTCGATCACTCGCTGAACCCACGTACGACAGTCGTCGGGCAGCTCAGCCCCCACTTCCGCTTTGATCACCCCCAAGAGCTGCGCCGCGTCCCGTGCGTCCCCACCTGTGGCACAAGGAAGAGGGTCCACCCAGGAAGCTTCTTCCGGCGGTGCATCCGGCGAGGGCGCAGCCCGCTCGGCCACGAGCACCACCAGCTGTTCGCCGTCCCCGGTACGGACCACACCGCAGCCGATCCACCGACTGCCGGACGTCCATCCGCGCATCTCGACCAGCTCCCCAGCGAAAGGAGCAAGGAGCGGCAGCCCGGTCCGCTCGGTCACCTTCGGATCGGCGTAACCACCCATGGCGAGGTTGCGCAGCTGCCCGTACCGACGGCTGAACTCCTTGAGGAGAGTGGAGAGGTTGATTGCGTCGGAAGCAGCCAGGCACACATGCCCCGCCGAGTGACCAGACCGGCCGCACACCAATTCCCGTCCGCCCGGCCGAACCAAGGAGGTAACGGCTTCGAACAGTTCCTGTTCGTCCATGGCCAGAGAGTGAAACACAGGCCACAGACAACGAGTCGGGACTGCACACCAACTGACATCCACGGCTGACATCCACGGCAGCGACCGGCCAGGGCTGAGACCAGGGCCGGACCGCCGCTTGAGCGGTCGATCCATCTGGCTGTGTCCCAGGATCTCCATCACGACGCGGGGCGCGAGTCCGGCCGGTGCGAGGAGGTCCAAACCAGCGCTGCCGCCGAGGCACGCTTCGCTGCCGGTAGGCTCGCCCACCCGCCTCTGGTGAAGACGAGGAGTGACATGGAGCTGTCGCCGTTGACGCTGAACCGTCTCGCGAACAGCGCCCTCGGGGCGGGTCCGGCGGCTGGGGGCATCGCATATGTGGCGCAGGCCGACGACGCCCTTTCGCGACTCGCGGCGTGTTTCGCCGTGATCGGGTTCGCGGTGATCGCCGTCAGGGGATATCGGCTCGGCGTGAGATGCCAGCACGCGACGCTGGTGATCCGTGGATATCTGCGCACGCGTGTGATCGCGCGAGAAAGCATCACGGAGATCACAGACTTTCCGGCGGTCAGATGGACGACTCGCAGTGGGCGCCAGCGATGGACCCCCATCACGGCATTCATGACGAGCTCGGGCGAAATCTCGGCAACCCGGCTCCACAAAGAGCGCGTCCTCGGCAAGCTGCAGCGGTGGGCGCGATGGTAGGGACTTGGCCCAGCCATGGACCCCTCACAGCTGGACAGCAGCCGGGTACCGCAACCACGGCGACCGTCCGGGGGCACCATCACCAAGGCCTCGGAACGATCACCTCCGAGGCGGTTCACATTGCCGGCATGCCCTTCGTCAGTACGGAGAGTCCGCCGGTCAGCGCCACGATGAGGATGAGCCGTCGGACCCGCTGCTCGGACACCCTCGACGCGAGCGCCCCGCCCGATGAGGGCGCCCGCCGCCGATAGCCAGGCCTCAGCCCTGCGACCGCACCACGGACTGCCCGACGTGCCGGAAGCTCATTCGGCCGAGCCCGCCGGCGAGGCAGGCTCGGCAGGGGCCTGGGGTGCGGCTTCCAGGATCGAGTCCAGCATGGCGCGGGAGCTTCGCAGGGCCTTGATCTCTTCGGTCATCCGTCGGCGTTCTTGGCGCAGTTGACCGACCAGGGTGGTGCAGGTGGGGCCGATGCGGGTGCTCTCGTCTTCCTCAAGGCATGGCAGCACTCGGGCGATCAGCGCCGTGGACAGTCCAGCCGCCAGTAGGCAGCGGATGCGTCGGACGGTCTCCACGTCCGCATCGGTGAACTCCCGGTAACCGCTGGGCAGCCGCTTCGGCGCGAGAAGGCCTTGCTTCTCGTAGTAGCGCAGCAACGTTCGTGGACGCCAGTGCTTCGGACCATGTCCTTCATCCGCATGTGCCGAACTGCTCTCTGACGGCTTGACTCTGACATTGGTGTCGGAGTTTAACGTGCGCCTTGTGAGAGGTGAACAGGCGGATCGGCAGGGCGTTTTCGATGCCATTTCGAGGACGGGCCAAACACCGGCCGTACGTCGGGTCGTGGCAATCGCCCATTCTGAGCGAGCCTTTACGGAAAAGCGTCTCCGACCAGTTCCGTCTATGTGCGGGGCGGCGTCGCCGTACATGGCTTCGAGGCCGGCCGCGACGTCGCTGATCGGTAGATGAGTTCCGTGGGCCAGGTGAAAGGCACCTCGGAACACGGCACCGGAGCCAACGCATCACCCTCGCCGGGCCTCGGCAATTGCCCTGGGGCATCGGACAGCGAATAGGGCTGCTGTGGCCCGCGGGTCAAGCGCGCCTGTCTGCCCCGAGAACGCCCCCGGTTGGGCCGCCGGAACGCGACGAGCCACGGATCCCCCCCCTGGGAACGGCCGGTGAGTCGAAGAGGTCCGTGTTCACCGCAGTGCAGGAGAGAGGGTAGGGACATGAATGCTCGGCACGCCGCATGGCGCTATGCCGTGGCCTGGCCGACGGCGGCCCAGGGCGAGAGAGGCGGCGCGATATGAGGCCGCTGGTCAACATCCGTACCGCGTTGCGCGGTCCGCGGGACTCTCGCCAGCGGCTGTTGGCCCTGTCGACCGTCGTCAACACGATCGGCATGGGCATCTTCCTGTCCGCGGGCACGATCTTCCTCATCCGGTCCGCCGGGCTGAGCCCCACGGAGGCGGGTATCGGCCTGACCGCTGGTTCGCTGTGCGGCTTCGGCGCCGGAGTCCTGATCGGCGACTGGGCCGACCGGCGGGGCTCGCGTGAGGTCGTCATCGGATCCATGCTGCTGGAGGCCGTGGCGAGCATCAGCCTCCTCTTCGTCCACAGCCTGTGGCCCCTGATCGTCGTGGCCGCGGCCGCGGCCGTCGGCCGTGCGGGAACCGGCGGTGCGCGCGGCGCGATGATCGGCGTGCTGGCCGAGGAGGGCAAGGGCGCGCGGCTGCGCTCGTATCTGCGTTCGGTGACCAACGTCGGGCTGGCGATCGGCACGATCGGGGCGGCGGTCGTCCTGGCCTTCGACACGCGGCCGGCCTATGTGGCCGTGGTCCTGACGGACACGATCACCTTCCTGATCGCCGCCGCCATCCTGGCCCGCCTACCGCACATCCCTCCGACACGCCCTTCAGGGCAGGACTCGGATACGGCCACGACGGAGCGGCGCTGGGTGGCGCTGCGCGATGCCCCCTACCTCGCGCTGACCGCCGCTTCCTCGGTCGCGAGTGTGCAGTACTTCGTCCTTGTCCCCGCGCTGCCGGTGTGGATCGTCGAGCACACCGAAGCGCCACGGTGGACGGCGGCCATCGTCCTCTTCTTCGAGTCGATTCTGGTCACGGTGGCCCAGGTGCCCGCGACCCGCTCTCTTGACGGACCACGGTCCGCGGGGCGACTGCTCGCGCTGTCCGGCCCGCTGTTCCTGGTCGCGTGGATTCCGATCGCGCTGGCAGAGGACGCCGCCGCCTGGGGCGCACTCGCCCTGCTCACCTTCGGCGTGGTCGTGCATGCCTCCGCCGAGGTCTGGCAGGCGGCCGGGACGTTCGAGCTCTCCTTCGCCCTGGCGAAGCCGGAGGCCCAGGGCCAGTACCAGGGAGTGATGGGGCTCGGACACGGCCTCGCCGAGGCGGTGGCCCCGATCGTCGTCATCTCGATGTGCGTCAACTGGGGCAAGGCCGGGTGGATTTCCCTTGCCCTGCTTGTCACGGCGGCGGGCTTCGCATGCGCCTTCGTGGAGCGGCTCTGGGCACGTGCCCAGGGGGCGGTCGCAGCGGCCAAGGCGTGAACGGAGGGTACGCCCCGGAGCGGTCGTGCTTCGGGGCGTACCTCGTACTCAGGTGGCGGTCCGGAACGATCGCGCTTCGGGCGCCCCCTCCTACCTCAGGTGGCGGTCGGGGGCTTGTGTGCGGTCCGTTGGCTCCACCGTGGGTTCGGGATCTCCGGTCAGGAGGGGTTCTTGCGGGTGCTGGTGTAGGTGAACGGGGCGGAGACTCCGGCGCTGTGGTAGCCGGCGGCTTCGAGGGCCAGGGTCAGGCGTTTGCGGGGCTTGAGGTCCAGGTTCGCGGTGGCGTGGAGTGCCCCGAGGGCGTATTCGTCACCGCATCCGACGGCGGCGTATCCGTCGGCGGGCTCGGCTATCTGGTAGTCGTCGTGGACGGTGAACAGGCGGCCGTGTATGCCGACCAGGAACGTCCCGGCCTGCTCCTGGTCGGATTCCTTGCGGGCCCAGCCGCCGTCCTTGAGGCAACTGCGCAGTGCGTCCACGAAGACGGTGGTCATGAAGCGGTCCAGGTCGCCCTTGGGCTTGGGCGCCTTGAACGCGTGGTGCAGCAGCTGCCCCATGCGGAAGCTGGTGGTGAATCCCATGGCATAGGGGCCGTTGCGGAAGATCTTCGGATCACGGCGGACGGTGATGCTGAAGCCCGAGACTCCGGCCGAGTCTCCGCCCAGATGTACTCGCCCGTTGTGTACGAGCCCCACGATTACGGTCATGGCCTCCCCTTCTTCTGTCTCCAGCCTCTCGTCATTTCGCCCGAGGGGGAAGGTTCAGGCGCTGTTCGTCGCCGAGTACGACCCGGGGTGCCGCGCTGTCCGTCGGGGTCAGGGACGCCGCCCGGGAGCGGGGTGCCCGCGGGAGTAGCGCCCGGGGGTGGTGCCCATCAGGCGTTTGAAGTGGCCGGTCGGGTGGGGCTGGTCGTGGAAGCCGGTGACCGCCGCCACCTCCGCCGGGCGGAGCCGTTGCGTGATGCGGGCCAGGCGGCTCGCCGCCTCCGGTTCGTCGCCCCGGTCGGCGAGGGCCTGGTGCGGTTGTCCGACGTGTCGGCGCAGCAGCGGGTCGACCTGGTCGGGGCCGTCCGCCGCCGGCCCGCTCAAGGGGGCCCGGATGCGCCCGTGAGCCTGGCAGCGGTCCGGGAGCACTCGGGTCGGCGCGTCCGGTCCGGGGTCACAGGTCGCGGACGAAGGTGACCCGGTCCAGGCCCGGCCCGTCGTAGTCCGGCTGCACCGGGACGCCGTCCTCGGTCCGCTCCCCCGGCTCCACTCGGAAGCCCATGCGCTGGTGGTAGGCGATGGAGTTGAGGTTGTTGGGGCCGGTGAGGCAGCGCACCCGGTCCCGGCCGTGTTCCTGGACCAGCGCGAAGAAGCGGTGGTAGAGGGCGCTGCCCAGACCGCTGCGCCGCCGTTCCGGGTGCACCCCGACGTAGTGGATGTAGGCGGTCCGCGGATCTGTCTGGGACAGGAAGCCGATGAGGAACGCCTGGAGGCTGCCGTCAGCGTCCTCGACCCAGAAACTGGTGTCGGCGAAGTGCTGGAGGAACAGCCGGGGCACCATGAGCCGGCGCTGCATGGACCCCACCTCTCCGCCCAGGCCGCCCCACCATTCGGTGAGGGCCACCTGCAGGCGGGCGTGGTCCGCTTCCGTGGGGTGGCGCAACGCGGTGCCGGGCGGCAGGTCCTGGGCGGGAGTCAGCTCCGTGGTCATGGGCTGATCTTCCGATCGGCCCCGACATGCGGGCAAGAGGGCGGGGGCTGCGGGGTCGGTTCGCCACCGGGCCCCCGATGGGCTAAAGTTGATCTCGCAACGCCGCCCCGAGGGGCGGGGGTTGATGCGTCGGTCGTCTAAGGAAAGATACTCGTCTCCAAACGAGGGATGTAGGTGCAAGGCCTGCTCGGCGCTCCAGTGAAGGTCCCTTCCGCCACCCGGCGGGAGGGACCTTTCGCATGGGCGGCGGGATTCTCCGCGCCCCACCGGCGGATCACCACATCAGGGCGTCGTCCATGGACGTCTGCCAGTAGGTGACCTCCGCGCTGTCGTCCACGTACACACCTCCACCGGGCAGCGTCAGGTTGGTGCTGCCGCCGACGGAACCGTCCTGGTCGCGGTTGGCGAAGGACACGCCGAGCCGCTGTGCGGTGATGCCGTGCTGCGCGCCACCGTCGGCGGCCGAGGTGCGGATGCCGGCGTAGGCGGACTCCCCGGGCTTGAGGGTGACCACGGCCTGCGGCTTGCTGTCCTCGTTGAACGCGGTGGCCGCCTGCGCGTCGTCGAAGCGGAGGTACGGGGCGTAGTAGGCGTAGCAGGGCGCGGTGCCGGTGTTGGTGGCCGTGAGCAGCAGATGGTTGATCGGCCGGCTGACCTGGGTGACGGTGACCTTGGTGTTGGCGCTGGTGCACGTGGTGGCCGTGCCGGAGCCGCGGTTGCCCCGGTCCGTCCTGGCGGGGGCTGCCTGGGCCGGGGGCTTCGCCGCGGCCGTCCCGCTGTCCCCGGCGTTCCCGCCGGACTGGCCGGACTGGCCGGTCTGGCCGGTCTTCTGGCTGCCGGTGCCGTCGCGGTCGTCCTTGGCCGCGGCGGGCGCCTCTTCGGCGTCCTTGGCGGAGTGGGCGGGGGCGGCACTCTGGTGGGCGGTGTTCGCGCGGCCCTCGCTGCGGGTGCCGCTGCCACCGTCCTGGCAGGCGGTGAGGGAGAAGGAGGCGAGCGCGAGGGTGGCCGCGGCGAGGAGGCGGACGCGGGTACGGGCGGTGGTCGCAGACATGACGAAGCAGTCCCCTGTTCGAATCACGTGGAGGAAGGCGCGCCGCTCGACCGGTTGCCCAGGGCGACGTGCTTGGATTGGTCCCAGCTTGTGCGGCAGTCCGTCCCATCCGCCACAACTCCCGGGAAACTGGCGCACTGGGACGCCCGCATTGGCCTTGACCTGGGGAAACAACTCTCCCCTCGAATGCACGAATGGGATGGAGGCACGGTGGGGGCGGCTGAGGAGACGGCCGAGTTCGCGGAGCTGTTGCGGAAGTTGAAGGAGCGTTCGGGGCTCAGCTACGGAGCGCTCGCCAAGCGACTGCACATGAGCGCCTCGACGCTGCACCGCTACTGCAAGGGTGAGGCGGTCCCCCATGACTACGCCCCCGTGGAGCGGTTGGCCAGGGTCTGCAAGGCGACCCCTGAGGAACTGATCGAGGCACACCGCCGCTGGATCCTGGCGGACGCGGCCCGCGGCCGGACGCCGAAGGGGGCGCCGGCCCACCAGGCTTCGGCGGCGAGTGCGGTCTCCGCCGCGGGGGTGCCTACGGCCGGCGACGCGGCGGCGGGTACGGGTTCGTCCCAGGTCGCGGGAGTGGGCTCGGGTACGGGTGCGGTCCCGGGCGCGGAGGCCGGTACGGGTACGGATTCGGCCCCGGTCGCGGGAGTGGGCTCGGGTACGGATTCCGGCGCCGGCGCCGGTACCGGTACGGCGAGTGGGGCCGGTGCCGCGAGCGGTACGGGTCGGGGTGCCGGCGGGTCCGAGGCCCACGGCGTCACACCCCCGCGGAACCCGCGGCGGCGGATGTCGCGGGCGCGGGTGGTGCTCGCGGCGGCGGGGGCCATGGTGGTGCTCGGCGGGGCGGCCTTCGCGGTGCAGGCGGGGTCGGACGACGGGGCGGACCAGCGGCGGTCGCGGGACTCGGCCCGTACCGCGCCCACCGCCGGAGAGCTCGGGGGTGCTCCCACGGGCAAGTCCAGGGCGCCGGGCCGTTCCGCCTCGCCGTCCGCCTCGGCGAGCAAGTCCGCCTCACCGTCCGCCTCGGTCCACGCGACCGCCACCTCGGACGGCAAGCGGTCGGGCACGCCCGGGCAGACCGCGGGCAAGACCGGGCGGCGGGACGGTCCGGTGCCACTGACGGTGGCCACCCGTCCGTACGACTGGGACACCCCGTGCAGCCAGCACTACCTGATGGACCGCCCGGCGGCCGAGGTGCCGCCACCGCCCACCGAGCAGGACGCGCCGGGCTGGGTGAACGCGCTGAACGCGGTCTCCGCGGAGGAGCAGCGGTTGCAGCTCACGGTGCAGGGCACCGGCAAGGACACCGTGGTGCTCCAGGCGCTGCATGTGCGCACGGTGGAGACCAGTGCGCCGCTGGCCTGGAACAGCTACACCATGGGCGTCGGCTGCGGCGGGAGTGTCGACAGCGCGGCCTTCGACATCGATCTGGACGCGGGACGGCCGACCGCCAAGCCCGCGCGCGGCCAGCGGGACTTCCCGTACAAGGTGAGCGAGAGCGATCCGGAGGTCCTGTTCGTCACGGCCCGCGCCTCCTCCCACCAGGTGCGCTGGTACCTGGAGCTGGAGTGGTCCAGCGGCGACCGGCACGGCACGCTGCGCATCGACGACCGCGGCAGGCCGTTCCGTACCAGCGGGGAGCACGGACGCCCGGGGTACCAGTTCCCGAACGGCGATGCCGCCTGGTCACCGAGGGTCGAGGGCTGAGCGGGGGCTGAGCGGCGTCGGCCGAGCCGTGGGGCGAGTGGTACGGCTGGGCCGTGAGTGAGCGGCGCCGGATCAGCGACAGGCCGAGCGGCGTCGGGTAGCGGCATCGGCTGGGCTATGGGGGTGAGCGGCACCACCTGAGCCGTACCGCACGGCGTCGAGCGGTATCGGGTGGGCGTGTGGGTGAGCGCCACCACCTGAGCCCTGCGGTCGAGCAGCTCCCCACCTGAGCCGTGCCGTCAGGCGGCTCCCCACCTGAGTCCCGAGGCTCGGCGCTCATGCCGATGGCCGTACTCCGCGGGCGGGCCGGGGCGGATGCGCGGAGGATGGTCGGGACGTGTCCCGGATCGCCGGCGCGTCCCCTCCGGTCCCCTCGGGAAGCGGGTAGCCATGACCCGGCAGACGGCATGGGCCAAGCGCTCAGGACTGATCGGCGAGTTGGCCGCGGAGTACCTGGGCACCCTTGTCCTGATCCTCTTCGGCTGCGGTGTGGTGGCGCAGGTCGTCACCGGCGGCATCCTGGCCGGTGGCTCCTTGGGCAACCACGACAGCATCGCCTGGGCCTGGGGGCTCGGGGTCACCATGGGGGTCTATGTCGCGGCGCGGCTCAGCGGCGCGCACATCAATCCCGCGGTCACCCTCTCGCTGGCCATGTTCAAGGGCTTCCCCTACGCCAAGGTGCTGCCGTACTGGGTGGCGCAGACGGCGGGCGCCTTCACCGCGGCCCTGCTGGTGCGCTGGAACTACACCGAGGTGCTGGCCGCGGCGGACCCCGGGCACACCCTCAAGACGCAGGGGGTCTTCTCCACGTTGCCGGGCAACGGGACGCTCCCGGTGAGCGAGTGGGGCGCGCTGCGCGACCAGATCATCGGCACCGCGGCCCTGATGCTGCTGATCCTCGCGGTGACCGACCTGCTCAACACCCCGCCGGGTGCCAACCTGGGGCCGTTCATCATCGGCCTGATCGTGGTGGTGATCGGGATGGCCCTGGGGTCGGACGCCGGGTACGCGATCAACCCCGCCCGCGACTTCGGTCCCCGGCTGGCGCAGTACCTCACCGGCTACGACTCGGCGTGGCGAGATCAGTACGGGAACTTGTACTGGTGGGTGCCGATCGTGGGCCCGCTGATCGGCGGCCCGATCGGAGCGGCCCTGTACAGGTTCTTCATCGGCCGCTTCCTCCCGGTCCCCGGGATGCAGGAGATCGGCCGCACCCCCGACGTGTCCTGACCCGATCCGACCCGACCCAACCCGACCCGGCAGCACGAGAGGCGGCGGCGATGCCAGAGTTCGTCGGTGCGGTGGACCAGGGCACCACCAGCACCCGCTTCATGATCTTCGACCATGACGGGAACGAGGTGGCCCGGCACCAGTTGGAGCACCGGCAGATCCTGCCCCGCTCGGGCTGGGTGGAGCACGACCCGGTGGAGATCTGGGAGCGCAGCAACACCGTGATCCAGAACGCGCTCCGGGCCTGCGGGCTGTCCCCCACCGATCTGCACGCCATCGGCATCACCAACCAGCGTGAGACGACGGTGGTGTGGGATCCGCGGACCGGGCGCCCGTACTACAACGCCATCGTGTGGCAGGACACTCGTACGGACACCATCGCCGCGGCCCTGGAACGGGACGGGCACGGGGCACTGATCCGGCGCAAGGCGGGGCTGCCGCCAGCCACCTACTTCTCCGGCGGGAAGATCCAGTGGCTGCTGGAGAACGTGGCGGGGCTGCGGGAGGCCGCGGAACGGGGCCACGCGGTCTTCGGCAACACCGACGCGTGGGTGCTGTGGAACCTGACCGGCGGCCCGGACGGCGGGGTGCACGCCACCGATGTCACCAACGCCAGCCGCACCATGCTGATGGACCTGGAGACCCTGGACTGGGACGAGGAGCTGCTGGCGCTCTTCGGCATCCCGCGGAGGATGCTGCCGACGATCCACCCGTCCGCGCACCCCGAGGCGTACGGGCAGGCCCGCACCTCCCGGCCGCTGCGGTCCGCGGTCCCGATCGCGGCCCTCCTGGGCGACCAGCAGGCGGCGACCGTGGGGCAGGTGTGCTTCTCCCCCGGCGAGGCCAAGAACACCTATGGCACCGGCAACTTCCTGGTCCTCAACACCGGCACCGAGCTGGTGCGTTCCGAGGCCGGCCTGCTCACCACGGTGGCGTACCAGTTCGGGGACGCCCCGGCGGTGTACGCCCTGGAGGGCTCGATCGCGGTGACCGGCGCGGCGGTGCAGTGGCTGCGCGACCAGCTGAAGATCATCACGGACGCGGCGCAGAGCGAGCGGCTGGCAGCGGCGGTGGAGGACAGCGGCGGCATCTACTTCGTACCTGCCTTCTCCGGGCTGTTCGCCCCGTACTGGCGCTCCGACGCCCGGGGCGCGATCCTGGGCCTGGCCCGCTACCACACCTGCGAACACCTGGCCCGGGCCACCCTGGAGGCCATCTGCTACCAGAGCCGGGACGTGGTGGAGGCGATGGAGCACGACTCCGGCGTACATCTGGACGTGCTGAAGGTGGACGGCGGGGTCACCGCCAACGACCTGTGCATGCAGATCCAGGCGGATGTGCTGGGCGTGCCGGTGAGCCGCCCGGTGGTGGCTGAGACCACGGCACTGGGCGCGGCCTACGCGGCGGGGCTGGCCACCGGCTTCTGGCGGGACACCGATGAACTCCGGTCGCACTGGCACGAGTCCAAGCGCTGGCAGCCGCGGTGGACGGCCGAGCAGCGGGCCGAGGGCTACGAGGGCTGGAAGAAGGCGGTGGGGCGCAGCATGGACTGGGTGACGGTGGAGTAGCGGTCGCCGCCAGGGTCGCTCGGGGGCTGGCGGCATCATGTCCCGCACCCGCCTGCCCGCGCACCCGGTCAGGGCCCTTCCGCATGCGGGCGCGGGGATGCGGGCCGTCCGGGTGTCAGGCCGTGGGGAGCGGGCGGGCGCGGTTGAGGTTGAGCAGCGGGCCGAGCAGGTCGCCGTACCGGGCCAGTCGGTCCGGGATGTCCTCGATCCGGAAGGCGAGTTGCCCCGGGTCCTCGCAGCTCTCCACCTCCTCCCAGGTGACGGGGGTGGAGACGGTGGGTTCGGGGCGGGCGCGCGGGGTGTAGGGCGCGGCGGTGGTCTTGGCGGCGGCGTTCTGGCTGAAGTCGACGAAGACCTTGCCGGGCCGCAGCGCCCGGTTCATCCGGTGCAGCGCCAGCCCCGGCAGGGCGCGCTCGGCCTCGATGGCGAGGATCTTGGCGTACGCGGAGGCCTGCGAGGAGGGGGTCGGCTCCAGCGGTACCAGCAGGTGCAGACCCTTGGAGCCGCTGGTCTTGGCGAAGGCCCGCAGCCCGTCCCGGGCCAGCCGGTCGCGCAGCCATACGGCGACCTCGCAGCAGTCCGCGATGGTGGCGGGGGGACCTGGGTCGAGGTCGAACACCAGGCGGTCGGCCTGGCCGTACCCCTCCTCGGCCCGCCACATCGGCACATGGAACTCGACCACCAGGTTGCCCGCCCACATCAGCGTGGCCAGGTCCAGGATCAGCACCTGCCGGGAGGTACGGCCCTCATGGCGCGGCACCTCCGCGGTCTTCACCCAGCCGGGCGTGCCCGGCGGCGGATTCTTGGTGAAGAACTTCTCGCCGTCGGGCCCGTCCGGGTAGCGCAGGAAGGCCAGCGGGCGCCCGTACAGATGCGGCAGAAGTGCGCCGGCGGTCGCCGCGAGGTAGTGCAGCAGCTCGCCCTTGGTGGTGCCGGTGGCCGGGTGGATGACCTTGTCGAGGTTCCGGAGGGCGAGGCGTCGCCCCTCCACCTCGGTGATCGGCGACATACGATAAGAATCTCATGAAAGGGATCAATGATGCGATCCATTTGGAATGGGACGATTTCGTTCGGTCTGGTCAGCATCCCGATCAAGATGTACCCGGCTACCTCGGAGCACCACTCGGTCGCCTTCAAGCAGATCCACACCGCCGACAACGGGCGGATCCGCTACCGCAAGGTGTGCGAGTTGGAGGAGGAGCAGGTCGAGGCCCAGGAGATCGGCCGCGCCGTCGAGGACGCCGACGGCAGCCTGGTGCCGATCACCGACGACGATCTGGCCGCGCTGCCGCTGCCCACCACGCACACCCTGGAGATCGAGGCGTTCGTGCCGGCCGGTGACATCGACCCGCTCCAGATGGCCGACGCCTACTACCTGGGCGTCGACGGGGTCGCCGCCGCCAAGCCGTACGTACTGCTGCGGGAGGCGCTCAAGCGCAGCGACAAGGTCGCCATCGCCAAGTACGCCCACCGGGGGCGGGAGCGCCTGGGCATGCTGCGGGTGGTCGGCGACACCATCGCGATGCACCGGCTGGTCTGGCCGGACGAGGTACGGAACACCGCCGGGATGGCCCCCACGGTCAAGGTGTCCGTCAAGGACGCCGAACTCGACCTCGCGGACACCCTGATGGCGACCCTGGGCGAGGTCGAGCTGGAGTCCCTGCACGACGACTACCACGAGGCCCTGGAGGAGCTGGTGGCCGCCAAGGCGGCCGGCGCCGCCCCGGCGGCGGAGCCCGTGCCGCGGGCGGCCGGCGGCAAGGTCGTCGATCTGATGGCCGCCCTCCAGGACAGCGTGCGCACCGCCCGCAAGGCGCGGGGCGAGGCCGAGGAGGAGGGCGAGGAGGCGGCCGAGGCCACCGTCACCGCCCTGCGGGGGGCCGCGAAGACCGCGTCCGGCGGGGGTGGCGGGCGCGGCGGCAAGAAGGCGGCGTCCTCCGGCAAGAAGACCGCCTCCGGTGCCCGCGGGAGTGGCGCCCGCAAGACCGCGGCCGGGGGCGACGGGAAGACCGGCGCCAAGAAGGCGGCCGCCAAGAGCCCGGCGAAGAAGACCGCGTCGAGGCGGAAGACCGCCTCCTGACGGTGTCACCTGCGGCGTCGCGAGGGGTTTTCCAGCGGTTGGGGAATCCACCCCCCGACGCCGGGCCTCGCCCCGGCGGCTCCCCGGGGACTCTCGGGCACGCTCGGCGCTTCAGCGCGAGACCCGCGCCCGACGCTCCGGTCCCGGCTCCGGGTTCCCGGTGGCTCCGGTCCCGGCTCCGGGTTCCCGGTGGCTCCGGTCCCGGCTCCGGGTTCCCGGTGGCTCCGGCACCCACCATGACGCGGGACCGCCCCTCGACGCGGGACCCCGCCCCGGCGGTCCGGGGCTCCCCCGTGACCCCGAACCGCCTGGGAAGCCTCCGCTAGCCGAAGAGTTCCGGGCCCCGCTCACGGGCCCAGGTGGCGAAGGAGCGGGCCGGGCGGCCGGTGATGCGCTCGATCTCCGGGGAGACCTCGACCGGCCCGTCGACCGAATCCGCGTAGATCCGCAGCAGCGAGGACGCGAGTTCCCTGGTGAGGTGCCCGCCGGTCATCCGCTCCAGCGCCTCCTCCGGGGTGATCTCCACATAGCGCAGCGGCCGGCCCACGGCCTCGCCGATCAGCCGCACCTGCTCGGCGTGGGTGACCGGCTCGGGGCCGGTCAGCACCGGGGTCCGCCCGAGCAGCTCGTCGCCCAGCAGGGCCCGTACCCCGACCGCCGCGATATCGGCCTCGTGGACCGGGGCCGAGCGCGCCTCCGCGTACGGGCCGTGGACCAGGTCGCCGGCCCGGACCTGCGCCGCCCACATGGCCGCGTTGGCCGCGAAGGCCCCCGGCCGCAGATGGGTCCACTCCAGGCCCGACTCCTCGATGGCCGCCTCCAGCTCGCGGTGGTGGGTGCCGATCGGGTTGTCGGGCCCCGGAGCGGCGGCGGAGGAGGACGACAGGGTGACCACCCGCCGCACGCCGTGCCAGCCGGCCTGGCGCAGGAAGGCCTCGGGGCCGTCCTGCCAGATCACCGCCGGGTTGAGGAACACCGCCCGCACATCGCACATGGGCAGGTCGCCGGCCCTGGCCACCTGCACTCCGGCGGGCACTCGGGCGTTCGCCGGGTCCCGGCTGAGGGCGCACACCCGGACACCCGACTCGGCCAGCTCACGCACCACATGCCGGCCCACGTTCCCGGTGGCTCCGGTGACGACGATCATGACATTGCCTCCCCGTACGGCTTCCCCGTGTTCCCCGAGCGCGATCGGTCACGCTCGCGCCAGCCCATGGTTCAACCAGACGGATGAACTTGTCAAACAAATATCTGGATGATGGCCTCAGTCTCCTGGCTGACCTGCTGGATAACCTTGGCCGATGACCCGAACGTCATCTCCGCAGCCGCAGCCCAGGCGGCCTCGCCGCGCCCCCGCCCCCGATGAGCGCAAGCTCGACGCCGAGCGGTCACGGCGGCTGCTGCTGGAGGCGGCCCTGGAGGAGTTCGCCGCCAAGGGCTTCGCGGGCGCCCGGGTCCAGGACATCGCCGACCGGGCCGGGCTCAACAAGCAGCTGATCAACTACTACTTCGGCGGCAAGGAGGGGCTCTACCAGGCGCTCAACCTCCAGTGGCTGGAGAAGGAGGCGGAGTTCAACGACCCTGGGGTGCCGCTCGACGAGG
Organism: Streptomyces palmae; assembly: GCF_004684805.1. Lineage (GTDB taxonomy): Bacteria > Actinomycetota > Actinomycetes > Streptomycetales > Streptomycetaceae > Streptomyces > Streptomyces palmae. The sequence goes on from NZ_SRID01000058.1 coordinate 15,875, forward strand.
TCGTCGTCCGCTATCTGCGCCACGCCCTCGCCGACCCGCGCGGCACCCGGTTGAACGCCTGGCGGGCGCTGACCGGCGACGTCTGGGAGGAGCAGCAGGAGGACCTGTCCGACCTGGAGCGGCGGCAGTCGGCCGGCGAACTGGCCGCCGACCTGGATCCGGCCTCGGTGATGCTGCTGATGATCGGCGCGGTCTCGGCACCGGCGGTCATGCCGCACGCGGTACGCCGGATCTTCGGCCTCGAACCGGACTCCCCGGAGTTCCAGGAACGCTACACCGAGCAGCTGCGCCGCATGATCCGCCGCCTCGCGGAGCACCCGGAGGAGGGTGAGCGGTCGGCCGGGACGGCGGGCGAGAGGGCACCTGCGGTCCCGGGCGAGGGGGCGGCCGGGGCGTAGCCGGGCCGAAGTGCGCACCCGGGAGCCCGGGGGCCTTGGCCGGTCACCGCAGGGGCCGCGGCCGCCGGGGCACCGCCTGGGCGGTGTCCGGATTCCGGAGATCGGCCGCCGCCGGGCGCCCCGCCCCTCGTAGACTGTCCGGATGACGCCCCCCGACCCGGCCGGTACCTCCGTTTCGAGCGACGCCCTGCGGGTGCTGCGCCGCGTGTTCGGCTATGACGCCTTCCGCGGCGACCAGCAGGAGATCATCGAGCATGTGGCGGGCGGCGGCGACGCGCTGGTGCTGATGCCCACCGGCGGTGGGAAGTCGCTGTGCTACCAGATTCCGGCGCTGGTCAGAAGGGGTGTCGGCGTTGTCGTCTCCCCGCTGATCGCGCTGATGCAGGACCAGGTCGACGCGCTCAAGGCACTCGGCGTACGGGCCGGCTTCCTCAACTCCACCCAGGACCTGGACGAGCGGCGGCTGGTGGAGGCGGAGTTCCTCGCCGGTGAGCTGGACCTGCTCTATCTGGCACCCGAGCGGCTGCGGGTGGAGTCCACGCTGTCACTGCTCGACCGGGGCGAGATCGCGCTGTTCGCCATCGACGAGGCGCACTGCGTGGCGCAGTGGGGCCACGACTTCCGGCCCGACTACCTCGCCCTGTCCGCGCTGCACGAGCGCTGGCCCACGGTGCCCCGGATCGCGCTCACCGCGACGGCCACCGAGGCCACCCACACCGAGATCGCCTCCCGGCTCAAGCTCCAGGACGCCCGGCACTTCGTGGCCAGTTTCGACCGGCCCAACATCCAGTACCGGATCGCGCCCAAGAACGACCCCAAGCGGCAGCTGCTGTCCCTGCTCCGCAGCGAGCACCCCGGGGACGCGGGCATCGTCTACTGCCTCTCCCGGGCCTCGGTGGAGAAGACCGCGGCCTTCCTGACCGAGAACGGGATCGCGGCGCTGCCGTACCACGCGGGCCTGGACGCGGCGACCCGCGCCACCCACCAGGCGCGGTTCCTGCGCGAGGACGGTCTGGTGATGGTGGCGACCATCGCCTTCGGCATGGGCATCGACAAGCCCGACGTCCGCTTCGTCGCCCACCTCGACCTGCCCAAGTCGGTGGAGGGCTACTACCAGGAGACCGGGCGCGCCGGCCGCGACGGGCAGCCGTCCACCGCCTGGCTGGCGTACGGGCTCCAGGACGTGGTCCAGCAGCGCAGGATGATCGAGCAGTCCGAGGGCGACCCCGCGCACCGCCGCCGGCTGGCCGCCCACCTGGACGCGATGCTGGCGCTGTGCGAGACCGTGGAGTGCCGCCGGGTGCAGTTGCTCAACTACTTCGGCGAGCCCAGTACGGCCTGCGGGAACTGCGACACCTGCCTGGCGCCGCCCGAGACCTGGGACGGCACGGTGGCGGCGCAGAAGCTGCTGTCCGCGGTGTCCCGGCTGTGGCGGGAGCGGAAGCAGAAGTTCGGCGTGCTGCACATCGTGGACATCCTGCTGGGCAGGAAGACCGCGAAGGTGATCCAGTTCGACCACGACCAGCTGAGGACCTTCGGCGCCGGCACCGAGCTGCGCGAGGCCGAATGGCGCAGTGTGGCCCGGCAGTTGCTGGCCGCCGAGCTGCTGGCGGTGGAGGGCGACCACAACACCCTGATGCTCACCGAGGGCAGCGGCGAGGTGCTGGCCGGGCAGCGCGCGGTGAAGCTGCGCCGCGACCCGGAGCGCACCGCCCGGGCGGCCGGGAAGGACAGGGCGGCGCAGACGGGCAAGGGCCGCCGTGCCGTCCCGGTCGATCTGCCGGAGGCGGCGGTGCCGGTCTTCGAGAGCTTGCGCGCCTGGCGGGCGGCGACCGCCAAGGAGCAGGGCGTCCCGGCGTATGTGATCTTCCATGACGCGACCCTGCGGGAGATCGCCACGCTCGCCCCGACCACCCTCGACGCGCTGGGCACGGTCAACGGGGTCGGCGAGAACAAGCTGGCCAAGTACGGCCAGCCGATCCTCGACCTGCTGGCCGAGGGCCCGCAGGAGGTGGCGGAGCCCCCGGCGGCTTCCGCCACTTCGGCTTCCGTCACCGCTTCGGCTTCCGTCGCGGGCACGGCCGCGGCCGCGGCCCCGGCGGGCGCTGCCGTGCCGGTCGCCACCGCGGTCTCGGCCACTCCGGTCGGCGAACCGGATGGGGAGCCGGGCCCCGAGCCCGACCTGGAGCCGGAGCCGGAGCCGGAGCTCGACGACATCGACTGGTAGCCGCGCCCCGGGCGCAAGGATCATCGGTTACGAGACCGGGCCCCTGAGCACGGAGTCGGTGAGGCGGTCGGCGGCAGCGTGGTCGAGGGGGGCGTGGCCGAGGAGGAAGCGGTACCAGAAGACGCCGTAGATCTGGTCGATGATCAGGCCGAGGTCGGCGTCCTCGGGGAGTTCGCCGCCGTCGCGACCGCGGGCCAGCAGGTCCTGGAGGGCGGCTCGGCGTGTGGCGGTGAAGGCGCGCATCATCTCGGCCAGGTGCACGTCGTGAGCGGCTTCCCGGACCAGTGCGCGCAGGGCGGGGGCGCTGGGCGGGCGCTGGGCGCCGTCGAACGTGGCGGTGATGAAGGCGTGGAGATCATCACGCAGTGAGCCGGTCTCCGGCGAGGGCACCTCCTGTCCGGCCTGGTCGATGAGGGCGTCGAGGAGGACTGCCCCCTTGGAGGGCCACCACCGGTAGACGGTCTGCTTCCCGACACCCGCGGCGCGGGCGATGGCGTCGACGGTGACCGGTGTGCCGTCGGACTCGGTCAGCAGCCGGAGGGCGGCATCCAGGATGGCCCGGCGTGCTGCCTCGTTGCGGCGCCGCCCGGTGTGCGGCCGTTCCATGCGCGGTGGTGTCACGTCCATGCCTTTCTCGTCCCGCACCCTGCGGACGCTCCTTCCTCTCCCCTTACCCCCTTGACGAGACTAACAGTCTCGGTACAAACTCTTGTCGAAACCAGCAGTCTCGACAAGATGACCGCACGGACATACCCGTAGAAGGCAGGGGCCAACACCATGAGCGCGTCGAACAGTTCACCTTCCGTGTTCACCGGGCAGCGTGTCGTTGTAATGGGCGGCAGCTCTGGTGTCGGCGAGTCCGCCGCCGCGGCCTTCGCGGCGGACGGAGCCGAGGTCGTCATCACCGGACGCAACCAGGACCGGCTGGACGCGGCCCTGGCCCGGATCGGCGGCAAGACCACCGGCTACCGGATGGACGCGACCGATCAGGGCGCCATCGACGCCTTCTTCGCCCAGAGCGGCACCGTCGACCACCTGGTCGTCGCGGTCACCGGCGCCGCGGGCGGCGGCCCCTTCGCCGAGTTGGACATGAAGGAGCTGGCGGCCGGATTCGACGCCAAGTTCTGGCCGCAGGTCCGCATCCTCAAGGCCGCGCTGCCGCACCTGCGCCAGGACGGATCGGTGACGCTGATCACCGCCTCCTCCGCCCGCGCGGCCTTCCCGGGCACCGCGGGACTGGCCGCGCTCAACGGCGCCCTGGAGGCGATGGTTCCGCCGCTGGCGGTCGAGCTGGCGCCGCTGCGGATCAACGCGGTCTCACCCGGCGTCATCGACACCCCCTGGTGGGACCGCGTTCCGGCCGAGCAGCGCCAGGCGCTGTTCGACGGGGTCGCCGCCATCACGCCAGTCGGTCGGGTCGGCCAGTCCGAGGACGTGGCGCGGGCCATTCACATGATGGCCGCCAACAGCTTCATCACCGGCGTGGTGCTCGACTGCACCGGTGGCGCCAACCTGCCCACCGGCCGCTGATCGCGTCGCCCCCCGCGGCCCAGGGCGCGGAAGCGCCCGGGCGCGGGAGGGCGGGGGTCACCCGCGTGCGTCGGCGGCCACCACGGCCGACTACGCCACCCCGAGGGCTGTCGCTGCGGCCGGAGGGCCGCACGGGCTCCGGTCATACCGGTGGGCGGGCCGCGGCCCTGGCTAGGAGCCGTCCGCGGCGCCCTTCCCGGGATTCACCGCGGTGTAGAGCTCCTTGACGAGGTCGACGATCCGTGTGTCGACGTCAGCGGCGGTGAAGCCGATGTCCTTGGTGCCGGATATGGCCTGCCAGGTGAGCTGGGCCTTGTAGAGCAGGGAGCCGTCCCGCAGCAGGGCGTACGAGATCCGGCTGCTGTTGGAGCCCCCACTGGCCAGGGTGCCCTTTGCCCAGGCACCGTCCAGATTCCGAACGGAGACTCCCTGGCCCTTCCTGACGCCGGCCATACGCCAGTCGAAGCTGCCCGACGCCTCCTTCTCGCTGCCGTAGGGCACCACGGAAAGGTGGAGCTGGCCCGTGAAGTCGGTTCGCCCGTCCCGACGGGCGAGCTGCGCCGGGCACTGCGGGCCGCCGGGATCCGAGCCGTAACCCGGCTTGATGTCCTTCGGCGCGACCGAGAACTTCCCCTGAACGGTCTCCAGCAACGGCTGGAAGTCCACCAGGGAGCAGACCTTGAGGCCGACGGTCGACGAGGCGCCGGCGGGCTCCGGGCCCGCCGTGCCGCCCTTCGAGGCACCGGCCGCACCCGGCCGCGTCCCGGAGTCCCCGTCGGAGCCGCACCCGGTGGCGGCCAGCAGCAGGCCCGCGGCGAGCAGGGGGCCCGCGAGTCTCGTGCGGCGGGATCGGGCGCGGCGGAGCGCCGCGGGAGGGTGCGTGTCGGGACGCGCAGCGGATCGCATGAAGGTCAACCCCCGTTTGCAGCCGACCCGTTGTGGGCCGTCTTGGTGTCAGAGGGAACTCACGCCGGGCGGCGCCGTCCGGTTCCCCCGCGGGTGTCCGCCGCGGGCATGTCCCGCGCTCGCCCCGATGGCGCCGTCAGTGCCGGCACCAGGCCCGGATCAGCCGCCGCGGACCACGAGGTCGCAGCCCGATGGTCGGAGCCTCGTCGCGGTAAGCGCCGTCGCGGTATCAGGACATGACCGGGGCGCCGGCTTCACCCTCCTGCCCGTTGCCGGCGCTGTCGGGCGCGGTGGGCGAGTGCCTCCACGACGCGCTGCCACGCCGGGGACGCCTCGACGATCCGGGAGAAGACCAGCTCCAGGCCGTCCGGACGGCCCCTGTCCCGCCCGTATGCGATCTCCCATGCGTCCAGGTCGTCGATGAGCCGGTCCAGGCGCGGATCGGACGGGTCCCAGTCGACTGCCTGGTCGCAGGCGAGATACAGGCGGATGGTCTCGGGGTCGTCGAAGCCGGCGTTCTTGTCCCGTATCCGCCGCGCCATGGAGTGCGGGTCCAGCGCCCGCGCCAGGATCCACGCGTCGCGTTCGACCCGTATCCTCTGCTCGCTGATCCCCAGGGCGCGCATCCGGCGCAGGATGGCGACCACCTCGGGGGGCAGGACGATGCCTTCGCCACTGGCCAGTGCGGCGATCCGCCGGCGGCTCTCGGTGATCCGGTCGATCCTGCGCTGGAGTTCGGCGTCGATGTCGGTGATGGCCGCGGCGAATTCGGTGGGCTCCGCGTGCAGCAGGGCGTCGATACGGGCCAGTGGCACCCCCGCGTCGGCGAGGGTCCTGATCCGGATGAGATCCACCGCCGCCTGCGCGCTGTAACGGCGGTAGCCGGAGGCGTCGCGCTCGGGCTCGGGCAGCAGACCGACGTGGTGGTAGTGGCGAACGGTGCGCACGGTCACGCCGGCGGCGGCGGCGAGTTGGCCGATCGTGAGCAACGTTCACCTCTGAGCGTCGGGCGTGGCCCTGCCGAGTCTAGGGGCGGGCCACTCGGTCGAGAACGTCGCGGATCGCCTGGACCACGGCATCGGGGCGGTCGAAGCAGAGCCGGTGGTGGAGGGTGTCGGTCAGCAGGCGCTGTTCCCCGTGCGAGACCGTGCTCACCAGGGCCGCGTCCATTCGCGTCCTGCCGTCGCGCATCTCGCGCACGGTACGTTCCCCCACCAGCGCCTGCACCCCTGGGTCGGCGCCCAGGGCGGTCAGGGCGACCACCGGGACGTCCGGGATGTCCGGCCCGGCTCGCAGTTCGGCGGCGAGGTCGGTCAGGGTGCCGCGCTCGGAGATGCCGGACCGGATCCACTCGTCACTCGCCTTGGCTTCCATCAGTGGTTCCCGCATGTGCTCCGGGTAGTCCGCGAACAACTCGGCGCTCCACTCGCGCAGGGCGGCACGAAGCTGTTCGAGCTGCTCCGGATCGGGTGTCATCCGTTCGGTCGCGGCCAGACCCGCCGCGGGAGGCATGAACGCGTCCCAGTCGCGGTGGAGGGCGTCCAACCAGACCAGCCCGGCCACGTCCTGCGGGTACAGCTGGGCGAAGCGGTGCGCGTAGAGGCCGCCGAGCGAGTGCGGGACCAGCACGTACGGTCCGGCGAGGCCCTGGGCGCGCAGCAGCTCGCGCAGTTCCGCGGCGACTGCGGCGGCGGTGCGCGGCAGCGGGAGGCGATCGCTGTAGCCGGTGCCGCCGCGGTCGTACACCACGGCGGTGGTGAACCGGGACACCTCTTCCTGCACGGCGAAGTAGTCCAGGCCGACCGCGCCGGCGCCCGGCAGGAAGACGACGGCCGGCCCGCCGCTGCCCGACCGATGCACATAGACGCGGCGGCCCTCGATCTCCAGGAATCCTCCGATCGGCGGAGCGAGCCGCGCCGGGGACGTGCTGTTGTTCGTCATGCGGCAAGCCTTCAACCCTGACGCAGGGTCAAGGTCAACCTTTGCCCGCGGATCGTAAGGCCCGAGACGGATCCGGATGCCGCCCGGGGCCGTGGTGCGCCGCGCGGACGGCCGCCCAAGCCGTCGTGGTCGACGGTGGGCGGCCGGGGCCCGTCTCAGACCGGGATGCCCGCGCCCCGCAGCCGGCCCTGGATGTTCTCCCAGGACGGATCGAGGGTCTCGGCGGGGTGGGCGCCGACCCCGACGTCCTTGAAGCCACTTGAGGTGGAGACGCAGACCACCGGTCCCTCGAAGGCGTCCCGCCCGGTGGCGCGCAGGCCGGCCAGGGCGGCGGCGCTGGAGAGTTCCGACCACAGCCCCTGGCGGGCCAGTTCCGCCTGGGCCGCGGCCATCTGCGCATCGCTGACCAGCAGCGCCTCGCCGCCACCGGCGCGTACGGCGACCGCGGCCCGGTAGCCGCTGACCCCGGAGACGGCGGAGTAGGCGGCGCTCTCCCCCACCTCCACCCGCGCGGCCGGCAGTCCCTGCCGCAGTGCGGCGTGCAGCGGTCCGCCCGCGTCGGGCTCGCAGGCGTAGATGCGCGGGGTGTGCTCGGCCAGGCCGAGCCGGTGCAGTTCCTCGAAGCCCTTCCAGACGCCGAACAGCAGCTCACCGTAGGCGGTGGGCATGAACACCGCAGCCGGTGTGCCGAGTTCGGTGAAGATCTCGTAGGCGATGGTCTTGTAGCCCTCGGGCCCGAAGGGGTGGCCGGTGTGGGTGACGGTCAGGTTGCTGACCGGGTGGTAGCCGGTGCGCTCCACGATCCGCCGCATCAGCGGCCAGCGGTCCTCCACCGGTACGGGCAGCACCTCGGCCCCGTAGGCGTGCAGGAAGGTGTCGACCGCCGCGGGCATGCCGGCCGAGGCCAGCAGCACGCAGCGCAGTCCGGCGCGGGCGGCGAAGGCGGCGGCGGAGGCTCCGTGGTTGCCGGAGGAGGCCACCACGATGCCCTCGGCGCCCACGCCGACGGCGGCGCTCACGGTGCAGCGGTTGAGCCGGTCCTTGTGGCTCCAGGTGGGATTGCGCGACTCGTCCTTGACGTACACCCCGTCGCCGATGTCGATCAGCGGGGTGCCGCCCTCGCCCAGCCCCGGCGCGGCCAGCGGCGGCAGCAGCGGTGCCCAGCGGTCCAGCCCGCCGCGCCCGGGCGGGACGGCCCGCACGGTCTCCGGGCCCAAGGCGGTGAACAACTCCTTCGGCACCCGGTCATAGGCGTAGTCGATCTCCAGCGGGTACGCCACCTCGGCGGTGCTCGTCCTGGGGCAGCCGCTGGTCAGCGGCGGCCAGAGCGGATACGACAGGACCGGGTCCCCCAGCGAACGCTGGCCGGTCGCCAGCGACTCCGTTGCCATCATGTTCCGCGAGTCTAGGAACCCGGGGCGTGCGACGGAACGGCACGCAATGGCGGCAGGGTTGGGCACAAGGCGTCATTCGGGCCGTAGGTTCCCCGCGGCGTCCGAGCGCTGGTGCTCCACCCGGAACCCGTGGCGGTGGTGCCTCAGTTCTTGAAGGTGCGGGGGAGCGGATCCACGTCATCCCTGGCGGAGGGCAGGGCCGGACGGGCGCACAGCCAGCCGTTGATGGCGAAGCGGCTGTCCTCGGGCCGTCCGCTCGGGCACTCGACCTTGCGGACCTCGTGCCAGGCGGTGGGCCGGAAGAAGACGATGCTGTCGTGTTCGGGTTCCCAGTCCTGCCACGTGCGGTCCTCCCACTTGCCGGCCCGGCCCGAGTCCAGCGGCAGGGCCACGTCGAACACGCGCAGTTCGCCTCCCAGGAAGGGGCGCGGCCTGCGGTGCAGGTAGTAGACGAAGGTGAGCAGGCGGTTGGCGGAGTATCCGACGCCCCTGGTGTCCTGGTGCGCCCGGTAGAAGTCGCCGTCGTTGTGCACGTTGAGGCCGTAGCTGGGCTCGGTGTCGGCGCAGGAGATGCCGAGCGTGCGCTCGACGGCGGGCAGCACCTCGTCGATGGCTTCCAGCAGTTCCGGCACGGCGAGCAGGCCCGAGCGGGAACGGCGCACCTTCGGGATCACCTGGGTGCCGTCGACCGTGGAAGGCGCCAGCGCGCCGTAGGCCGCCGCGACGGCCCGCTCCAGCAGGGCGGCCGAAGCCCGCTCCCCCAGGAAGTCGGTGATGCGGCAGACCGTTACCGGAAGCCGCCAGATGGCGTCCGCGGACACCCGCGAGGTCCGCTCCTCCGCATCGGGTGCCGCCGTCGTGGACTCCTGCACTGTCATCATTCCCGCCTTCGCGATCGAGTCGAGCGAGTCGCCCCTCGCGGGACGCCCCGGCCAAGGAGCGCTGAATGCTGCTTCACCAGGCTCGCCGCCGGCGTGAGGACGAGCCCGAGAGCCGCTTTTCACTCAGTCGGATTCCCCCGAACAGCGGTGCTTCTGGCGTCCAGTGCCCCGGAGGCCAGGCGCCGGTGTGCGGGTACCTACCGCACACATTCCCGGCAGACCTCGGCATGCGTAAACACGACACGACAGGACGTCGTCCCTTCGGATCACATGCGGTCGGCCGATAAGACGATCACTCCGTGTGTCTCGCGCACGGCCCTCACCAGCGAACGGATGATGCCGGAGAGGCTCTCGCATCGCCTCCGAAGGGCACTCCCGCGTTCGGTACCAAAGGAGCACTAGATGGGCCCTGAGAACAGGAAGCCTTCCTTCAAGCTGAGCCCACTCCAGCAGCAGGGCGGAAGGATCGCGGGCGGCGCGATGGCCTCGCTCGCTCTCGTGATGATGGGCTTCGCCAGCCCCGCGATGGCACATACACAGGTGACCAATGCACCGACCGAAGTGCGGGGCGGAGGCGGCTGCAAGCACGGCAAGGGGCACCACACGGGGGGCAAGCACGCGGGGGGCAAGCACGACACGTGCAAGCACAAGGGGAAGGGCCACCACAAGAAGAAGGGCAAGGGCAAGGT
>NZ_SRID01000590.1 GCF_004684805.1 Streptomyces palmae
CCACCCCGACCTGGCCGCCCTCACGGCCCACACCGCCGCCGGCCACCCGGCCCCCGACCTGGTCTTCGCCTTCCGGCCCGGCTCCCGCGCACCCGGCCAGGACACCGCCGACAGCGCCCACCGGGCCGCCCACTGGGCCCTGGACCTGGTCCACCGCTGGCTCGCCGCCGACCCGGCCGGCACCGCCACCCTGGTCCTGGTGACCCACGGTGCGGTGGCCGCCCTCCCCGGCGAGGACATCCGCGACCTGACCGCCGCGCCCGTATGGGGGCTGCTGCGCACCGCCCAGTCCGAGCACCCCGGCCGCTTCACCCTGATCGACCTCGACGACCCGGCCCGCTCGGGCCCCGCCCTGCTCACCGCCGCCGCCAGCGGCCACCCGCAACTCGCCCTGCGGGACGGGCAACCGTACGTCCCCCGGCTCGGCACCGCTCCGGCCGCCGCCGCCGAGCCGAGGCCACTGGACCCCGACGGCACCGTCCTGATCACCGGAGGCACCGGCACCCTCGGCGGCCTGCTGGCCCGCCATCTGGCCGACCGGCACGGCGCGAGGCACCTGCTCCTGGTCAGCCGCTCAGGCCGGCAGGCACCCGGCGCCGACCGACTGGCAGCCGATCTGACCTCGCTCGGCGCCCAGCCCACCTTCGCCACCTGCGATGTCGCCGACCGCGAGGAACTCGCCGCCCTTCTCGCCCAGATCCCGGCCGACCGCCCGCTCACCGCCGTGCTCCACACCGCCGGCGTCCTGGACGACGGCACCCTGGACACCCTCACCCCGGAACGGCTTGACACCGTCCTACGGCCCAAGCTCGACGCCGCCTGGCACCTGCACGAACTCACCCGCGGCAGCGCCCTGGACACCTTTGTGCTGTTCTCCTCGGTGATGTCCGTCCTGGGCAACGCCGGCCAGGCCAACTACGCCGCCGCCAACGCCTTCCTGGACGCCCTCGCCGCCCACCGCCGGGCAACCGGACTGCCGGCCAACGCGCTCGCCTGGGGCCTGTGGGCCGAGGGCACCGGCATGACCGAACACCTGGACCGCGCCGACCTGGCCAGGATGAACCGCGCAGGCATCGCCCCCCTGCCCGCGGACCAGGGCACCGCACTCTTCGACGCCGCCCTCACCGCCGACCTGCCCTACGCCGTACCGGCCCGCCTCGACCTTCCCACGCTGCGCGCCCGGGCCGCGGACGGCACCCTGTCCCCCGTACTGCGGGACCTGGTTCCCACCCCGACGCGCCGCGCGGCGACCGCCCCGTCCAACGCCGCCGACACCGGCTCCACCTGGGCGCACCACATGGCCCGACTCCAGCCGGAACAACGACGACACGCCCTCACCGGCCTGGTCCGCACCCAGGTGGCCATGGTCCTCGGCCACGGCGACCCCGAGGACATCGACATCCAGCGCGCCTTCCGGGAACTGGGCTTCGACTCACTGACCGCCCTGGAACTGCGCAACCGCCTCAACGCCGCCACCGGGCTGCGGCTCCCCGCGACTGTCGTCTTCGATCACCCCACCGCCACGGCACTGGCGACCCGCATGGAGCAGGAGATCACCGACGACCCAGCCCCCGTCACCGCGTCCATCCCCGTCGCCACCCCGACCGGTGCCCTCACCGACGAGCCCATCGCGATCGTGGCCATGGCATGCCGGTATCCGGGCGGAGTGGCCGGACCCGAGGACCTGTGGCAACTGGTCATGGAAGGCCGCGACGCGATCGGCGCGTTCCCCGGCGACCGCGCCTGGGACGCGGACGACCTCTACGACCCGGACCCCGAGCGGACCGGAATGGCCACCACGCGGGAGGGAGGGTTCCTCTACGACGCGGGGGAGTTCGACGCCGAGTTCTTCGGCATCTCGCCGCGTGAGGCCACGGCCATGGACCCGCAGCAACGCCTCCTGCTGGAAACGTCCTGGGAGGCCGTCGAACGGGCCGGGATCGACCCGACCTCGCTGCGCGGCAGCAGGACCGGTGTGTTCACCGGAGTGATGTACAACGAATACGCCTCCCGGCTCCACCAGACCCCGGACGGCTTCGAGGGCCACCTCCTGGCGGGCAACGTCGGCAGCGTGGTCTCCGGCCGGATCTCCTACTCCCTGGGCCTGGAGGGCCCGGCGGTCACCGTGGACACGGCCTGCTCCTCCTCCCTGGTCGCCCTCCACCTCGCCGCAGCAGCCCTCCGCACGGGCGAGTGCGACCTGGCCCTGGCCGGCGGCGTCACCGTGATGTCCACCCCGAATGTCTTCATCGAGTTCTCCCGCCAGCGCGGCCTGGCCCCCGACGGCCGCTGCAAGCCCTTCGCGGCGGCGGCCGACGGTACGGGCTGGGGCGAGGGCGTCGGCCTGCTGCTGGTGGAGCGGTTGTCGGATGCTCGGCGCAACGGGCATCCGGTGTTGGCGGTGGTGCGGGGGAGTGCGGTCAATCAGGACGGTGCGAGTAATGGGTTGACGGCGCCGAATGGTCCGTCTCAGCAGCGGGTGATTCGTGCGGCGTTGGAGCAGGCGGGGT
>NZ_SRID01000591.1 GCF_004684805.1 Streptomyces palmae
ACTGTGTATAAGAGACAGCCCCCCTCCCACGACCCACGAATCGACGCGCGTCCAAACGGGTGGGTAGGGTCCCAATGCAATGAGTGGTGGCGGTGCGGATTCCTTCACGGCCCGGATGCGGAAGACGATGCACCGGGTCCGCACCGGCGTGCGCAAGGCCGGGGTCGACTACTTCCGCGGTGACGGCTCGGACTGGATCGCCCTGGCCACCCTGCTGCTCGCCATCCCGGCCATCGCCGTGGGCACCATCGTCCAGCCCGACTGGTGCGCCCCGGCCGCCCTGGTACTGCCGATCGTCGCGGGCGGGCTGCTGCTCCGCCCGGCCAGTCTGCTCGCCCTGTACGCATCCGCCGCGGCCGCCCTGATCGTGGAGTCCGCGGTGCTCGGGCCCTACCCGGACGGCCCGGACCGGGTGACCCCCGGCACCATCCTGGTGGTGGCCGCGGTCGGCTTCTTCGGGCTGCTGATCGCCCAGTTCCGCAGCCGGGTCGGCGTGCCCTGGCGGCGCGGCGGCACCATGCTGTTCGACCTGCGCGAACGCATCCGGGTGCAGAGCAAGCTGCCCGGCCTGCCGCGCGGTTGGCACCGCGAGATGGCGCTGCGCCCGGCCGGCGGCCAGTCCTTCTCCGGCGACTTCGTGGTGGCGGCCCGTACCAACGGCGGCCGGACCCTGGAGGTCGTGCTCACCGATGTCTCCGGCAAGGGCATGGACGCCGCCTCCCGCGCGCTGCTGCTCTCCGGCGCCTTCGGCGGACTGCTCGGCTCGCTGCCCCCGCACGGCTTCCTGCCCGCCGCCAACGGCTATCTGCTGCGCCAGGACTGGGACGAGGGCTTCGCCACCTCGGTCCACCTCGTGCTGGACCTGGACAGCGGCGACTACGAGCTGTTCTCCGCGGGCCACCTGCCCGCCCTCCAACTGAACGCCGGATCCGGCAAGTGGGAGGAGAAGGAAGCCGAGGGCCCATTGCTGGGGGTCTACGACGGCGCCCAGTTCGACCCGGTCAAGGGCACCCTGCGCCCCGGCGACGTGCTGATGCTCTTCACCGACGGGCTGGTGGAGACCGCCGACCGGGACATCAGCGAGGGCATGGACCGGCTCACCGGCGAGGCCGACCGCTATGTGGCCTCCGGCTTCCACGGAGCGGCCTGGCACCTGATCGAGGCGGTCGCCAAGGACGTCAACGACGACCGGGCGCTGCTGCTCCTCTGCCGCGGCTGAAACCCCGTCAGCTCCGTCCGTTCCCCCAGGCCCTGGGGCCGGTGCTCGCGGAAGAGCGGGTCGTCGCGGCTGTGGCGGAGCAGACCGTTCCGGGGATTTCCGGGGGCTCCGGGGAATGGGCCGTCGAACTGCGCGGAGTGCGCCGCCGGTACGGGCGCGGGGCCGGCACCGTGCACGCCCTGCGCGGTATCGACCTGACCCTGCCGCGCGGCAGTTTCACCGCCGTGATGGGTCCCTCCGGATCGGGCAAGTCCACCTTCCTCCAGTGTGCGGCGGGACTTGACCGGCCCACCGAGGGCACGGTCCGCCTCGGCGGCACCGAGATCACCGGCATGAACGAGAACAAGCTCACCGCCCTGCGCCGCAGCCGCCTCGGCTTCGTCTTCCAGTCCTTCAACCTGCTGCCCTCGCTCACCGTCGAGCAGAACGTCCTGCTGCCGATACGGCTCGCCGGCGCCCGCCCGGACCGCCAGCGGGCCCGCGAGATGCTCGCCCAGGTCGGCCTGGACCAGCACGGCAAGCGCCGCCCGGGCCAGCTCTCCGGCGGCCAGCAGCAGCGCGTCGCCATCGCCCGGGCCCTGGTGACCCGGCCCGATGTGGTCTTCGCCGACGAACCGACCGGCGCGCTGGACACCGTCACCGCCGGCGAGGTGCTGTCCCTGCTGCGGCGCGCGGTGGACCAGCTGGGCGCGACGGTCGTCATGGTCACCCACGACCCGGTGGCCGCCAGCTACGCGGACCGGGTGCTCTTCCTCGCCGACGGCGCCTTCGCGGACAGCCTGCCGCGCGCCTCGGCCGAACGGATCGCCGCCCGGCTCACCGAGCTCACCGCCACGGCCGGGCGCACCGCCCCGGCCGGGGTCCGGGCCCCGGTGGCCGTCGGCGCCGAGACCGGGGTCGGGCCGCTGTGAGGGCACTGACCAACGGGCTGGCCCGGGCCGCCGTCCGCTTCCGACCCGCGGCCTTCGTGGGCACCTTCGTCGCCCTGATGATGGCCGCGGTGATCGTCTCCGCCTGCGGCATCATGCTGGAGGCCGGTATCCGGGCCGGGGCACCGGCCGCCCGTTACGCCGACACCCCGGTGGTGGTCGCCGCCGACCAGCGGGCGTATCTCCCCACCCGCAAGGGTGTGGAGCGCGAGGACGGGGCCAACGCGGTGCCGGACCGCGCCCGGCTGCACGCCGCCCTGCTGACCACGGTCGCCCGCACCCCCGGGGTGGCCGCCGCCGTCCGGGACGTCACCGTCCCCGTCCAGGCCGCCCCCACCGAGCAC
>NZ_SRID01000592.1 GCF_004684805.1 Streptomyces palmae
GGGGCGTGCGGGGTGGTCGCGGGTGCAGGGGAGAGGGCTTCGCCGTTGAGGGTCGGGCGGCCGGTCATGAGGTTCTGGGCGGCCGGGAGTTGGTGGCACCGGCTGTCTCCCCGAGGGGAATATGGTCACTCGTTAGGGTGGCGAGATGAGTGATCCTTTGACGCTGCCGAGCAACGCGGGATACGCCGAGGCCGCCGACGCGCTGCTGGAGCAGTACGAGAGCGTGGACTTCACCGAGGTGCACCGCGACGTACTGCACCTCTTCCCCACCGAGCCGTCCGTGATCGCGGACATCGGCGCGGGCAGCGGCCGGGACGCCGCCGCGCTGGCGGCGCGCGGTCACCGGGTCACCGCGGTCGAGCCCACCGCCGAACTCCGGCGCCTGGGGCAGCGCCGACACGCCGAACGGGACATCGAGTGGCTGGACGACGCGCTGCCCGAACTGGCCGTGCTCCGCGCCCGGGAGCGCCACTTCGACCTGGTCCTGCTCACCGCCGTGTGGATGCACCTGGACCACGCGGAGCGGGAGTCCGCGATGGAGCGGATCGCCGGACTGCTGGCCTCCGGCGGCCGGTTGGTGCTCTCCCTGCGGCACGGCCCGGTCCCGGCCGGACGGCGGATGTTCCCGGTCTCCGCGCGGGAGACGATCGAACTCGCCGGACGGCACGGTCTGCGCCCGGTCCACCACAGCGAACGGGAGGACCCGCTCGGCCGCGGTGGGGTGCGCTGGAGCTACCTGGGCCTGCGCCGCACCACCTGAGCGCGCCGCCGCACCGGTGTACGGCGGTGCCGATCAGCCGTCAGGCCGCCTTTGCCAGGCCCGGCTTCGTTCAGGTCGCCGCTGCTCAGGCCGCCTTTGCTCAGGCCGCCTTTGCTCAGGACGTCGTCGGTCAGGCCACCGTCGACCAGGCCGCCTCCGCCGCCGCGGTGGCCGCGTCCGGGTCGGTGGTCAGGCCGGCCGCGCGCAGGGCGGTGGAGAGCCCGGTCAGGCTGCGCACCACCGTCTCCAGGGTGGCGTCCGGGCCGTAGTGGTTCAGCCGGATCATCTCCTTGGCCAGCGCGCCACCGCCCGCGACCATCGGCAGCCCGGTCCCCGCCACCGCCGCGGCCACCAGCTCGCGGGCGTCCAGCGTGTCCGGGACGCGCAGGGTGGTGGCCACCGGGGCCGCGTCGCGTGCCTCGGTGACGTACGGGCGCAGCCGCAGCGGCTCCGGGGTGTCCGCCGGGTGCAGCGCCAGGGTGCCCGCCCGGGTGGCGGCGGCTGCCGCGCGGTGCCGGGCGATGGCGGCGGACAGCCCGCCGGTCTCCTCGATGCGGCCGATCGACGCCTCCAGCGCCAGCATCTCCAGCTGGGCGGGGGCGTGCGGCAGCGCCGTGCGGCCGGCGTCGATCCAGCGGTCCTTCCAGTCCAGCAGGGAGAGGTAGGAGCGGCGCGGGGCGCGCGGGTTGGCGCGGATGCGCTCCCAGGCGCGTTCGCTGACCGAGACGGCCGAGACGCCCGCCGGCCCGCCCATCGCCTTCTGCGCGCCGATCACGCACAGGTCCACGCCCCAGGCGTCGGTCTCCAGCGGTTCGGCGGCCACCGAGGCGACCGCGTCCAGCATCAGCAGCGCCCCGTGCTCCCGTACCACCTGGCCGATCTCCGCGACCGGGTTGGTGTTGCCGGTGGCGGCCTCGGCGTGGACCAGGGAGACCAGCTCGGTCTCCGGGTGCTCCCTGAGCGCGGCGGCGATCAGCTCGGCCGAGGCGGCGGTGTGGAAGGGCACCTCGATGTCCACCACGGTGGCCCCGCAGTCCCGCAGCCAGCCGCCGAAGGTCTGCCCGTACGGGCCGGTGATCACGTTCAGCGCGGTGGACCCGGGGTGGGCGGCGCTGCGGATGGCGCCCTCCAGCGGCAGCAGCGCCTCGCCCTGCGTGATGAGCACATCGGCCTCGGTGCGCAGCACTCCGGCGACCCGCCGCTCGATGGCGGCGAAGCGTTCGGCGGTCAGCGGCGGCAGATCGAGAAGGGGATGCTGGGACTGGGACACGGCTGCTCACTTCACACGATCGAGGGACCAGGGGGCGGTGGGCCCCCTGGCGAGCGTACAAGGGGCGCGCCCGCGGGGAGGCGGCAGCGGGGCGCGTGGCGGTGCCGGGCGACCGGGGGCGGTGCGCTTCCCGTCTCTTCGCGGGTGCGGGCCGCCGGAGGCCGACCGGGTCCGACCGCCGGTGCGGAGTCCGTCGGGATCCGGCGTGGAGGCGCCGATTCCCGGTGTCGCACGGTGTGTTGTGCAGAGCGCCGTCAACCGTTCGGGGGTAGGGAAAGCCCCAGGGGAAGAGGGGTGCCTGCCGGATGTGACCGAGAGTGGCGAAGCGGGAACCTGAAGCCATGCGAATCACTGGTAAGCGAACCGAGTCGGCGTACACCGACGGCAGTCGTTCCGTGGAGGGCGGTTGTCCGGAGGGCGGTGCGCGGG
>NZ_SRID01000593.1 GCF_004684805.1 Streptomyces palmae
GCCCCGGTCAGCACCCCCAGCACCGCCCGCACCCGCAGCGGGCGGGCGGACCCGGGCACCTCGGTCTCCGCGAGCGCCGCCATCGGGGAGACCCGCGCGGCGCGGCGCGAGGGCAGATAGGCGGCGACGAAGGTCACGCCCATGCCCACCACATACGCGGCCACCGGGGTCGGCCAGCGGAACGCCAGGTCCGCCGCGCTCAGATTCATCCCCAGCAGGCCCAGCAGCCGGATCAGCCCGACGGCCAGTCCCACCCCCGCCGCCAGCCCCAGGGTGGAACCGACCAGACCGAGCAGCAGCGCCTCGACGAGCACCGAGCGGCGGACCTGGCCGCGGTCGGCGCCCAGCGCCCGCAGCAGCCCCAGCTCCCGGGTCCGCTGGGCGACCAGCATGGAGAAGGTGTTGACGATCAGGAACACCCCGACCAGCACCGCCACCCCGGCGAAGCCCACCATCACATACTTGATGATCTTGAGGAACGTCCCGAACGAGGCGGCATCCGACGTGGCCTGCTCGTCCGCGGTGCGCAGCTCGTAGCGTCTGTCGTGGCCCAGGGCGGCGGCGATCCGGCCCTTGAGCTCCCGATCGGACACGCCCGGCGCCGCCTCCGCCTGGATGGAGGTGGCGGCCCGGCGGTCGCCCAGCAGCCGGGCCTGCGCGGTGGGCGTGTCCAGGAACACCAGCGCCGCGCCCGGGTTGGTGGTGGTGAACGCGGCGATACCGGTGATCCGCACCGGGAACGTACCTGGCCCGGCGATCACCCGCAGCGTGTCGCCGATCCGCACCCGCCCGCGGCGGGCGGTGTCCGCGTCGACGAGCGCCTGCCCCTCGCCGTGCGGCGCCTGGCCCTGGGAGAGCCGGACCGGACTGCGCGGCCCGGGGTTCCAGTCGGTGGCCATGGTCGGCGCATGGCTGGTCGGGCCGACCTCCTTGCCGCGCGCGTCGATGAGGGTGACGTTCCGCGCCGTCACGTCCAGGTGGGCGCGGGCCACGCCGGGTACCGCCCGTACCCGGTCCAGCAGCGCGGCCGGCACGGTGGCGATCCGGCCGGTGCCGTAGGTGGCGCTCTCCGCGAACTCCGAACGCGGCCCCACCGACACATCCGAGGCGGTGGACTTGAACAGCCGGTCGAAGGTGCGGCTGACGGTGTCGGAGAAGATCAGACTGCCGACGACGAACGCCACCGACAGCACCACCGCCAGGGCGGACAGCAGCAGCCGGCCCCGATGGGCGAGGAAGCCGCGCAAGGTGGCCCGGAGCATCCGCCCGCTCAGCCCTTGCCCGCGCTGTCCGGCCCGCCCGCCGCCCCCTGGCCGGTGGAGAACAGCCGCATCCGCTCCAGCACCGCCTCCGCGGTCGGCTCCGGCATCCGGTCCACGATCCGGCCGTCGGCGAGGAAGAGCACCAGATCGGCGTGGGCGGCGGCGGACGGGTCATGGGTGACCATGACGACCGTCTGCCCCAATCGGTCCACCGCCTCCCGCAGGAAGCCCAGCAGCTCCAGCCCGGACCGGGAGTCCAGGTTGCCGGTCGGCTCATCGGCGAAGATCAGCTCCGGGCGGGAGGCCAGCGCCCGGGCACAGGCCACGCGCTGCTGCTGCCCGCCGGAGAGCTGGGCCGGCCGGTGGCCCAGCCGGTCCCGCAACCCCAGGGTGTCGATCACCCGGTCCAGCCACCGCGGATCGGGCCGGCGGCCCGCGATGTCCATCGGCAGGGTGATGTTCTCCGCCGCGGTGAGCGTGGGCAGCAGATTGAAGGACTGGAAGACGAAGCCCACCCGGTCGCGGCGCAGCCGGGTCAGCGCCCGGTCGCCCAGCCCGGTGATCTCGGTGCCGCCCAGCCACACCTGGCCCGCCGAGACCGTGTCCAGCCCGGCCAGGCAGTGCATCAGCGTGGACTTGCCCGACCCGGAGGGCCCCATCACCGCGGTGAACCGGCCGCGCTCGATCGACACGTCCACCGCGTCCAGCGCCAGCACCGCCGTCTCCCCGGTGCCGTACGCCTTGGTCACGGCCACCGCACGCGCCGCGACCTCCGGGACGGGCGCCGCTCCGCCGGCTCCCGCCGTCTCCGCTGTGGTCACACTGCCTCCCAGTGCCTCCGCGCGCCGCGCCCGTACCCCGGGGACGGACCTGTCGAGCCGAGCCTAGGACGGCCCACCAGCCGCCGGAATCCCCGCGGCCCGGCGCGTCCCGCCGGTTGCCACGCGATGGGTGCGGCCACGGGGGTGATGCGGAGGGGCATTCCGCCGGTATCTCCGTGACCTGGTGCGTACTGTCGGGCAACTACGGGGGAGGGGGCTGTCCGTCGGTATCTCCGCGACCTGGTGCGTACCGCCGGGCTGCGAGGGTGCGGCGGCAGGGCTGGTGCGGGTGGGGAAGGACGTCCGGGGCC
>NZ_SRID01000594.1 GCF_004684805.1 Streptomyces palmae
CCGCACCACACCCCCACTTCCCCCGCAGCACGGTCTGCCCCCCAGAAGGGTCCTTCCCCTTGAGGCTTCACCCTATCCGCGCCGTCCTGACCGCACTCGCCCTCGTCCTCGGCGCGCTCTTCGCACCCGCCACCGGCGTCCTCACCTCGGCCGGTGAGGCGCACGCCGCGACCACCGTCACCAAGATCACCCACGCCCAGGCCACCTCGATGTTCCGCGAGGTGGGCATCACCTGGTCCTCCTCCGGCAACTGCTCGGACCGCAACAACTCCACCTGCACCTCCTTCGACCAGCTCAACCTGGCCACCGCCCAGGGCGCGCAGACCCTCAAGCGGGCCACCGGCTGCGCCCTGAACATCACCGGCGGCACCGAGACCGGGCACGCCAGCGGCACCTACAGCCACTGGAACGGCTACAAGCTCGACTACGCCCTCAACAGCTGCGTCAGCAACTACATCACCGGAACCTTCAGCTACATCGGCGTCCGCAGCGACGGCGCCAAGATGTACCAGTCGGGCTCCGGCAACATCTACGCCCTCGAGGGCAACCACTGGGACGTCCTGTACTACAACTGCGGCGGCTGCTGATGGCGCCGGCCTGGCCCCGGCGACGCTTCACGACCACCACCAGCGCACTGGGCCTCGGCCTGGTCCTCGGTGCGAGTCCCGCCGGGCCAGGCCGCCCTCACCCGAACGCCGCCAGGACCGCGGCGGACGACCCCTACCCCGCACTCCGGCTGCGCTGGCGGGACCTCGCCCTGGGCACCGGCTTCGACCCGGCCGCCGAACCCTATGCCGACCGGTTGCGGCAACTCGGCGCGCAGGCCGCCGCACACCGCGCCGCGATGCGCCCCGCCGCCGACTCGCTCTGGCCCGACCAGCCCTACGACCCGCCCACCGGCATCACCCAGAGCTACGCCCGGCTCGCCACCCTGGCCCAGGCCCACGCCCAGCCCGGCACCGGCCTCACCGGCGACTCCGGCCTCGCCGCCGACCTCGCCCGCGGACTGGACCACCTGGACCGCACCGTCTACCACCCCGGCACCACCCCCTACGGCAACTGGTGGGAATGGCAGATCGGCAGCCCCCGGTTGCTGCTGGACACCCTCGCCATCTGCCACGAGCAGCTCCCGGCCGAACTGCGCGAGCGCGCGCTGGCCGCGGTCGACCACTTCGTGCCGGACAGCCTGCTGGGCGACTACACCGGCACCAGCACCGGTGCCAACCGGGTGGACCTGTGCCGGGTGGTGGCCCTGCGCGGCATCCTGGGCGCCGCCCCCGACAAGATCGCACTGGCCCGGGACGCCCTCTCGCCGGTCTTCCCCTATGTGACCGCGGGCGACGGCCTCTACGCCGACGGCTCCTTCGTCCAGCACACCCAGGTGGCCTACACCGGCACCTACGGGCAGGTGCTGCTGGACGGCCTGGCCCGGCTGCTGCACCTGCTCACCGGATCGCCCTGGGAGATCACCGACCCGGCCCGGCGGAACGTCCACGACAGCGTGGAGCGGGCCTTCGCCCCGCTGATCGTGGGCGGCCTGGTGATGGACTGCGTCAGCGGCCGGGCGATCAGCCGCGGCGTCCAGCGCGGTGCCCCCAGCCTGCCCACCCAGAGCGACCACCAGCGCGGCCACCAGATCGTCGCGGCCGTGGCCCTGCTCGGCGAGAGCACCGGCACCACCGCCAGGGAACGTGTCCACGCCCTGGTCAAGAGCTGGATCCAGGCCGACACCCACAGCCCGGTACTCACCGATCCCCGGCTCCCGGTGGCCGAGCTGGCCCGACTGCACGCCATCGCGGCCGGCCCCGTACCCGCCGCGCAACAGCCGGTGGAGCACCGGCTGTTCGCCGCCATGGACCGGGCCGCACACCGCCGACCGGGCTGGTCCGCCGGCCTGGCCATGGCCTCCGACCGGATCGCCCACTACGAGAACGGCAACGGCGAGAACCCGCGCGGCTGGCACACCGGGGCCGGGATGCTCTCCTGGTGGGCCGGACCGGAGACCCTCGGCACCTACAGCGACGCCTTCTGGCCCACCGCCGACCCCTACCGGCTGCCGGGCACCACCGTCTCCGCCAAGCCGCTCGCCGACAACGAGGGCGGTTCCTGGGGCGAACCCAAGCCCGCCGCGCGCTGGGTGGGCGGCACCACCGACGGCGAGTTCGCCGCCGTCGGCCAGGAGGTGCACGGGCTGAGCAGCACCCTGCGGGCCCGCAAGTCCTGGTTCTTCCTGGCCGACGCCGTGGTCTGCCTGGGCGCCGGGATCACCGCCCGGGACGGCACCGGGGTGCACACCACCGTGGACCACCGCAACCTGGGCGCCGGCGGCACCGCCGAACTCACCGTGGACGGGGCCGCCCACCCAGCGCGCGGCGGGCTTGGGTTC
>NZ_SRID01000595.1 GCF_004684805.1 Streptomyces palmae
CACCCACTCCGACTCCAACCCCCACACCGACGCCGACGCCGACGCCTGAGCCGAGGGTGTATCCCCTCAACTCGCTCGGCTACGACGGCTTGGGCGATGGCACCCGGCCGGAGCTGCGGGGGGCGGAGAGCAGTTGGATGTGGCGGCGGTGGGGGCTGCTGATCGGCGGCAGGTTCTACGCTCACGGGGTGTCCGTGGCAGAGCCGTCATCGCTGACCATCGACCTCAACCGGGCCTGCACCTCGTACTCCGCCCGGGTCGGGATGGACGACCTGGGGAAACGCCGGGACGCGGCCCGCTTCGCGGTCTACGCCGACGGCGTCCTGCTCTGGCGTTCCCCGGTGGTCCACCGCGGCGACCCGGCCGTCCCGCTCCAGGTGGAGCTGGCGGGCAGGCGCACCCTCCGGCTGGTCGTCGAGCGGCATGGCTCGGTCGGCCACACCGCGTTGGCGACCTGGGCGGAGTCCGGCATCAGCTGCGCCTAGACCCTCCGCTCCGGGCCTCGCCGTCTGGGCCGGCTGTTAGGGCATCGCCGTTCGGACCTCACCGCGCCGACCCCGCCGTACCGCGCGCTGTCGGGCTTCAGGCGCCGCGAGCGCAAGGGTTACGGGTGCGCCAGGATCATGTGGCGTCATCCGGTGCCGGGCTTCCTCCTGGCAACCGGGCGAGGGCCTCGTCGATCTGGATGAGGCAGTCCTCGACGGTGAGCCGCCTGCCCGCGGCGTACTGGGTGGCGTACCGCTCCGAGCCCAGCACGGCGCGCGCCTTCTTCTCGACCTTGGCGAACCGGGATGCCAGCATCGGGGTCCACGGCAGCCCCGCCTGCCACCCTTCCGCGGCCCCGAGCAGCAGCACGGAGCGGCTGTACTCCCCGCAGTGCTGGAGCACGGCGGCGGTGCTCACCGCCTGCTGGGCGACGAGCGATTCGGCGCAGTTGGACTCCGCGCCATGGGCGAGGGCGCCGCGTGCCGTACGCAGTGCCTCGGGGAGTTCGCCCGACTCCGCCCTGATCACGGCGTCCAGACCGCCGACCGCCACCCAGAACTGCGGCGGCGGACTGGCGGCCTCGGCAAGGGCGCGCGACTCGTCGCACAGTGTGCGGGCCCTGGCCACGTTCCCCGCGCACAGTTCGATGTGCGCGCGCAGCGCCCGGTTGAACGCCACGGCGTCCCGCACTCCGTAGCGTTGGGCCTCCTCGTCGGCCTGGTCCAGCAGGCTGAGCCCGACCTCCAGCTGCCGCTGGTGTACGGCCAGGTCGGCCAGCCGGGTGATCAGGAACGGGGTCTCGGTGTACGCCCGGAGTTCCCGAGCGAGCCGGAGTGCCTCCTCGAACGAGGTCCGGGCCTCCTCGTAGCGGCCGCGCACCATCGCCATCTCACCGTTGGCGCCGGCCATCTGGGCGAGCAGCCAGCGGTCGCCGACGCGCCGGCTCAGCCCGCGCAGTTCGGCCCAGTGCTCCTCGGCCCGCACCACGCCGCCGGGGGCGTCGATGGCCAGGTGGGTTCGGAACACCAGCGCCGTGGCCAGCGCCCATTCGTCCCCGTGCCGGCGGCAGTTCGCCACGGCCTCGTCGAACTGCGCCAGCACTCCCATCAGCCCGTCCAGGAGGTATCGGCCGAAGGGCCACAGGAGCCCGGGGAAGCGTGCGGCGCGTGGGCTGGGCATCCGTCCGCCGTAGGCGTCGCAGATCCGGCGGGCCAGTTCCACGCTCTCCGGACGGTTGATCTGCTCGGCGGTGCTCTGGTCGGCGACCAGGAAGTACCGGAGCAGATGGAGGTCCACGATGTCCCAGCGGACGTCGTCGTGCGGGGTGTCCGCCTCCGGCAGGTCGGACCCGAGCAGCCGCATCAGACGGACGACCCAGGCGGCACCCTCGTCCCGGTAGTTGCGCAGGAACCAGAACCAGCCGAGGTCGAAGACGATGGCCCGGGCGCTGACCGTGTCGCCCGCCTGGAGGGCGCGGTGCAGTGCGGCGCGGATGTTGTCCAGGTCGGTCTCGACGCGGTGCAGCCAGGGCAGTTGCTCCGCCGAGCGCAGTCTGGGTTCGGCGGTGTGCGCGAATTCCTGGAAGTACAGGATGTGCCGGCGGATGGCGGCGGCCTGGTCGCGCCGGGTGGCGGCGTTCTCCTCGGCCCGTTCGGTGGCGTACTCGTGGATGGTCTCCAGCATCCGGTACCGGACCTCGCCCGGCCCCCGGCCTGCCGCCTCGCCGTCCGCCGCGGGCTGCGGATGTTCGGCGACCAGCAGGGACTTGTCGACCAGCGCGCCCAGCAGATCGAGGACCTCCGGCACCTCGATCGGGACCGGCTCGGCCGCCTCGATGTCCCGCTCGGGTGCCAGGGGCCGGGCGAGGTCCGGTACCGGATGCTGGAGAC
>NZ_SRID01000596.1 GCF_004684805.1 Streptomyces palmae
CCTCCCGGCCGTCCGGGCCGCCGGCGGCCTCACCACGCCGGCCCGAGGCGTGCCCGGGGTGGCGCGCCGTGGTGAGGGGGTCGTGGCGCTTGCCGGCATCAGGGCATGGCAGTGCGGCGCCGAGCTTGCCGGCATCGGGGGCCTGGCGGCGCGGCGGCGTGCTGCCGTGAACAGGGTTTCGCGGCGTGGTGAGGCCGCCGGCGGCCCGGACGGCCGGGAGGTGATCCGGCCCCGGGTGGCAACGCGGTTGCGTTAGCGAAACGCCAGCTATGCATAAGCAGCGGCGCCGAGGCTTGCCCGCACGGGGGCACGGCACAGGGGGCTCGAAGAGAGCGGGTCGGGCTCAGTACGAGTGGAAGGAAACACAGGCATGAGCGACGCGGCACGGATCTTGTCGCGCCGGGTGCTGACGGCCGGTGCGCTGAGGGGGACGAGGAAGGCCGCGGCGGCCGCACCGCCGGCGATCTTCTACGCACCGCACCAGGACGACGAGGCACTGGGCCTGGCCGGTTCGATCCTGGCGCACAAGGCGACCGGGCGGCCCGTCTACCTGGTGCTGGTGACCAGGGGGGAGGACAGCGGTCTGGCCGAGTGGATGAACGAGGACCCGTGCCACTGGAAGGGCCGGCACCCGTGTGCCGCGGGCGGGCGCCACAAGGTGTCGTGGCCGACGGACCCTCCCGGGGTGAGCGACAGCGTGATCGTGGCGGCGCGGACCGCGGAGTTCCTGGCCTCGGCCCGGACCCTGGGCGTGGACAAGGTCATCAACCTCAAGCTGGCCGACGGCTCCCAGGGCTCGGCGGCGGACTTCGACGACTTCGTGCGGACGGTGAAGGTGAGGATCAGGGACCTCGCCCAGCAGTACCCGGGGGCCTCGCACCAGTTCACCGCCGGGTGGCTGGAGGCCACCCGCCCCCACAAGGCCATCACCGACGCGGCGTTCCACCTCATGAACGAGGGTGTGCTCAGGGATGTCCGGTTCAACTACGTCTACGCCTACGACAAGCCGCTGGAAAAGCGGGCCGACGGTGCCGCGTACGTGCTCGACATCCCCCCGGCCCACATGGCGATCAAGCGCAACGCCATGTACTGCTACAACACCTGGGATCCGGGTCGGAATCTCTATGCGCTCGGGTACCACAGCGTGCCGGAGAAGTTCGAGAGCGCACACAACGATCCCCGCGAGTTCCTCTTCACCATTCCCGCACGGTACGCGCCCGGTCCACTCGACTAGGTCGGCCCGGCCGATCGTGGGGCGGGTCCACCTCGTGGGGCCCTCACGGCTGCCGTGCTGGTCGTCCGCCTCCGGACCGGACCGGCCAGGCGGGTCCTAGAAGCGGCGGAGGACGGACTGCTTGGCCGCGGTGAACTCCTCCTCGGTGAGCACCCCTGCCTGCCGCAGCTCGCCCAGCTCCCGAAGCCGGCGCAGCAGCGCGTCATGGTCGTCGGCGCCGAAGCCGGTCCCGGTGCTCCCGTCCGCCTCGCCGCTCGGTGCCTTCCGCGCGGGCTCGGCGGGAGCGGCCGGGTGCGGCATCCTGGCCACCACGGCGGCAGCCACCAGTGCCATCAGCGGGTCCTTGCGGAAGCCGTAGAGCTCGATGCTGTGCGGGTCGTACTTGGGCGGGGCCTTGGTGGCCGCCTGGGCGAGGACGAAGCGCAGATAGCCGTTCTCCAGGCCGATGGCGGGCAGCCACTCCACCGCGGCCAGGTCCGCCACCGAGAAGCTGCGGTTGCCGGCGGACTTCTTCGACTGCTCGGTCTTCCAGTTCCACTCCAGCCGGATCTGCTCACCGTCGAAGAACACGGTGCCGTCGCCCGCCGAGGCCGACAGCGGCACATCGGGGCCGGACAGCAGGAAGCGCTCGCAGGGGCCGGACGGCACCTGCTCCAGCAGCAGGGCGTGGCGCACCTCGTCCACCATGTACTCGGCGACCCCGGTGCGGTCCGGCTCCACGCTCAACTGGTACGGATCGGCCGCGTCCGGCAGTTTGCCGCCGGTGGCCTGCATCAGCGGATCGGAGCCCTCGCGCAGCCGCAGCCGCAGCCGGCCCGCCTTGCGGCCGGGCTCATAGGCGATGCCGGCGACGGCGGCCAGCGGCACGGCCCGCTCCCCGAGCGTCTGGCGCGCCGGGTGGACGCCCTTGTCCCGGCCGGGCACGATCCGCACCGTGTCGCCGTCGAAGGACCAGGTTCCGTCACGCTGGATGATCTCCGCCATGGGGTGGATTCTGTCAGGCAGACGGACGCACCACGTTTGAGAGCGGGCCGGGGCCGTCGAGGGCTGGGAAAGCCCCAGAGTGTGTCGGGGCCGTCGTGGCCGGGCCGGAGTCAGCCGGGGGTCGGGCCGGAGTCAGCCGGGGCCGGGGC
>NZ_SRID01000597.1 GCF_004684805.1 Streptomyces palmae
GGCTCGGAGATGGTTATAAGAGACAGAGCGGCGCCAACAGCGGCACCCCCGCCCCGGCCATCAGCGTCTTGGCCCGGGTCTTGGAGGCCATCGCCTCGATCGCCTCCGGGGGCGGCCCGATCCACACCAGCCCCGCGTCCCGCACGGCCCGTGCGAACCCGGCGTCCTCGGAGAGGAAGCCGTACCCCGGGTGCACCGCGTCCGCACCCGCCGCCAGCGCCGCCTTGATGACCAGGTCACCGCGGAGATAGGTGTCGGCCGGCGCGTTCCCCGGCAGCCGCACCGCCGCGTCCGCCTCCCGGACGTGCGCGGCACCCGCGTCCGCGTCCGAGTGGACCGCCACCGTGGCGATGCCCAGCTCACGGCAGGTACGGAAGACCCGGCGGGCGATCTCCCCCCGGTTGGCGACAAGTACCGTGTCAATCACCAGCGCACCCCTCACATCCGAAAGACGCCGAACCCGCCCCGCGCCCCTTCGACCGGCGCGGTGTGGATCGCGGACAGGCACAGGCCGAGCACGGTCCGGGTGTCGCGGGGGTCGATCACCCCGTCGTCGTAGAGGCGCCCGGACAGGAACATCGGCAGGGACTCGGACTCGATCTGCTGCTCGACCATGGCCCGCAGCGCCGCGTCGCCCTCATCGTCGTACGGCTGCCCCTTGGCCGCCGCCGAGGCCCGGGCCACGATGGACAGCACCCCGGCCAGCTGCTGCGGCCCCATCACCGCGGACTTGGCGCTGGGCCAGGCGAACAGGAAGCGCGGGTCGTAGGCCCGCCCGCACATCCCGTAGTGCCCGGCGCCGTAACTCGCCCCCATCAGCACCGAGATGTGCGGCACACGCGAGTTGGACACCGCGTTGATCATCATCGAGCCGTGCTTGATGATGCCGCCCTGCTCGTACTCCCGGCCCACCATGTAGCCCGTGGTGTTGTGCAGGAACACCAGCGGCACGTCCCGCTGGTTCGCCAGCTGGATGAACTGCGCCGCCTTCTGCGACTCGGCGCTGAACAGCACCCCCTGCGCATTGGCCAGGACGCCCACCGGGTAGCCGTGCAGCCGGGCCCACCCGGTGACCAGCGAGGCCCCGTACAGCGGCTTGAACTCGTCGAAGTCGGAGCCGTCCACGATCCGCGCGATCACCTCACGCGGATCGAAGGGCACCTTGAGGTCGCCCGGCACGATCCCCAGCAGCTCGTCCGGGTCGTACTTCGGCTCGGCCACCGGCCCGGGATCCGGATGCGCCTTGGTCCAGTTCAGCCGGGCCACCACCCGCCGGGCCTGGCGCAGCGCGTCCGGCTCGTCCCGGGCCACGTAGTCGGCCAACCCGGAGGTGCGGGCGTGCATCTCGGCGCCGCCCAGCGACTCGTCGTCGCTCTCCTCCCCGGTGGCCATCTTGACCAGCGGCGGGCCGCCCAGGAACACCTTGGACCGCTCACTCACCATGATCACGTGGTCGGACATGCCGGGGATGTACGCGCCCCCCGCCGTCGAGTTGCCGAAGACCACGGCGAGCGTGGGGATCCCCGCCGCCGAGAGCCGGGTCAGGTCCCGGAACAGCGCCCCACCCGGGATGAAGATCTCCTTCTGGCTCGGCAGATCGGCCCCGCCGGACTCCACCAGGCTGACCACCGGCAGCCGGTTGGCGAAGGCGATCTCATTGGCCCGCAGCGCCTTCTTCAGCGTCCAGGGGTTGCTGGCCCCGCCCCGCACCGTCGGGTCGTTGGCGGTGATCAGGCACTCCACCCCCTCGATCACCCCGATCCCGGTGATCAGCGAGGCGCCGACCGTGTACTCGCTCCCCCAGGCGGCGAGCGGGGACAGCTCCAGGAAGGGGGTGTCCGGATCCAGCAGCAGCTCGATCCGGGCGCGGGCCGGCAGCTTTCCCCGCTTCAGATGCCGGGCCAGGTACTTCTCACCGCCGCCGGCCAGCGACTTGGCGTGCTCGATCTCGACCTCGGTGAGCTTGGCGAGCATCGCGGCACGGTTCTCGGCGTACTGCGGGCCCGAGGGATCGAGCGCCGAGGCGAGAACGGTCACAGCAGCACCTCCGGTATGTCCAGGTGGCGGGAGCGCAGCCACTCCCCGACGGCCTTGGCCTGCGGATCGAAGCGGGCCTGGGCGGCGACGCCCTCGCCCAGCAGCCCGTCCACGGTGAAGTTGAGCGCGTACAACCGCGGCAGCACATGGCGGCGTACCTCGAACCCGGCCGTCTCCGGCAGAAGCCGTTGGAACCGCTCCACGGTCAGGGTGTGCGCCAGCCAGCGCCAGGCCTCCTCGCTGCGCACCCACACCCCGACGCTGTCTCTTATA
>NZ_SRID01000598.1 GCF_004684805.1 Streptomyces palmae
CCCGCCGCCTGGGCCTCTGCCGCCGCCCGTCTGACCAGGAGGAGCAGGTTCTCAACGTGCTGGTCCGCCTCGCCGATCGGGTGAGTCTCGGCGACGCCCACCCCTCGACGGCGCCCCCTGCTGGGACGGGCGTCTTACGATCGGTGTCCGCTGTACCGCTCGTGGGAGGATCGCCATGCCGGGTCCGGTCACCGGGGCCAGGGGCACCGTCTCCAGCACGGCCACGCCACGCGACTTCCTCCCTGCTCCCGAGGAGAAGGCGTCGCCGTGAGCACCCTTCCTCCGCCTGTCACCATCGACATGGTCGACTTCTCACTCGCCCGGCTCATGGCCACGGCCCCGGCACTGGACACGGCCTATCTGTCCCTGGGCGCCCCCAAAGCGAACCCCCCGAACAGCCCCTTGATCAACCTCTTCCTCTACAGGCTTCGGGAGGACGTACAACGGCGGCACTCCGGAACCGTCCATCTGGGCGGGCGTGAGAGCGACCACCCGCGAAGAGTCGACCCGCCCCGCTATGCCGAACTCGGCTACATGGTCTCCATTACGTCGACCGCTGCCGACGAACGGGCGCCGGTCCTCCTGAGTACGGTGAGAGACAGTTACCCGCCGTTGGATACGCATACTCTGTTCCAGAGTCTGCTGACGCTGTTCGCCCCGGTCGACCAGCTGCCCCTCTACCTCCCGCCGGAATCCGGCGGTCGCGCCTACCGGTACGGGCTGTCGGCGCTGCTGCGTTTGAACCAGCCGTCCGAGGACGCGCGGTCCGCAGGCGAGATGTGGACGGCGCTTCAGGTCCCGCCGCGGCCGTTTCTGGACCTGTCGGTGACCATCCCGCTGCTTCCCGCTCAGTCCACCATCACCACCGGCACCTGGGTGAAGGCCGTGGCCTTCGACATCACACCCCACACCACCGGCGACGCACCGAAGGAGACCACCACTCTCACCGCCAGCCAGCTCCCCACACCCGGCCTGGACCTGGACAGCGTCGTCGTGACCGGTGGAGAGGAGCGACGCATCACGATCACGGGGCATATCCCGCGGACCGCCACCGGCGCCCGGGCCTGGCTGAGCGACGGCGATGTGTACCTGTCAGGCATGAGCGTCTCCATGCTCACACCGGACGGCCGCTTCCAGGCGACCGGTGCCTACCCGGAACCCGGCATCCCCTACACGGTGCATGTGGTGGCGGTGGGTGATCGCGCCCTTCACGACGGCACGGTGTACGTCGACTCCCCCGAGGCCGTCGCGACCGTGGCCGCGCCCAACGACTGACGGCCCTGGACCGGGCAGAAAGGAGAGCAAGGCGTATGTCCGCGTCGGATCCCACCCCGGTTCCCGCTCCCTGGTGGCCGGCTGAGGCCGACGAGCGGCATCTCCAGGCCCGCCTGTGGGTGCTGGAGGCCCGCGTGCGGCAGCTGCTGGACGCGGATGACGGCGGGGCACAGCACGGCGTCCTCGAACCGCCAACGGCCCGTCCGGCCGACGAGGACGCCGCCACGTCCGCGGTGGAAGAGTGGGCCGACCGCGCCGAGCTGGAGGAGGGCGGTGTGCTGCGGCTGCGCCGCGTCCAGCGTGCCTTCGGCCTGGACGGCACGGAGCTGGATGCCTGGCTTGCCGCCGCGGCTCCCCACGTGGACTCCCGCTTCGCCTCGCTGTACCGCGCTTTCGAGGGTGTCGGACCGCTCGGCCACGCCACCCCCGCCCTGACCGTACGTCTGGCCGGATTGCCCGATACCGCCGCCTACGCGCTGTGGGGCGCCGCGGCACCTCTGCGCGCGGGCGGGCTGGCGGAACTCACCGGGCCGCCGGAGATGGGATTCCTGGCCCGGCCGCTGCTGCCCGCACACCGGATCGTCGCCTTCGTGACCGGCGACGACCGGCTCGACGACACACTGCTGTCCGCCGCACGCCTGGTCCAAGCCTCCTCTGTCGCCCCCGGCGTCTGCGCGGACCGCACATTCCGGCAACTGGCCGCCGCGGCGGCGGCATCGGTCCCGTTCGTCCACGTGCGCCAGCACCCGGGAGCCCACGTACTGGAGGCCGCTGCGGCCACCGCCAAGGGCGACGCTTGCGTCCTGCACCTGGACCTGCGGCGGATCGGCCCACCCGAGGACGCGGCGGGCGTGCTCACCGCCGCCCGCCGCGAGGCACGCCTGCGCGGCTGCACGCTGATCGCCGAACCCCTGGAGGCCCTTACCACCACCCACGGCGACGAGCACGCCTACCAGGATCCGCTGCACATCCTGACCTCACCCGCCATCCACGGCACCGCGGCACCGCTGATCCTGATCGGCTCCAGGCCCTGGGACAACGGCGCCTGCGGCCCCACCCCCTTGCGC
>NZ_SRID01000599.1 GCF_004684805.1 Streptomyces palmae
GGGGGCGGGGCGGGGACGGAGCGACGGCTCTCCCTGGCCG
The DNA here is from genome assembly GCF_004684805.1 of Streptomyces palmae. Classification (GTDB taxonomy): domain Bacteria; phylum Actinomycetota; class Actinomycetes; order Streptomycetales; family Streptomycetaceae; genus Streptomyces; species Streptomyces palmae. The sequence continues at coordinate 41 of NZ_SRID01000599.1, forward strand.
GTCCGGGCGAGTCGGGGTGATGACGGTTGTGGTCGGAGTGTGTCCGCGCCTGGGGTGTGACCCGCGGACCGGCGGGTTCCTCCGGGGAGACGGCGACACATCCGGCGATTCCCGGCAGGAGGCCGATCAGGGTGAGAGTGAGGAGTTGGCGGCGCATATCACCCACCGTGCCGCAAATAACGCGTCATTGGACGGCACGGCGCCGCGCTGCCACCTGAACGACGGACCCGCTGGTGCGCGAAGCTGACCGGCGCCCTCGGGCGGCGCCCGCCCCGCCTCAGGGGTGCCGGACGGACTGCGGCAAGATCTGCTCATGACCGAAGCCGCTGCCCTTCGTACCCTCGTCCTCCGGCGCGCCGAAGAGGAGGATCTGACCGAGCTGGTACGGCTGCGCGACGCCGCCGCGCACTGGCAGGCGGCCTCCGGCATCCGCCAGTGGAAGCCCGGCGAGCTGGGGGTCGATCACTTCCGCGCCCGGCTGCGGGAGGGCGAGGTGTGGCTGGCCTTCCTGGGGCCGGACGGGCCCTGCGCCGGCGCCTGGGAGCTGTGGTGGGAGGATCCGGCCGCTTGGGGACCGCAGCCGCCGGTGGCCGGCTATGTACACCGGCTGATGACGGACCGGCAGTCCGCCCCGCCCGGCACCGGACGCGAGTTGCTCGCCGCGGCCGAGCGGCGGATCGCCGAGGCCGGCCGGGAGGTGTGCCGGCTGGACTGCCTGGCCGACAACCCCCGGCTGCGCCGCTACTACCAGGAGGCCGGGTACACCGTGGTCCGCGAGGTACCCAAGCACGGCGACGGCGGCCGGCACTACGCGGTCACCCTGCTGCAGAAGCGCCTGACCGGGGCGTGTCCCGCGCCGGGCGCCGGGGCGCGCGTCCCATAGTTGGGGGGTGCGTACCTCTCGACCGGCCCCGGCGCCTGGGCGGTGGCCGACCGGTGGCGGTGGTGCCCCGGTCCCGGTGCGGGGATGAGCGGGTCCGCCTCCTGGCGGCCGGACGCGGGCGGTCCGCGGACGGGGATGCGCCCGTGGCGCTTCGTGGTCTGGTTCGGGACGATCAGTCTGCTCGCGGACGTGGTCTACGAGGGGGCGCGCTCGGTGACCGGGCCGCTGCTGTCGTCACTGGGGGCCTCCGCGCTGGTGGTCGGTGTGGTCACCGGCGCCGGGGAGGCGGCGTCGCTGGGGCTGCGGCTGGTCTCGGGTCGGCTGGCGGACCGCAGCGGGCGGTTCTGGGAGTGGTCGATCGCGGGATACGCGCTCACCGTGGCCAGCGTGCCGCCGCTGGGTGCGGTGGGGGTGCTGTGGGCGGCCTGCGCCCTGGTGATCGCCGAGCGGGTGGGCAAGGCGGTGCGCTCGCCGGCGAAGGACACCCTGCTCTCCCATGCCACCGCGGCGGTCGGCCGCGGCCGGGGCTTCGGGGTGCACGAGGCCCTGGACCAGATCGGCGCGCTGGTCGGACCGCTGCTGGTGGCCGGGATGCTGGTGCTGACCGGCGATGCGTACGGGCCGACGCTGGCGGTGCTCGCGGTGCCCGGGGCCGCGGTGCTCGGGCTGCTGCTACGGCTGCGGGCCCGGGTGCCCGAACCGGCCGGGTACGAGCACGGCACGGCCGGGCCCGGCGGCGCGGCGGCCGGTGCGCGGCTGCCACCGGCGTTCTGGGCCTATGCCGGGTTCACCGCGCTGACCACGGCGGGATTCGCCGGCTTCGGGCTGCTCTCCTTCCATCTGGTCCGGCACGGGCTGCTGGCCACGGCCTGGGTGCCGGTGCTGTACGCGAGCGCCATGGCGGTGGACGCGGTGGCCGCGCTGGCCACTGGTTGGGCCTACGACCGGCTGGGGCCGCGGGTGCTGGTGGTGCTGCCGTTGCTGACCGCGGCGGTCCCGGCGCTGGCGTTCACCGAGCGCCTCGGCCCGGCGGTGGCCGGATCCCTGGTGTGGGGCGCGGCCCTGGGTGTCCAGGAGTCCACCCTGCGGGCCACCGTGGCGGACCTGGTGGGGCCGGGTCGGCGGGCCACCGCCTACGGGGTCTTCGCCGCCGCCCTGGGAGTGGCGAGCCTGGCGGGCGGGGCGCTGACCGGCGCGCTCTACGGCTACTCCGTTCCGCTGCTGATCGCGGTGGTCGCCGCCGTACAGCTGCTGGCCCTGGTGCTGCTGGCCGTCACCCGCCGGCTGCGCTGAGGGCGCGGCCAGGCGTCCCGACCCCGCAGACGGGGCACCCACGCGCACCCGCCCGCGACGTCCGGCACCGCGTACCCGCCCTCCCCCACCCCGCGGCGGCGGACACCGGGACCGTTCGCC
>NZ_SRID01000059.1 GCF_004684805.1 Streptomyces palmae
GCCCCGCGGCCCCACGCCCCGTACCGCTACTGGGGCATTCCCGCCCACCGGGGGCCACCACCCCGGCACCCGTACGGCCGCGCCCCGTCCGCTCCCGGGCCGCCTCGACCAGTCCCGTCGTGGGGCCGCCCCGTCCGCTCCTGGCCGCCTCGACCAGTCCCGTCGTGGGGCCGCCCCGTCCGCTCCCGGGCCGCCCCGCCGGCCCTCACCGCACGGCCGCCCCGCGGCTCGGGGCCGGGAGGCAATAGGCTGCATGGCGTGAAGGTCCTCGTCATCGGCGGCGGCGCCCGCGAACACGCCCTGTGCCGCTCCCTGTCCCTCGACCCCGACGTCACCGCTCTGCACTGCGCGCCCGGCAACGCCGGTATCGCCGAGCTGGCCACCCTGCACTCGGTGGATGTGCTGGACGGCGCCGCGGTCGCCGCCCTCGCCGCCTCACTCGAGGCCGACCTGGTGGTCATCGGGCCGGAGGCCCCGCTCGTCGCCGGTGTCGCGGACGCCGTGCGCGGGCGCGGCATCCCGGTCTTCGGCCCGTCCGCCGAGGCCGCCACCCTGGAGGGCTCCAAGGCCTTCGCCAAGGACGTGATGGCCGCCGCCAACGTGCCCACTGCCCGCTCCTACCTGTGCACCACCCCGGCCGAGATCGACCAGGCGCTGGACGCCTTCGGCGCGCCGTACGTGGTCAAGGACGACGGTCTGGCCGCCGGCAAGGGCGTCGTGGTGACCGAGGACCTCGCTGCCGCCCGCGCCCACGCGCTGGCCTGCGTGGCGCCCGGGGGCGAGGGCGCGGCGCCGACCGGCCGGGTGGTCATCGAGGAGTTCCTGGACGGCCCCGAGGTGTCGCTGTTCGCCATCACCGACGGACAGACCGTGCTGCCGCTCCAGCCCGCGCAGGACTTCAAGCGCGCCTACGACGCCGACCAGGGTCCGAACACCGGCGGCATGGGCGCCTACTCCCCGCTGCCCTGGGCCGCGCCCCGGCTGGTGGAGGAGGTGCTGGAGACCGTCCTGCAGCCCACCGTCGACGAGCTGCGCCGCCGCGGCACCCCCTTCTCCGGGCTGCTCTTCGCCGGACTGGCGATCACCTCCCGCGGGGTGCGGGTCATCGAGTTCAACGCGCGCTTCGGCGACCCGGAGACCCAGGTGGTCCTGGCCCGGCTGAAGACCCCCCTGGCCGGGGTGCTGCTCGCCGCGGCCACCAACCGGCTGGACACCCTGCCCCCGCTGCGCTGGAGCGAGGACGCCGCGGTGACCGTCGTCATCGCCTCGCACAACTACCCGGGCACCCCGCGCACCGGCGACCCGATCGGCGGCCTGGACAAGATCGCCGCCGCGGAGGCGCCCGAGGCGTACGTCCTGCACGCCGGCACCAGGCGCGACGAGGCCACCGGCGAGGTGGTCAGCGCGGGCGGCCGGGTGCTGTCCGTCACCGCGACCGGCTCCGACCTGGCCGCCGCCCGCGACCTGGCCTACCGGGCGGTCGGGCAGATCAGCCTGGACGGCTCCCACCACCGCACCGACATCGCGGAGCGGGCCGCCTCCGCCTGACCCGTGCCACGCCCCGACCGGGGCTCGGCCTCTCGGCCGACTCCGGGCCGGGGCCGGCCGCGTGCCCCTGCCGGCACCCGGCCGTTCCAGCCGTCCATACCCTGCTCACGCCCGAGTGGGCCCAAAGGTTGCCTCGATCGGCCCAAGGCCATTCCATCGAGTGAGCCGTTTCCCAAGCTGCTGACGGGGGCCCCGGCCGCAACTATCGTGCCGCCCAGGTGCGCTGCGGCAACTGGCTCACCGGCATTGCGGTCGCGGTGCCCGGTGTGACAGTGGGGGGAGTACGAAGCAACGCCGCCGGCGTCCGCTGTTCTCTCATCGGCAGGGCAGGAGGGGGTGTCAGACTCGTGGCAGATCCAGGTCCGGAAGCAGGTGCCCTCGCGGCACACGCGCGAGCCCTCGCGGTGCTGCGCGTCCGCAGCACCGCGCTCGCCATGGCTCTTCTCCCCGCCGCCGCGGCCGTGGTGCTGCTGGTCGGCGCCGCCACCGGCCGGTTCACCGGCTCGGCGGGGTGGACCGCGGTCCGCTGGACGGTGGTCGGGGTGGCGGTGGTGGTGCTGCTGGCGGCTGCCGGGGTGGCCGCCGTGGTGGCCCGGTCCAGGCCGGCGCTCAGCCCCACCGTGCCCATCCCCGAGGAGACCGCCCCCGACCTCTACCGGCTGGTTCGCGATCTGGCCGACCGGCTCGGGGTCCCCGCCCCCTCCGCCATAGCGCTCACCCCGGACTGCGACAGCTGGCTGGAGGACCGTACGCACCGGGCGCACGGTGCGGACCGGCAGCTCCCGGCACCGGAGACCACCCCGGACGGCGCCGCGCCGGACGGCGAGCGGTCCCGGGCCCGCCGCCGGCAGTCGGCCCCGGTGCTGGTCATCGGTTCGCCGTTCCTGTGGTGGATGCGGGTCGCCGAGCTGCGGGCCCTGCTCGCCCCCGTGGTGGCCGGCACCGGGCCCTCCGCACACCCCGACATAGCCGCCGCGCGCCGCTTCGTGCGCGGCTTGGACGCGGCGGTGGCCGTCGCGGCCGACAGCACCGCCACCGCCGACCCGTCGCCGGAGCGGCCGGGGCAGCCGGAGGACGGCTTCGGGCCGACCGCTCCCGACACCGGCACCGCCGGCAGGCCGGCCGGCGGGCACCCACGGCCGGGGTTCCTCGCCCCGCTCGCGGACCGGGCGCTGCGCCGCCCCGCACTCGGCCTCGTCGGATGGGTGGCCCGGCTGCTGCTGCGCCGCTGCCGGGACCACGCCGCCGAGATGGAGCGCGCGGTCGCCGCGGCCGCCTCCGAGCGGGCCCAGACCGTCGACTACGGCCTGCGGATCGTCGCCCAGGAGCAGGTCGGCCTCGCCTACGCGGGCTGGGACCGGCTGCTCACCCGGGTCGCGCTGCCCGCCTGGCGGATGGGCCGCTGGCCCTCCCGGCTGGACGCGGGCGTGGTCTCCGCGCTGACCGAGCTGTCCCGGCGCGACCGGCTGGCCGAGGGGTTCGCCTCCCGCCTGGGCGAGCGGCCCGCCTGTGACCTGCTGGAGGAGCCGGGCCTGATCGACCAGGCCGCCTCACTGCTGGCCGCCCGGCTCTTCCACGGCGGCCCGCCCCGACCGGGCCCCGGCTGGGCGCCGGTCGGCTGGGACGAGTATCCGGACGAGGTGGTCGACCGCAAGTGGCGGCTGGAGGCCGACCGGCTGCTGCGGCTCCTCGACGATCCCTCGGGCGTCGGCCCGGCCCGGCCCACCGCCGGTCCGTCCGAGCTGCGGGTGCGCCGCGGTGGCCCACCGCCCTCGGCCGGCCGCGCCGCCGCGGTCGGCCCCGCCCTGACCCTGACCCTGGTGATCGACCGCCTCAGCCGCGCCGGGGCGCCCCCCGGCGGCCGGAGCCGCGGCGAGGAACTGGCCGCCCTGCTCACCGGCGAGCTGGCCCGTGAGGAGGCCGCCCAGCGGGTCGCCTGCCACCCCCACCCGGCCGCTGCGGCATCGGGCGGGACGCCGCCGCCCGCGGTGCCCTCCGACGGTGGCCGGGACGTCGGTCCGGAGCCCTGGACGGACGGCTTCGCCCCGCTCATCCCGCTCCAGCCACCCCGTACCGGCCGCGAGCTGCTGGCCGACCACGTCACCGCCGTGGTGTGCTGCGCCGCGCTGGACACCGTGGGGGCGCGCCCCGGCCTGGACTGGCTGGACGGCCCCGTACTGCTCGTCGACGGGCGCCGGGCGGCCGATCTGAGCATCCCCGTGCTGAGCCTGGTGGAGGACGGCGACCCGGCCCCACTGCGCGCCTGGCTGACCGAGGTCGGCGTCCGCACCGGCCAACCGGCCCGGCGAGGCTGAGCCGAACCAGGTTGTACGCCCGCAGCCCCGGCACACCCGTACCCGCCGAACCATGAGCCGCCCGCCGAACCCTCAGAGCCCCGGGTGCGCGCCCGCTTCCCGCCTGCCGAGCCCTGACCCGCGCCGGAGCACGCGCCGCCCCCTCGATTGCGCGGTGCGCCCGCTCTCCGCCTGCCGATTCCCGGGCCCCTGCCCGGGCCGGGGCCCGCATCCCGATATCCCAGCCCTCACGCCTTGGCAGCCCCACGCTCGCGAACTTCGCCGCTCCGTACGCCGAACTCCCGACCCGGCGCCGTCGCCACGCCTCCGTGCCGCGACCACGCCCCCGCGCCGCGGCCACACCCCCGTGCGCCCGGTCCGTACGCCCACGAGCGCGCTGTGCCGCGCCCCCGTGCGCCCGGTTGCGCCGTGGCGCCCACGCCCCGCGCTCCCACCTCTCCGATTCGTCTACCCGCCCCCGTCAGCACGGTCGTTGAGGGCGGCTTGAGCGGGGAGTTCGGGGGGTCATATCGGACCCGGGGAAGTTCACTCCCGCCAGTTCGCGACGAACCGTGACGGACTGGGTGCGTTATGTGATGTGCTGGTAGTCGACCGCTATCACTTGGCCTGAACAACACGGAAGGTCAAGGGCTGGCCCGCCGTCGGGGGACGCAGGGAGGGGAGCGACGTGGGGATGGAACAGATCAGGCGCTGGGAGTCGGGCGCACTCGCCCACGCGGTGAACGATCCGTTCGGGCAGGGACCGCTGCCCTGGCTGCGCGGTAGCGAGAACTACTTCGACGACACCGGCCATGTGGTGCCCTGGTACGTGGACATGGAAGCCGGCCGGGGCAGACCCGGCCCGGGCGGCGCGCACGGCTCCGGCCCGCGCACCGCCGACGATGTGCACCGGCAGATCAAGGGATTCACCTCCACGCCCTCGGTCGCCCCGGGCGAGGCCATCGACTTCCGGATCACCGTGGACCCCCCGCAGCGGTTCGGGGTGGACGTCTACCGCATCGGGCACTACGGCGGGGACGGCGCCTCGAAGATCACCAACAGCCCTCGGCTGTCCGGCATCGTCCAGCCGCCCCCGCTCACCGCCGACCGCACGGTCTCCTGCCACCACTGGTGGCTCTCCTGGCGCCTGCAGATCCCCAGCTACTGGCGGCTCGGCGCCTATGTCGCGGTGCTCACCACCGAGGACGGCTACCGCAGCCACATCCCGTTCACGGTCCGCGACAACCACCCCGCCGACCTGCTGCTGGTGCTCCCCGACGTCACCTGGCAGGCGTACAACCTCTATCCGGAGGACGGCCGTACCGGTGCCAGCCTCTACCACGCCTGGGACGCGGAGGGCCGGCTGCTCGGCGAGCGGGACGCGGCCGTCACCATCTCCTTCGACCGGCCGTACGCGGGCGCCGGCCTCCCCCTGCACGTCGGGCACGCCTATGACTTCATCCGCTGGGCCGAGCGGTACGGATACGACCTGGCCTATGCCGACACCCGCGACCTGCACGCCGGCCGGGTGGACCCCACCCGCTACCGGGGGCTGGTCTTCCCCGGGCACGACGAGTACTGGTCGGTGCCCATGCGCCGAGCCGTGGAGCGGGCCCGCGACCTGGGCACCTCGCTCGTCTTCCTGTCGGCCAACACCATGTACTGGCGGGTCGAGCTGGCGCCCTCGCCGGCCGGCCCGGACCGGCTGCTGACCTGCCGCAAGCGCCAGGGCCCCGGCCGCTCCGCGCTCTGGCGCGAGAGCTCCGCCCCGGAGCAGGAGCTGATCGGAATCCAGTACGCGGGACGGGTGCCGGAGCCGCACCCGCTGGTGGTGCGCAACGCGGACCACTGGCTGTGGGAGGCCACCGGTGCCCGGGAGGGCGACGAACTGCCCGGCATGGTGGCCGGCGAGGCCGACCGCTACTTCCCGCGCACCACCCTGCCCGAGCACACCCGGCGCATCCTGCTCGCCCATTCGCCCTACACCGACTCGGAGGGCGTGACCCGGCACCAGGAGACCTCGCTGTACCAGGCGCCCAGCGGGGCCATGGTCTTCGCGGCGGGCACCTTCGCCTGGTCACCGGCGCTGGACCGGCCGGGCCATGTGGACGAGCGCATCCAGCGCGCCACCGCGAACCTGCTGGACCGGATGTGCAAGCGGGACTGACCCGCGGGTCAGCCCCGGTAACGGGCGATCGGGGAGGTGGGGGACAATCGGGGGACTTGGTCGAACCCCCCAGGAGGATCCGTGTCCGGATTCGTAGAGAAGCCCGAACCGGTCGAGGTTCCGGGCCTAGAGCACCTGCACACCGGCAAGGTGCGCGACCTCTACCGGAACCAGAGCGGCGAGCTCGTGATGGTCGCCAGCGACCGGATGTCCGCCCACGACTGGGTGCTGCCCACCGAGATCCCGGACAAGGGGCGGGTGCTCACCCGGCTCTCCCTGTGGTGGTTCGACCAGCTCGCCGACGTGGTGCCCAGCCATGTGCTGTCCACCGAGGTCCCCGAGGGTGCCCCGGCCGACTGGGCGGGCCGCACCATGGTCTGCAAGCCGCTGCGGATGGTCCCGGTCGAGTGCGTGGCCCGCGGCTACCTCACCGGCTCCGGTCTGGTCGAGTACGAGCGGGACCGCACGGTCTGCGGCCTGGCCCTCCCGGAGGGCCTGGTGAACGGCTCCGAGCTGCCCTCCCCGATCTTCACCCCGGCGGCCAAGGCGGAGGTCGGCGAGCACGACGAGAACGTCTCCTACGAGGAGGTCGCCCGGCAGATCGGCGCCGAGACCGCCGCCCAGCTGCGGCAGCTCACCCTCGCGGTCTACGGGCGGGCCCGTGACATCGCCCGTGACCGGGGCATCATCCTCGCCGACACCAAGTTCGAGTTCGGCTTCGAGGGGGACACCCTGGTCCTCGCCGACGAGGTGCTCACCCCCGACTCCTCGCGCTTCTGGCCCGCCGACCAGTGGCAGCCGGGCCGCTCCCAGCCCTCCTATGACAAGCAGTTCGTCCGCGACTGGCTGGACTCCCCGGACTCCGGCTGGGACCGCCGCGGCGAGTTGCCGCCGCCCGAGCTCCCGGCGGAGGTCGTCGAGCAGACCCGGGCCAAGTACATCGAGGCGTACGAGCGGCTGACCGGCATCCCCTGGTCCTGACCAGCCGCCATGGACCCGGGGCCTGACCAGACCCAGGCCCCGGGTCCATGCCCGGTACCGGGTCCGCGGGCCCGGCACCCGGATCCGAGAGCCGGCAGCCGGCACCCGTGTCCGAGACCCGGCACTCGGTCGGTGCCCGCCAGGGCGCAGGGTGTGTACGCCCGCGCCCCTCACATGCCGAAGACGCCGAAGATCCTTGACCCCGAAGCTCCCGGACCACGGAGGAGCCCGAAGACGCGCAAGCCCCCGGAAACGGAGAAGACCCGGAGACGGGAAAGACCCGGAAACGCCGAAGACCCCGGTCACCGAGTGACCGGGGTCTTCGTATGTGGAGCGGACGACGAGGCTCGAACTCGCGACCTCAACCTTGGCAAGGTTGCGCTCTACCAACTGAGCTACGTCCGCATGCTCCGTGCGTTCCCGCCCGGTGCGAAGTCCACTATAGCCAACCTCGCTGCCGTCCGATGCGCGCCGCCGCATGCCGATTCTCACATCCGGCCTGCCGGGGGTCGGCGAGCCGACGTCGCGCGTGGTACGCCACCAGCCCGGTACGGGCATCCGGCTCCCGGCAGCCGCACGTCATGTCGCGCACCTCCTGCTGCGAGTCCTGGGCGATCCGCTGCACCTCCGCCATCCGCTCCACCGCCGCGGGCGAGCCCTGGTGGGCCAGCTGGACGGCCAGCTCGCAGTTGAGCGCGATCACCGCCAGCCGGCGGCCCAGCGCCTCGTGCATCTCACGCCCCAGCCGCAGTCGCTCCTCGGCCGCCGCCAGCCGCGCCCGCGCCTCCCGGGCCGCCGTCAGCTCGGCCAGGGCCCGGAGCATCCGGGCCGAGCCGCGTACCGCGCAGGCCAGCCAGCCGTTCACCGCGATCACCACCAGGAAGGCCCGGAGCCCGGCCCTCGGGCCGCCGCCGGCCAGTGCCAGACCCGCCCCGGACGTGGTGGCCACCAGAAGCTGCGCGGTGGCGGCGGTACGCGCCGAGACCGGCAGCGCGTGTGGGACGAGGAACGGGACGCCGGCCGCGGCCAGCATCACGGGCACGATCCCGCTGTGCTGGATCCCGCCGGCCCAGGACAGCGACAGCACCCAGCCGATGGTGCCCGCCAGCAGCACACCCCCGGTCACCAGCCGCCGGCGGCCGGCCGCACCGGCGCTCGGGACGACCGGCCCGGTGCCCAGGGCGGCGGAGCCGGCGCGGGGGAAGACCGGTCCGGTGCCGGGGGAGCGGCCCAGCTCGCCGCGGAGCACCGCCGTGCCGGACATGCCCTGGGCCACCGCCAGGGCGCCGATCAGCAGCAGCAGCGCCAGCGGTGCGGGGGAGTCCCGTACCGTCCCGGTGGCCAGGCAGGCCATGATCGCCAGGGGACCGGCCCAGGTCAGCAGATGCAGGGACCGGTGCGTGACGAGGTCGGCCTGCGCGAGCCTGCTGCGGTTCCGCCATCTGGGCCTGGTCACTCGGACCTCCGTCATCCAACGCCGCGGCTCCCAGCGGAACCACCGTCGTACAGCAAACACCCGTCAAACCCGTCCAGGCCACAGTCCGGATGGCCCTGGACGAACCCGGGAGACGGAGAGAAGTGACGAAACCTGAAGGAAGCTGAAGGAAACCGAAGAAGCCGAAGGAAGGTAAGCGGGAGAACGACGAAGGCCCCGATCGGATGACCGGGGCCTTCACACTGAGCGGACGACGAGATTCGAACTCGCGACCCTCACCTTGGCAAGGTGATGCTCTACCAACTGAGCCACGTCCGCATGCTCCCAACCGCCGACTCCTCGGTGAAGAGGTGCCGCCGAGCGGTGCGAACACCACTGTACCTGATCCACCGGAGTGGATCGGTAAGCGATGAGAGCGGGTGACAGGGATCGCACACTGCGCCTCCCCCTTGGAAAGGGGGCGCTCTACTACTGAGCTACACCCGCATGCTCCTCGGGGCTTTGCCTTTCGGCCTCGCCCCTCGGCGTGCTCCAGACTTTAGCGGATCACCGGGGGTGTCGCGCAACTCGGCCGAACGGGGGACCCGGATCGCGGTTCCCCGGCGTCGCGGGCCGGGCGAAGGGCGCTCTCAGCTCGCCTCGTTGAACGCCTCGTAGACCTTCTTGGGGATACGGCCGCGGGGCGGGACGTCCATCCCGTGCGAGCGCGCCCAGGCGCGCACCGCCGCCGGGTCCGGGGCCACCGCGGTGCGCCGGTAGGCCTTGCCGGAGCGGGACCGCTTGCGGCCGGCCTCCACGAAGGGGGCCAGGGCGCCGCGAAGCTTCTTCGCGTTGGCGCCGCTCAGATCGATCTCGTAGGACCGTCCGTCGAGTCCGAAGGAGACCGTTTCCTCGGCCTCTCCGCCGTCGATGTCGTCGGAGAGCGTGACCACTACGCGCTGTGCCACGGATATCGGTCCTTTCGGGCTGCATCGGTGCCGCGATGTGCACAGATGCCGGATCTGAAGGGGTACGGGTTCAATGCTTTTTCTTTTGTACAGCGACGGACATTGCATTGTGAAGCCCTGCGAATTCCGTCCGCGTGTCACGTCGCAATCGGGACCCTACGTTTTATGGGCCGCTTTCCCTAGCAGTTCTGGTCGCCGATGCTTAAACGTGACCCCGGTTTCAGTATATCTACTCGCGTAGATTTTTCCGAGGGGTACGCTACGAGTACCGCCTTACGCACCACATCACCACCGGGAGTGCCAGTGGCACGCGTCGTAGTCGACGTCATGCTCAAGCCGGAGATCCTCGACCCGCAGGGCCAGGCGGTGCAGCGCGCACTGCCCCGCCTCGGATTCGAGGGGATCTCCGATGTCCGTCAAGGCAAGCGCTTCGAACTCGAGGTGGCTGGTCCCCTCGACGAGGCCGCCCTCACCCGCATCCGAGAGATGGCGGAGACTTTCCTCGCCAACACCGTCATCGAGGACTTCACCGTGAAGGTGGAGGACGTCGACGGCGCGAAGGCGGAGTCGTGACGGCGCGCGTCGGTGTCGTCACTTTCCCCGGCACGCTGGACGACCGCGACACCCAGCGCGCGGTCCGTGTCGCGGGGATGGAAGCCGTGCCGCTGTGGCACCGTGACAAGGATCTCAAGCAGGTCGACGCGGTCGTTCTGCCCGGCGGCTTCTCCTATGGGGACTATCTGCGCGCCGGGGCGATCTCCCGCTTCTCTCCGGTGATGGAGTCCATCATTGAGCAGGCCAAGGCGGGTATGCCCGTTCTCGGCATCTGCAATGGCTTCCAGGTCCTCACCGAGACCCACCTGCTGCCGGGCGCGATGCTGCGAAACAACCATCTGCACTTCATCTGCCGTGATCAGAAGTTGCGGGTGGAAAACGCCGATACGGCGTGGACGAGTTCGTACGAATCCGGCCAGGAGATCAGCATTCCGCTGAAGAACATCGACGGCCGGTACGTGGCGGAGGAGCGCGTCCTGGACGAGCTCGAAGCCGAGGGCCGGGTCGTGGTCCGCTACATCGGCGGCGGGCTCGGCGGCTATCCGCTCGAAGAGCGCCGGAACCCCAACGGTTCGCTGCGCGACATCGCCGGAATCACCAATGCGGCGGGCAACGTCGTCGGTCTGATGCCGCACCCGGAGCACGCCGTGGAGCCGCTGGTCGGCACCGGCCGCACCGATGGCCTGGGATTCTTCACCTCGATCCTCAAGAAGCTGGTCACCGCATGAGTGACGCACACGCGGCCGTCCGGTCGCAGATGACCACGGAAAAGGACGCACCATGAGTCTGGATACGGTCAAGCACGCGGCCGAGACCCCGGACGCCGCGCAGCCGTGGGCCGAACTCGGCCTGAAGCAGGACGAGTACGAGCGGATCCGCGAGATCCTCGACCGGCGCCCCACCGGGGCCGAGCTCGCCATGTACTCCGTCATGTGGTCCGAGCACTGCTCCTACAAGAGCAGCAAGGTGCACCTGAAGCAGTTCAGCGAGAAGGCCCCGAAGAGCGAGGCGATGCTCGTCGGCATCGGGGAGAACGCGGGCGTGGTCGACGTCGGCCAGGGCTACGCGGTCACCTTCAAGGTGGAGTCGCACAACCACCCCTCGTACATCGAGCCCTACCAGGGCGCGGCCACCGGTGTCGGCGGCATCGTCCGCGACATCCTGGCGATGGGCGCGCGTCCGGTCGCCGTGGTGGACCCGCTGCGCTTCGGCGCGGCCGACCACCCCGACACCAAGCGGGTGCTGCCCGGAGTGGTCGCGGGCATCGGCGGCTACGGCAACTGCCTGGGCCTGCCCAACATCGGCGGCGAGGTCGTCTTCGACCCCTGCTACCAGGGCAACCCGCTGGTCAACGCCGGCTGCATCGGTGTGATGAAGCACGAGGACATCCACCTCGCCAAGGCCTCCGGGCCGGGCAACAAGGTCATCCTGTACGGGGCCCGTACCGGCGGCGACGGCATCGGCGGCGTCTCCGTGCTGGCCTCGGAGACCTTCGACGACAGTAAGCCGGCCAAGCGCCCGGCGGTGCAGGTCGGCGACCCGTTCCAGGAGAAGCTGCTGATCGAGTGCACCCTGGAGGTCTTCCGGGAGGACCTGGTCGCCGGCATCCAGGACCTGGGCGGCGCCGGTCTGTCCTGCGCCACCTCGGAGCTGGCCAGCGCCGGCTCCGGCGGCATGCGGATCGAGCTGGACACCGTGCCGCTGCGCGACGCCAGCCTCTCGCCCGAGGAGATCCTCATGAGCGAGTCGCAGGAGCGCATGTGCGCCATCGTGGAGCCCGGCAAGGTCGACCGCTTCCTGGAGATCTGCGAGAAGTGGGACGTCATCGCCACCGTGATCGGTGAGGTGACCGAGGGCGAGCGGCTGGAGATCTTCTGGCACGGCGAGCAGATCGTGGACGTCCCGCCGCGCTCGGTGGCGCACGAGGGCCCCACCTACCACCGGCCGTACGCCCGCCCCGACTGGCAGGACACGCTGCAGGCCGACGACGCCGGCCGGCTGCCGCGCCCGCAGACTCCCGAGGAGCTGCGCGAGCAGGTGCTCCGGCTGGTGGGCTCGCCCAACCAGGCGTCGAAGGCGTGGATCACCGACCAGTACGACCGCTTCGTGCAGGGCAACACGGTGCTGGCGCAGCCCGAGGACGCGGGCATGGTCCGGATCGACGAGGAGTCGAACCTGGGCGTGGCCATCGCCACCGACGGCAACGGCCGGTACGCCAAGCTCGACCCGTACACCGGCGCCCAGTTGGCGCTCGCCGAGGCGTACCGCAATGTCGCCGCCACCGGCGCCAAGCCGCTGGCCGTCTCCGACTGCCTGAACTTCGGCTCGCCCGAGGACCCGGCGGTGATGTGGCAGTTCGCCGAGGCCACCCGGGGGCTGGCGGACGCCTGCCGGCAGCTGGGCACCCCGGTCACCGGCGGCAACGTCTCGCTGTACAACCAGACCGGCGAGACCGCCATCCACCCGACCCCGGTGGTCGCGGTGCTCGGTGTGATCGACGACGTCACCCGGCGCACGCCGATCGCCTTCGCGGCGGAGGGCCAGCTGCTGTACCTGCTGGGCGACACCCGCGAGGAGTTCGGCGGCTCGGCCTGGTCCCAGGTCGTCCACGACCACCTCGGCGGACTGCCGCCGGCCGTGGACCTGGACCGGGAGCGGCTGCTCGGCGAGATCCTCATCTCGGCCTCCCGGGACGGGATGATCGACGCCGCGCACGACCTGTCGGACGGCGGCCTGATCCAGGCCGTGGTGGAGTCCTGCCTGCGTGGTGGGACCGGCGCGCGGCTGATCGTCCCGGACGGCCTGGACGCGTTCACCCTGCTGTTCTCCGAGTCCGCCGGCCGTGCGGTGGTCGCGGTGCCGCGCAGCGAGGAGGTCCGCTTCAACGACATGTGCGGCGCCCGCGGGCTGCCGGCCACCCGCATCGGTGTGGTCGACGGTGACGCGGTCGAGGTGCAGGGCGAGTTCAGCATCCCGCTGACCGAGCTCCGGAGCGTGTACGAGGACGCCATTCCGGCGCTGCTGGCCTGACAGCCGGCTCCTCACCAGGTGCCCCGGCGGCCGCCCGGCCCCCGGGGCACCGCCATGCGCGCCCCCGTCCCGCCGCGCCGCTCTGCTCCGGCGGAGGCGGGTGCCGGGACGCCCGGCAAGGTCAGGCGAGGCCGGTGGCCCGGCCCGTTCCCGTGCGCGTTGCTCGGGCCCCGACGTCCCGGGTTCCCGGCCAGGTGGACCGTCCAGGCCGCTCTCCCGCACGGCCCCGAGGGCAGGCTCTGGTGGTGCCCGGCGCAGTCGATGGGCGGACCGCCGGCGTCTTGGGCGATCGGCCCCCGGGGCGGCCGGGACCGGCATAGGCTCGGTGCCATGCCTCCAGCTCAGCGCAGCTCCCGGACCCGCGGGCCCCGAGCCCGCCGCTACGACCCGGACAAGACCCGCGCCGCGGTGGCGGCGCAGAGCCGGCATGTCCGGGACGCGGTGGCCGGACTGACGGCCACCCAGCTGTCCGCGCCCACCCGTCTGGTGGGGCCGTCTCCCGGTGGCGGCGCCCAGGAAGGCTGGACCGTGCGCGAGCTGGTGGCGCACATGTCGATGGCGTGGGAGAGCGTGGTCCGCGCGCTGGAGCCGCCCCCGGCGCCCGAGGCGGAGATCACCGCCACCGACTGGGTGTTCGCCACCGCCGCGCTGGCCGAGGGCATCGGGGAGGCGGCGCGGGGCATGGCGGCCGAGGAGGATCCCGCCGCGCTGGTGGAGCGAGCCGCCGAGCGGTACGCGGAGCGGGTGCCGCGGACTCCGGGCGACTGGGTGCTGCCGACCCGTATCGGGGGGATCCGGCTGGACGAGTTCCTGGTGACCCGCTGTGTGGAGCTGGTGGTGCACACGGACGACCTGGCGGCGGCCACCGGCCTGGAGATCCCCTTCGACCGGCAGGCCCTGGCCACCACGGTCCGGCTGCTGGCCGACGCGCTGGCGGTGAAGGCCCCGGGCGGCTCGGTGGAGGTCCGGGTCCCGCCGTTCGCCGTGGTCCAGTGTGTCGAGGGGCCGCGGCACACCCGGGGCACCCCGCCGAACGTGGTGGAGACCGACTCGCTGACCTGGATCCGGCTGGCCACCGGCCGTACCGGCTGGGCGGAGGCGGTGGCGGCGGCGGAGGTGAGCGCCAGCGGTGAGCGCGCCGACCTGTCCGCGCAGCTTCCGCTGCTCGGCTGAGCCCCGTTCACCCCTGAGCCGCGGTGGCGGTTCGGGGCCGCGCGCCCGGGCGCTCGGCAGGGGCGGTCAAGCCGTCCCGCGCACCGCCGCGGCCTGCACGGAGCGTGCGCGTGAGGTGGCTGAAATGCATATGCTGGCGCCCGGTGCGGGCCCGGTGTACGCCCCGAGGAGCGGTACGGAGTGTGATCCTCGCCGCAGCGACACCCCCCGCGACCGCGCCCCCGGCCTGGCTACCGGCCCAGTGGACCCGGTTCCGGGGTGTTTTGGGCGGCTGCCGAGCCGGTCCCCCGTGCTGGTGTGCTCCGGAACTGGCCTAGACTTCAAGATGTGCCACGTGGTGACGGACGACTCAGCCACGACCTGCTCCCCGGCGAGAAGGGCCCCCAGGACGCTTGCGGCGTCTTCGGGGTCTGGGCGCCGGGTGAAGAGGTCGCCAAACTCACCTATTTCGGTCTGTACGCGCTGCAGCACCGTGGACAGGAGTCCGCGGGCATCGCAGTGAGTAACGGCTCCCAAATCCTCGTCTTCAAGGACATGGGCCTGGTCTCCCAGGTCTTCGACGAAACCTCCCTCGGCTCCCTCCAGGGCCATATCGCGGTGGGTCACGCCCGCTACTCCACCACCGGTGCCTCGGTGTGGGAGAACGCGCAGCCGACCTTCCGAGCCACCGCCCACGGCTCCATCGCGCTGGGCCACAACGGCAACCTGGTCAACACCGCCGAGCTGGCCGAGATGGTCGCCGAGCTCCCCCGGGAGAACGGACGGGCCACCCAGGTCGCGGCGACCAATGACACCGACCTGGTCACCGCGCTGCTCGCCGGGCAGCTGGACGCCGACGGCAAGCCGCTGACCATCGAGGAAT
This sequence comes from Streptomyces palmae, assembly GCF_004684805.1. GTDB lineage: Bacteria > Actinomycetota > Actinomycetes > Streptomycetales > Streptomycetaceae > Streptomyces > Streptomyces palmae. The sequence goes on from NZ_SRID01000059.1 coordinate 14,993, forward strand.
CGGCTGCCCAGGTCCTGCCCAAGGTCAAGGGTGCTTTCAGCCTCGTCTTCATGGACGAGCACACGCTGTACGCGGCCCGCGACCCGCAGGGCATCCGTCCGCTGGTCCTCGGCCGCCTGGAGCGCGGCTGGGTGGTGGCGTCCGAGACCGCCGCCCTGGACATCGTGGGCGCCAGCTTCATCCGCGAGGTGGAGCCGGGCGAGCTCATCGCCATCGACGAGAACGGCATGCGGGCCTCCCGCTTCGCCGAGACCCGCCGCAAGGGCTGCGTCTTCGAGTACGTGTACCTGGCCCGCCCCGACACCGACATCGCCGGGCGGAACGTTTACCTCTCCCGTGTCGAGATGGGCCGCCGGCTCGCCGCCGAGGCCCCGGCCGACGCGGACCTGGTCATAGCGACCCCGGAGTCGGGCACCCCGGCCGCGGTGGGCTACGCCGAGGCCAGCGGGATCCCGTACGGCTCCGGGCTGGTCAAGAACGCCTACGTGGGCCGGACCTTCATCCAGCCCTCGCAGACCATTCGCCAGCTGGGTATCCGGCTCAAGCTCAACCCGCTGAAGGAGGTCATCCGCGGCAAGCGGCTGGTGGTGGTGGACGACTCGATCGTCCGCGGCAACACCCAGCGCGCGCTGGTGCGGATGCTCCGCGAGGCCGGGGCCGCAGAGGTCCACATCCGGATCTCCTCCCCGCCCATCAAGTGGCCGTGCTTCTTCGGCATCGACTTCGCCACCCGCGCCGAACTGATCGCCAACGGCCTGTCGGTCGAGGAGATCGGCAAGTCGCTGGGGGCGGACTCGCTGGCGTACATCTCCCTCGACGCCATGGTCGAGGCGACCACCATCGCCAAGCCCGACCTGTGCCGCGCCTGCTTCGACGGTGAGTACCCGATGGAGCTGCCGGACCCGGAGCTGCTGGGCAAGCACCTGCTGGAGAGCGAGCTGGCCGGCGGCACCGACGCCGCGGACGCACTGCGCCGCCCGTAACGCCCCGTAACACACGACACGAAAGTTCCAGCCATGTCTGCTGAGTCCTCTGAGCGTGCCCAGCACGCGGGCAACGGTGCCAGTTACGCGAGCGCGGGCGTCGACATCGAAGCGGGAGACCGCGCCGTCGAGCTGATGAAGAAGTGGGTGAAGAAGGCCACCCGTCCGGAGGTCGTCGGCGGCCTCGGCGGCTTCGCCGGGCTCTTCGACGCCTCCGCGCTCAAGCGCTACGAGCGGCCGCTGCTCGCCTCGGCCACCGACGGCGTGGGCACCAAGGTCGACATCGCCCGCCGGATGGGCGTGTACGACACCATCGGCCACGACCTGGTCGGCATGGTCGTGGACGACCTGGTGGTCTGCGGTGCCGAGCCGCTGTTCATGACCGACTACATCTGCGTCGGCAAGGTCTACCCGGAGCGGGTCGCGGCCATCGTCAAGGGCATCGCCGAGGGCTGTGTGCTGGCCGGCTGCGCGCTGGTCGGCGGCGAGACCGCCGAGCACCCGGGGCTGCTGGGCGCGGACGAGTTCGATGTGGCCGGCGCCGGAACCGGTGTCGTCGAGGCCGATCGGGTGCTGGGCGCGGATCGCATCCGTTCGGGCGACGCGGTGATCGCCATGGCCTCCTCCGGGCTTCACTCGAACGGGTACTCCCTGGTCCGTCATGTGCTCTTCGACCGGGCCGGCTGGGCGCTGGACCGCGAGGTCCCGGAGCTGGGCCGCACCCTGGGCGAGGAGCTGCTGGAGCCCACCCGGATCTACTCGCTGGACTGCCTGGCGCTGACCCGGACCACCGAGGTGCACGGCTTCTCGCACATCACCGGCGGTGGACTGGCCAACAACCTGGCCCGGGTCATCCCGGACCACCTGCACGCCACCGTGGACCGCTCCACCTGGACCCCGGGCGCGATCTTCGACCTGGTCGGCCAGGCGGGCGCGGTGCAGCGCCACGAGCTGGAGAAGACGCTCAACATGGGCGTGGGCATGATCGCCGTGGTGCCGCAGGAGTCCGTGGACGCGGCGCTGACCACCCTCGCCGACCGCGGCGTGGACTCCTGGGTCTGCGGCGAGATCACCGAGCGCGGCGCTCACTCCGAAGCGGTGGCCCTCACCGGTGACTACGCGAGCTGAGCCGAGCAAGGGCGCCGGGGGAGTGATCACCGGCGCCCCGTGCGCCGCGGTGGTCACCCCCGCGGCGCGGACGCAGGCAGCACGAAAGCCGGTCCGGGGCCTAAGCCGCGGACCGGCTGATGTGTACGGCGTAAAGCTGGACGCCCGTTCGATGCGCGCTCAGGCGCGACGGCGGTGCGCGGACGTACCGGACGAATGCGACTCCTCGTCGTCTTCGTCCTCGTCCTCGTCGTACAGCTCGGCGTACCGTGCGTACGGGTCGTCGTCCAGCTCATCGTCCTCGAACGGCTCGCTATTCGGCGGCTGGTTCGATGTCGATGCGCCCAGCTCCTCGGCCAGGCGTGAGAGGTCAGTCCCACCGCTGTTGTACTTCAGCTGGCGGGCGACCTTCGTCTGCTTGGCCTTGGCCCGGCCGCGCCCCATGGCTCGACCCCCTCAACGACGGGGCTCGACGGCCCCAGAGTCTTGACACGCGTTCACGTTCATGAGTCGGAGCGGACTCTCCAGGGAGAGACCGTCCGTAGGGCTTCAACGGTACCTGCTTCTGTGGCCATACGGTACGTCGCCCGCATGACGTGCCACGTCACACAACCTGCGAGGTGCCCTGTCCTCGCTGGTCAGCTGCGATTTTAACGTGCCTTGAGCGGCGACCCGCCGGTAGGCCGTGAGGGATCTCTCCCTCACGGCCCGCCATGGCATGCCGTGGCCTCCGAAGAAATGGCCGAAAATACTGCTGGCGACTACTCTCCGCTGTCGCCTCGATCGGCCGATCGGGGGATGGCGCGGTCAGCGCTGCCGGGCCTCGGCCATCCGCTGCTCGGCCAGGCGGTCGGCGGCGGCGGCCGGCGGCACCCCGTCCGCCTCGGCCCGCTTGAAGATCGCCAGCGTGGTGTCGAAGATCTTGGTCGCCTTGGCCTTGGCCCGGTCGAAGTCGAAGCCGTGCATCTCGTCCGCGACCTGGATCACACCGCCCGCGTTCACCACGTAGTCCGGGGCGTAGAGGATGCCGCGGTCCGCGAGGTCCTTCTCCACCCCCGGGTGGGCGAGCTGGTTGTTGGCCGCGCCGCAGACCACCTTGGCGGTCAGCACCGGCACGGTCTCGTCGTTCAGCGCGCCGCCGAGCGCGCACGGAGCGTAGACGTCCAGGTCGGCGCGGATCAGCGCGTCGGTGTCGGCCACCACGGTGATCTGCGGGTACTTGGCCTTGATCCGGTCCACCGACTCGGCGCGCACATCGGTGACGAGCACCTCGGCGCCGTCCTCCAGCAGATGCCCGACCAGGTGGTGGCCCACCTTGCCCACACCCGCGACGCCCACTCGGCGCCCGCGCAGCGTGGGGTCACCCCAGGCGGCCTCGGCGCTGGCGCGCATGCCCTGGAAGACACCGAAGGCGGTGAGCACCGAGGAGTCGCCGGCGCCGCCGTTCTCCGGGGAGCGGCCGGTGACCCACTGGCACTCACGGGCCACCACGTCCATGTCCGCGACATAGGTGCCGACGTCGCAGGCGGTGACATAGCGCCCACCGAGCGAGGCGACGAAGCGTCCGTACGCGAGCAGCAGCTCCTCGCTCTTGATCACCTCGGGGTCGCCGATGATCACGGCCTTGCCGCCGCCGAGGTCCAGGCCGGCCAGGGCGTTCTTGTACGACATCCCGCGGGCGAGGTTGAGGGCGTCCCGGACGGCCTCCTCCTCGGAGGCGTACGCGTGGAAGCGGGTGCCGCCCAGGGCAGGGCCGAGCGCGGTGGAGTGGATGGCGATGACGGCCTTCAGGCCGCTCTCCCGGTCCTGGCAGAGCACGACCTGCTCGTGGCCGCCCTGGTCGGAGCGGAACAGGGTGTGCAGCACGCCGTCGGCATCGCTGGTGGGACGTACGTCAGTCACGGTGGTGACTCCCATAAGTCGCGGAGGACGCCCTCCTGGGGTGGGGGAGGGCCGGTCGCCAAGAGCGTAAGCCCTTGCGGCCGCGGAATGGGCCCTCTGGTTGACCTTGCCGCACCCGTAGCGTCCGCGGTTCCGTCGCCGCGCGGGCGTGGGACGATTCGAGCATCAGGGAGAGGCAACTACCGGCACTCGAATCGGCCTTGAGGAGCGTGCGTGACCTTGGCGTCTTCGGTGACAGTCCCGTACGCGGCGTATCTGCGGGTCTACGAGCCACTGGCTGCCTTCCCCGAGCCGGAACGCACCCACTGGGCCCGCTACGCGCGGCGGGACCGGCTGCCCGGCGCGCAGGACGAGCTGCGCCGCTCGCTGGCCGACCTGCTGCCGGTGCCCCCGGTCCCGGTGCCGGTGCACGAGAGCCGGGACGCCTTTGTCGCGGTGGTGGACGGCGTGGTCTGCGTCTGCCCCTGGCGCACGCGCTTGCGCGGCTGGCTGGCGCTGGAGGAGCTGTCCGAGCGCTTCCCGGCCCCGCTGCTGGACGCGGTGCTGCCGCCGGTGGTGCGCCGGCAGGCGGTCGCGGACTACGAGCGCTGGCTGGAGCGGAACCCGGACGCCCGACCCTGGATCAAGTCGGCCACCTGGCACGTGCCGGTGCGCTGGTTCGTGCTCTTCGCGGACGAGGAGCGCGAGTTCACCAACGGGGCCGAAGAGGTCGTCCTGCGCTACCGGACGCCGATGGTGGAGGCGCGGCGGCGGGTGGCGCGTGGCCTGAAGGTGCTGCGCGAGGCGCTCGGCGAGGGACCGCTCATCGACGGCCTGGTAGATGTTGGCCGTTGGCTGGAGGAGTTCCATCCGCGTTCGCTGGTCGAACTGGACTACGGCGGACTGGTGCACACCCTGCCCGTCGAGGACCTCGACGGGGACCGTTCGGCCGCGGATGTGGCCGAGGGGCTCGCCGCCCTCCGGGAGGGTGACGCCGATCGGGCCGGGACCGTCTACGAGCGGCTGACGGAGCGGTGGAGCGCGGTACGCGGGCGGCAGAGCGCGAGTTAGGGGCGTGTCCCGCGAAGGGTGCGCGCCGGAGCGGGACGTAGGTCCCGATCCGGGCTATTGCGGCAACCGTGATGTAACCCACTTACTTCCGGTCTTGCGGCTTTACCCTGTCCTCGTGTCAAAATAGGACAAGGAGTCCAAGGGGGCCTCCTTCCGTCCAAGTATGGGCGGAATCCTCGGTATTGCACTCCTTGGTGGGGGCTGGTGACGGCTGGTCCGGGTGTGACTGATCGTTACGGTTGGGTGACTGTCCGCTATGGCACGGTCCATCGGCTTCCGTCGAGGTTGAACACCTGAGAGCGCAATTCCATCGGTTTGGCCGACGGGGCTGGACGGATGGTGTAGTTGTAGTGCCGAGGACAAGCCGTTCGTCCTATAACCGACTCGGCCCGCGTCTGCCATTTCGGGCAACGCGGGTCAAGGTGCAGAATTTAGAGGAAAGAACCGTGATGGTTCGGTTCTCCCGAGGAGGCCGCTCATGACCGCTCGCACCCCTGATGCCGAGCCGCTGCTGACCCCGGCTGAGGTTGCCACGATGTTCCGCGTGGACCCCAAGACGGTCACGCGCTGGGCCAAGGCAGGCAAGCTCACGTCCATCCGCACGCTCGGTGGGCACCGGCGCTACCGCGAAGCGGAGGTCCGCGCACTCCTGGCGGGCATCCCGCAGCAGCGCAGCGAGGCCTGAACAACCGCATGACCGGGCATTTTCCGGGCCCCCCAGCCCGGTAGCCGCCCGACCGCAGCACCCCACGACAGGTGCCTGCCCCAACAGGCCCGCCGCCCGCACATCATGGGTGAGTCGTTGATCGCGCTGGACTCCGCCGGGTCCAGCGCGATTTTTTTCGCCGTCTTCCGGCGGCCGGGAAGCATCCCGGGATCTGCTCCGGAACGCCCCCGCACGGGTGAATTCGGCACCCGCCAGGGCCCCTTCGGGGTGCGCCCGGGTGGGTCGGTCCCGGCCGTGCGCCGGCCAGGGGGAGCCCTTCCGTAATGGCTTCGAAGCACCCCGTACAACCCGTGCAATTGCACATATTAAATTGACTCGCTGTAGGAGGGGGGTAAACCCCCCCACTTGGGAAAGCTGTTCGGTGACACCCGTCACATCGCATGCTGCTTGTCATCAAGCGCATACCTACGGTAAAGGGAATCGATGTCATCGGCACCGGGCGGACTCTCCCGCGGCCGGCCCGTCGAGAGCGCCGGCGCCCTCGCCGACTCCCGCGCTCCCAGCGTCCTGGGAGCCCTTGGCGGCCGGTTCCATCGCGAGCCGCAGCAGCCGGCGGCAGACCGGGCAGTACCGCGTCGAATGGCGGTAGCCCGCCGCGGCCGACAGATGGGCGCGCAGCAGCGCCCGGATCTCATGTCTCGCGGTCGTCGTCATGTGCCGCACCTCCCGCGCCCCCACAGCACTTCCTGAAGGGGTACCGCTGGTACGTGCCCCAGTCAAGAGACACAAAGGCCCGGATCCTTGTGCGGATCCGGGCCTTCGATCTGCGGTCCTGACGGGATTTGAACCCGCGGCCTCCACCTTGACAGGGTGGCGAGCACTCCAAACTGCTCCACAGGACCTTGCTTCGCTTCGCACTCCGTGCGCTGCGAAACCAGACTCTACAGCAGGTCAGGGGGTGCGGTCGAACTCGCGCCCGGCGGGCCACCCGGACCCCGCCCCGACCCGGTCCGCCAAGCGCCTCCGGACGGGCCCGGCGCCCTCTTCAGGCCAAGGCCGCCACCCCTTCGGGCGGGCGCCCACCAGGGGCAGGGCCCACCCGCCAGGGCCCTCGGCTCAGGGCGCCACCGCGTCGATCGCCTTCACGATGCGCTTGTCGGAGACGGGGTAGGCGGTGCCCAGCGCGTGCGCGAAGTAGCTGACCCGCAGCTCCTCGATCATCCAGCGGATGTCCCGGGCCTCCGGGGGCACCGGGCGCCCCGCAGGGAACTGCTCCAGCAGCCAGGCGTACTCGTCCTGCATCTCCCGCACCTTGGCCATCCGGGTGCGGTCCCGCTCGGCGTTGGTCGGCAACTGCTGCAGCCGGCGGTCCGCGGCCACCAGATAGCGCATCAGGTCCGGCAGCCGGCGTACCCCGTGGGCGGTCACGAAGCCGGGCTTCACCAGCTCCGCCAGCTGTTCCCGGATGTCCGTCAGGGACGGCAGCAGCACCGGGCTGGTGGTGGCCTTCAGCCGGCGCTCACAGGACTGCCAGGCGGTCAGCACCTCCTGCACCCGGCGCACGGTGTCCAGCGTGGCGTCGGTGATGTCGGCCCGTACCGCGTCGAAGAGCTTGCGGAACGCCTCCTCGTCCCAGGACGGGCCGCCGCGCAGGGCGATCAGCCGGTCCGCGGAGGCCGCCACGCAGTCCTCGAAGAGCGCCTGGACGCTCCCGTGGGGGCTGCGTGCCAGCGCCAGCTTCGCGCTGTTGGACAGCTTGTCCTGGGCGAACTTGGCCGGGTTGGAGGGCAGGTTGAGCAGGATCAGCCGGCGCACCCCGCGCCACATGGCCTGCCGCTGCTCGGCCTCCGTGTCGAAGAGCCGCACCGCCACCGAGGAGCCCTCGTCCACCAGCGCCGGGTACGCCTTGATCGGCTGGCCGGCCCGCCGGGTCTCGAAGACGCGCGGCAGCGTGCCCACGCTCCAGCCGGTCAGCCCGCTGCGCTGCTCGATCCCGGCGCCCTCCCCGGACGTCTCGAAGGCCTTGGAGATGGCGTCCCGGGTCTTCGGCTTCAGCCGCAGCCGCAGCGCCTCCAGGTCCTTGTCCTCGGCCAGCTTGCGGCGCCGCTCGTCGACCACCCGGAAAGTGATCTTCAGATGATCCGGGACCTTCGCCAGGTCCCAGTCGTCCGCCTCGATCGGTACACCCACCATCCGGTGCAGCTCACGGCCGAGTGCGGCGGTGAGCGGCTCCTGGAGGGGCACGGTGCCGTCCAGGAAGCGCCGGGCGTAGTTGGGGGCCGGTACGTAGTGCCGGCGCACCGGCTTGGGCAGCGAGCGGATGAGCTCGGTCACCAGCTCCTCGCGCAGCCCCGGGATCTGCCAGTCGAAGCCCTCGGCGGAGACCTGGTTGAGCACCTGGAGCGGGATGTGGACCGTCACCCCGTCGGCGTCGGTGCCCGGTTCGAACTGGTAGGTCACCCGGAACTTCAGCCGGCCCTGCCGCCAGGAGTCCGGATAGGCGTCCTTGGTGACGCCCTCCGCGCGCTCGTTGATGAGCATCGACTTCTCGAAGTTGAGCAGCTCGGGCTCTTCCCGCCGCTTGTGCTTCCACCAGGAGTCGAAGTGCGCCCCGGAGACCACGTGCTCGGGGATGCGCTGGTCGTAGAAGTCGAACAGGGTCTCGTCGTCCACCAGGATGTCCCGGCGGCGGGCCCGGTGCTCCAGCTCCTCGACCTCGCCGAGCAGCTTGCGGTTGTCGTGGAAGAACTGGTGGTGGGTGCGCCAGTCGCCCTCCACCAGGGCGTTCCGGATGAACAGGTCGCGGCTGGTCTCCGGGTCGATCCGCCCGTAGTTCACCTTCCGCTGGGCGACGATCGGCACGCCGTAGAGCGTGACCCGCTCGTACGCCATCACCGCGGCCTGCTTCTGCTCCCAGTGCGGCTCGCTGTAGGTGCGCTTCACCAGGTGCTGGGCCAGCGGCTCGATCCACTCCGGCTCGATCCGCGCGTTCACCCGCGCCCACAGCCGCGAGGTCTCCACCAGTTCGGCGGACATGATCCAGCGCGGTGGCTTCTTGAACAGCGCCGAGCCGGGGAACACCGCGAACTTGGCGCTGCGGGCGCCCAGGTACTCGTTCTTGGCGGTCTCCTTGCCGCCCTCCGCCACGGTGTTCTTCAGGCCCACGTGCGACAGCAGCCCGGACAGCAGCGCGGTGTGGATGTGATCGGGCGCCGCGTCCTGGTCGGACAGGTGGATGCCCATCGTCTTCGCGACCGTGCGCAGCTGGCTGTAGATGTCCTGCCACTCGCGTATCCGCAGGTAGTTCAGGTACTCACTGCGGCACATCCGGCGGAACGCGGAGGAGGACAGCGCTTTCTGCTGCTCGCGGACGTACCGCCACAGGTTGAGGAAGGAGAGGAAGTCGCTGGTCTCGTCGCGGAACCTGGCGTGCTGCTGGTCGGCCTGCTGCTGCTTGTCGGAGGGGCGCTCCCGCGGGTCCTGGATGGACAGCGCGGCGGCGATCACCATCACCTCGCGCACACAGCCGGTCCGGTCGGCCTCCAGCACCATCCGGGCCAGCCGCGGGTCCACCGGGAGCTGGGAGAGCTTCCGGCCGGTGGGCGTCAGCCGCTTCTTCGGGTCCTTCTGCTTGCCGTCCAGCGCGCCCAGCTCCTCCAGGAGCTGCACACCGTCCTTGATGTTGCGGCGGTCCGGCGGGTCGATGAACGGGAACCGCTCGATGTCGCCCAGCCCCGCCGCCGTCATCTGGAGGATCACCGAGGCCAGGTTGGTACGGAGGATCTCCGCGTCGGTGAACTCCGGCCGGGACAGGAAGTCGTCCTCGGAGTACAGCCGGACGCAGATGCCGTCACTGGTACGGCCGCAGCGGCCCTTGCGCTGGTTGGCGCTGGCCTGGCTGATCGGCTCGATCGGCAGCCGCTGCACCTTGGTGCGGTGGCTGTAGCGCGAGATACGGGCCATCCCGGTGTCGATCACGTACCGGATGCCCGGGACGGTCAGCGAGGTCTCCGCGACGTTGGTCGCCAGCACGATGCGGCGGCCGGTGTGGCGCTGGAAGACCCGGTGCTGCTCGGCGTGCGAGAGCCGGGCGTACAGCGGCAGCACCTCGGTGTTCCGCAGCTGCTGCTTGCCCAGCGCGTCCGCGGTGTCCCGGATCTCCCGCTCGCCGGAGAGGAAGACCAGGATGTCGCCCGGGCCCTCGGCCTGGAGCTCGTCGACGGCGTCGCAGATGGCGGTGATCTGATCGCGGTCGGCGTCCTCGCCGCCCTCTTCCAGCAGCGGCCGGTAGCGCACCTCGACCGGGTAGGTGCGGCCCGAGACCTCGACGATCGGCGCGTCCCCGAAGTGCCGGGAGAACCGCTCCGGGTCGATGGTGGCTGAGGTGATGACGACCTTCAGGTCGGGGCGCCGGGGCAGCAGCTGCGCCAGGTAGCCCAGGATGAAGTCGATGTTGAGGCTGCGCTCGTGCGCCTCGTCGATGATGATCGTGTCGTACTGGCGCAGCTCGCGGTCGGTCTGGATCTCCGCGAGCAGGATGCCGTCGGTCATCAGCTTGACGTGGGTGTCCTGGCTCACCTGGTCGGTGAACCGGATCTTCCAGCCGACCGACTCGCCCAGCGGGGTGCGCAGCTCCTCGGCCACCCGCTCGGCCACCGTGCGGGCGGCGATCCGGCGCGGCTGGGTGTGGCCGATCAGCCCGCGCACCCCCCGCCCCAGCTCCAGGCAGATCTTGGGGATCTGGGTGGTCTTGCCGGACCCGGTCTCACCGGCGACGATCACCACCTGGTGGTCCCGGATCGCCGCGAGGATCTCGTCCTTCTTCTGGCTGACCGGCAGCGACTCGGGGTAGCTGACCTCGGGCACCGCCGCGCGGCGGCTCGCCACGCGCACTTCGGCCTGGTCGACATCGGCCGCGATCTCGGCGAGCACCGCCGTACGGGCCTCGGGCTTGCGGATCCGCCGCGCGCCGTCGAGCCGGCGCCCCAGCCGCTGCTGGTCGCGCAGCATCAGCTCGGGAAGTCGCTCCAGCAG
>NZ_SRID01000005.1 GCF_004684805.1 Streptomyces palmae
GCTGACGGCGTCGGCCGGGGCGGGGAGGGGGGTGCCCCAGAGGGTGGTGCGGTGCTGCCAGACCAGGGTGCCGTCCGGGGTGACGAGCTCGGTGGGGGTGCCGGCCTGGTCGGTGACGACGGCATGGCAGCGGGTGGAGCCCAGCTCCTGGTCGGTCTGGGTCACCGGACTGTGGGTGCCGGGGGCGTAGTCCCAGGTGGAGGTCGCGCCGCGGTCCGTGGTCTGTTCGACCAGGTGGCTGCCGTCCCAGGTGAAGGTGGTGGACGTCCGGTCCGGGCCGGCCTTGGATATGCGGCGGCCCAGGGCGTCGTAGGTGTAGGTCCACTCCTCGCCCCGCGGAGTGATGGCTCGGGTGAGGCGGTTCTGCGTGTTCCAGTGGTAGACCCAGGTGGCGGTGGTGCCGTCGAGGCGCTTGCGCGTTCTGCGGACCAGCCGGCCCGCCCCGTCGTGCTCGTAGGTGGTGCGGCCCGCCTGGCGGATCAGGGTGCCCTCGTAGGCGCGCTCGGCCGGTGCCTCGTGTCCGGGAGCCGCGGCGTGCGTCTGGTTGCCCGCCGAGTCGTAGGCGTACGCCTCGGTCCAGCCGTGTGCCCGCACGCCCGTCACTCGGCCCATCGGGTCCAGCGAGAAGCCGCGGGTTCCCGTGCTGAGTTCGCGGATCTGCGTGACGTAGCCGTCCGGCCGGTGGGTGTAGCTGCGGTGCTGCAGCAGGCGGTCCTCGGTGTCGGCGGTGACGCTCTGCGCGGTCAGCAGGCCCCTGGCGCTCCAGCTCTGGGTGAGGGTGACCGCTCCGATGGCCCGCCGGGTCTCCCGGCCCTCCGCGTCGTACTCGAAGGCGAGGGTGTGACCGGCCGTGCTGAGCGTGGACGGCAGCCCCGTCGGGCCGTAGGCCCAGATGGAGGTGAGCCCCGAGGGCGTGGTGCGGTGGGTCCGGTTGCCCACCGCGTCATAGGCGTAGGTGGTGGCGCGGCCGTTGACCGTCTCCGCGGTGATCCGACCCAGCGGATCGCGTTCCAGGGTCAGTTCGCTGTCCGCGTTCACCGCACGGGCCAGGGCCCCGCCGGTGTCATAGGCGTAGGTCGTCACCTCGCCAGAGGACTCGTCGTGCTGGGTGACCACGCGGCCCATCGCGTCGCGCGTATAGCGCAGGGTCTCACCGAGCGCGTTGGTCTGGGCGATGAGCCGGCCCGCGGGGTCGCGCTCGTAGCCGCGCCTCGCCCCGTTGAAGTCGGTCTCCGCGACCAGGCGCCCGGCCGCGTCGTACTCGTAGGTCCACCGCCGTTCCTGCGGGTTGGTGACCGCGATCAGGCGCAGCTCGGTGTCGTATGTGAAGGCGTACCGCGCCCCGTCCGGGTCGGTGCGGGTGGCCGGCAGGTCGAAGTGGGTGTGGGTGTGGGTGGTGGTGTGTCCGGCGGCGTCGGTGTACAGGGCGAGGTTGCCCTCGGTGTCCCACTGCCATGTCTCCCGGGTGCCGTCCGGCGCCTCGCGCCAGGCGGGCCTGCCCTCGATGGTCCAGCCGTGCCGGGTGGTGTGCCCGAGCGGGTCGGTTACGGCGGTGATCTGCCCGTGCGGTCCTCGGTGGACGTGGGTGGTGTGGCCCAGGGCGTCGGTGATCGCGACGGGGAGGCCGGTGGCGTCCGGCGTGATCTCGGTGGTGTTGCCCAGGGGGTCGACGACGGCCGTGAGGTGGCCCGAGGCGTTGTAGGCGTACCGCGTCGTGGCGCCCGTGGGGTCGGTGGTGGAGGTGCGGGCCCCGCGTTCGTCGTAGTCGTACCGCCAGATGGCGCCGCCCGGCTCGCGGATCTCCACCGGCAGGCCCTGCTCGTCGTAGACGGCCTCGGTGACCGTGCCGTCCGGCCGCTCGACGGCGATGAGCCGGCCCTGCTCGTCGTGGCGGTAGCGGGTGGTGTTGCCCAGCGGGTCGGTGACGGCGACGGGGCGGCGGTTGTCCTCGTCCCATTCGGTGCGGGTGGTGTTGCCCAGCGGATCCGTCGCCGCGACCACCTTGTACGCCTCGTTGAGGACGTACGTGCTGGTGTTGCCCAGGGAGTCGGTGTAGCGGGTGGTACGGGCCGCCGTGTCGTAGTGGAACCGGCCCGAGAGGATGCCCTCAGGACCTATGCCGCGCAGCACACGGCCCCGGTGGTCGTACACATAGGCGTAGGTGGTGCCGTTCCGGTCCGACCAGGACGTCATCCGGTGCTTCTCGTCGTACCGGTAACGCAGCTCCTTGCCGGTGGAGTTGACGACCTCGGTCAGATCGCCGGCGCCGTCGTAGCCGAAGGAGACCAGCGTGGTGCTGTGCTGGTGGTCCTCGCCGTGCAGCAGGCGCAGGGCGGTGATGCGCAGCAGTGCGGGATCGGTGTCGACCGCGATGCGGTAGCCGCCGGAGTGGGTGATCCCCGTCGGCGCGCCCTGCGCGTCGTAGTGGACCTCGATGCGGTCGCCCTCGCCGGTGCGGTCGGTGATCGCCTGGAGCGCCAGCTCCCGGCCGCCCACCGGCAGCGGGGCGAAGTGCAGGGCGCGGCCCTGCTCCGGGATGGTGATGCTGAAGGTGCCGCCGGGCTTGCCGTCCCAGCACAGCGGCCAACGCGGCCCGTGGGTGGGCATCGTGGGCACGCCGGGCCTCGGCACCGGGTAGCTCAGCAGCATCCCGTCGTCGGTGATGTAGACGACGCCCGCGTCGTCGATCTCCAGCCGCTGGTCCAGCGTGCCGGCCCAGGTCCGGCCGAACCAGCCGCCGCACGGGTGCCCCGAGGCGTAGTGCCGCTCCAGGACCAGCGGCAGGGCCCCGGGCAGGGTGACGTCGGTGGCCGACATGACCATCTCGCCGGTGGCCACATCGATCGGCTCACCGGTCGTGCACCGTTCGCTGCCGGGTGTGCAGGTCTTCTTCGGATCGCTGTCCACGTGGTCGCGACCCTTGCCGTCCCGGCTCAGCGCGCGCTCCCGGTCCAGCAGGCGCCGTGCGGCGCGCTCCGCCGTCGTGGCGCCGCGCCGCAGCGCCCCCGAGCCGCCGGAGGCGAGGGCGAGCAGCAGGTCAGGGGTGAGTTGGCCGGCCGCCCGGGCCGGGTTGCGCTGCCACTCCTCCCAGTTGAGGACGGCCTTCGCGAACTCCTTGGGGTGCTCGGCGGCGTAGGCGGCGCCGTCCGCTATGGCCGCCAGGTGGAGCAGGGCGCCGTCGGGCCCGTCCTTCACCAGGGACTCGAAGTCCTTGTACATGCCCCACACGGAGTCGCCGGCCCCGCTGAAGAAGTCCCCGAGCCCCTTCTTGACCTTGTCGAAGCCCTTTGCTCCCGGGGGCTTGACCGGGGCCTTCTTCGCCGCCGTGTCGATTGCGTTCTTCGACGCGGTGACGACCAGTGCGAGCTCCGCCTCCAGCTTGTCCAGACGGCCGTAGCAGGCGATCAGCGCGGCGTTGCCCGGATCCGCGTCCGGAGGGCGCTTGGGCAGGGGATCGTCCTTGCGGTCCACCGCCTCGTTGTAGGCCGTGACATCGGACCAGTACTTCTGGGAGGCCGCCCGCGCGGCGTCCGCGTCCTCGATGAGCGGTTTGACCCGGGTATGGAGCGAGCGCAGTTTGTCGGCGTACGAATCCAGCGCGCTCGCGGCGGCCTTGAAGTAGGTCTGAGCGTTCTCCAGCTCCAAAGGGAGCTTCGACGTCGCCGTCTTGAAGCCCTCCGAGCCGGCTCCGGTCCAGTTCAGGAGGGAGAGGTCGGTCAGCTTGTCGTTGCCGTCACCGAACGCACCCGCGTAGGCGAGGAGCTTGTTGACGAGCTCGTCGATGACGGACGGGTCGCCGGGGATGACGTCCGAGGGTTTGGCGTGCGGCGGTATGCGGTCGGGTCCGCCGCCGTCTATCGCGTCGCGCGAGGTCATGCGATCGTTCCCTTCGATCCACCGTCGACCAGCCATGTGCCGTCGACCGTCAGGCGCGGGTTGGTCGGCACATCGCCCACATGGGTATCGCCGTCATCCAGCCAGGGCTCCTGGTAGATCTGCGGCGGTGGATCGAATTTCGGCCGGGACCCGTGCTCCCAGGCCTTCAGCCCGGCCTCGCCGAACGGCAGCTTGGCGATGTTGGCCTCGGTCGGTGAGAAGTCCTTGATGCGCAGCAGATCGGCCATCACATAGGCGGCGATGACCTGGTTGAGGGTCTCGATCACGGTGTCCGTGTGTTCGGCGACCCGCCCCATGCCGAAGCCCCAGGCGGAGAGCATGCCCTCGGCCGCGTGCACGATGTCGAAGGTGGCCGAGAAGTTGATGTGCTCGGCCATGGTCTTCCAGTCGTCCTTGATCTTGTGTGCCGCGACGACCGACTCCTCCAGCGGCGACATGACCTTGAACAGCGAGGCGATCTCCACCTTGTAGCCGTCGCCCGGCTGCGGTCCGCCCTTGTCCGGATCCGCCATCAGGCGTTCCCTCGGGCCTCGGACGCCCGAACCGCTTCGGTGTCCAGGACGAACGTCTGCGGCCCCAGCGGATCCACCAGCGCACGGACCCCTTCGGGGAGCAACTCCGCCAGATCGCTGACGCTTGTCGACGCCCACTCGCACACCCCGGCGAACAGCGCGAGCCGTTCCAGGGAGGTGAACACCGGAACCACCGGGCCGTCCTCGGTCTCGGCGACCAGGAAGCCCGGCTCCTCGGGCCGTTGGAAGTACAGGCGTGCCGACCGCATCGCCGCCAACCGCTCCGAAGGTGACATCGACGCGACGATCTCGTCACGTACCAGGTCACGCAATGACATCTCTTCCCCCGTTCTCCAGGGCCACATGCAGACGGCCCTGGCCAAATATATTCGCACATAGGTGCCGTGAACTGGGGGCCAGTCATTCCGCTTTGGGCGGCGGGACGGATGGCGTCGGTGCCTGTCGGAGTAGGGGGGCGCCTGGGCGGGCGGCGTTCGCCGCCGAGGAAGGATGAGGCGGACCGCCCGGCCCGCGGTTGCCCGGGGCCGGCCGCTCGGGGTGTCCCGTGCCCGGCCGTGCCGCCCGCCGGAGGGGTCAGCCGGCGAAGCCGTCCCGCAGGTGGATCCGCTGGATCTGGCAGGCCAGGGCGCGGCGGGTGGCGGCGGAGGCGGGGCCGGTTGCCCCCGAGGGGAGATCGAGGCCGCGGCTGATCGCGTCGTACGCGTCCCGGTAGCCGCGCGGCAGCGCCGCCCGGTGCAGCCGCAGGTCCGCTTCGACCAGGCGGCGCAGCTCGTCGACGCCCTGCGGGGTGAAGTGCCTTCTGCCCCGGGCGATGGCGATGACATGGCGGGTGCAGCGGGCGGTGTCGGTGAAGGTCTCGGAGATCTCCTCGGCGAGGCCCCAGAGCCGTCCTTCCAGCCAGGGGATGTCCTGCTGGTCGAGGGAGAGGTCGAAGGGGGCCGGTGGGTCGCCCGCCGCGTTCCTCGCGATCTGCTTGGACACGGCGGGCTGACTCATGTCGGCCAGCCGGGCGATTCTGTCCTGGGTCCAGCCGAGCCCGGCGAAGATCCTGATCACCTCGGCGCGCAGCTTCCGCATCTCCTCGCCCGCGCGGATGACCCCGTTCATGTCGGCGAGCATGCGCCCGGCCTGTTCCTCGGTGAGCGCCCCGGGGTCCGGGTGCGTGTGTCGCCTGTCTGCCACAACTCGGTTATATACCACGGGATCCGAGACCATAACTCGGTTGTACAACCTGGTTATGACTGCCATGATCCACGCCATGCCAACCTTCTGCGCACCTGACGGAACCCGGCTCGCCTACCGCGTGACCGGAGACGGCGCCCCGGTCGTCTGCGTCCCCGGAGGCCCCGCCGACTCCGCCTACCTCGGCGACCTCGGCGGCCTGTCCGCGCATCGCCGGCTGATCATCCTGGACCTCCGCGGCACCGGCGGGTCCGCGGTTCCAGCGGACCCGTCCTCGTACCGCTGCGACCGCCTCGTCGACGACGTGGAGGCGCTCCGCGCGCACCTCGGCCTCCTGCGGATCGACCTGCTCGGCCACTCCGCCGGCGCGAACATCGCCACCCAGTACGCGGCCCGGTACCCGCGGCGCCTCGGCAGGCTGCTCCTGGTCGCCCCCGGCACGCGGGCCCTCGGCGTCGCGATCACCGGGGAGGCGCGGCGCGCGATCGCGCGGCTCCGGGAGGGTGAACCGTGGTACCCGGAGGCGTCCGCCGCGCTGGCGGCGGTCACCGCGGGAACGGGCGGCGACTGGGAGGCCATCGCCCCCTTCTTCTACGGCCGCTGGGACGCGGTGGCGCGGCGGCACCACGCGGCCGGCCTGCCGGACAACCAGGAGGCCGTCGCCGGCTTCGCGGCCGAGGGCGCCTTCACCCCCGAGGCCACCCGCGCGGCCCTCGCCACCTGCTCGGCTCCGGTCCTGCTGCTCGCCGGAGAGTTCGACCTGAACAGCCCGCCCGGCTCGGTGGCGGAGTGCGCGGAGTCGTTCCCCGCCGCCGTCCTCACCGTCCAGCCGGGAGCGGGCCACTACCCCTGGCTCGACGACCCCGACCGGTTCGCGGCGAGCGTCGAGGCGTTCCTGGGGTGAGGACCGGCGAGGCTCGCCGGGCCGCTCACCGGCCCGAACCGTCCTGACCGGCCCCGACCCCGCCCGAACGCCCAACGGCTCCACCCCGCTTGACGCTACGCGCCCTCAAGGGTCCGGCGTACCGCGGCAAGTCGCTCCTCGTCCCACTCCACCTGCGGATCCGGTTCCAGGAAGGCGAGGGCGGTGGTGGCGACGCCGAGCGCGGGCTGTGCACGCCCGTCCAGTCGCGAGTGGGTCCACCGGCCTCGCCGGTGACGCGACCGGACGGCGCGGGCGAACTCTGACTGTCGCTCGTCGCGTGCCCGTGGCCCCGGGCGGGGCCGCGTGGGTCATGGCCGGGCTCCCCGAGCGAGTTCCTGGTGGAGGCCGGAGCGCGTCAGGCCTCGTGGGCGGGCGGGCCCGGCCGGGGGCGGCGCAGTGCCAGGGCTGCCAGTGCCGCGGGGGCGTTCTTCGGGCCGCGGATGCCCGGAAAGGCGTTGATGTCGACGACGACGGGCGCGCCCTCGCGGTCCAGCACGTCGACACCGTAGACATCCAGGCCGAAGACCTCTCCCGTGTGGAGGGCGAGTCGGCTCCAGGACCACGGCAGGTCGCGAACCAATGGCGCGGACTGGGCACCGTCCGGCGGGGCACCCACGGGTGCGGGGCGCACTCCCGCGAACACCTCTCCCGCGATCACCCACAGCTTGTGGTCCCAGCCGCTGTTGGCGACGAACTCCTGGAGGACGACGGGCTCGTCGGGCCACTTGGCGGCAAGGTCCCGGAGCTGGGCCGGACCGTCCACCCGGGCGACCAGGTCCGCGCGCCGACTGCGGCGGCTCTTGACCATGAGCGGATAGCCGCTCTCCGGCCGCTCCGCTCCGTCGACGGCCTGGGACAGCGCGTCCAGGGTCCTCGTCCTGGGCATCGGCAGGCCGGCGCCTTCCGCGACGGCGGCGGTCCGGCTCCGGTCCTGGCACAGCTCTGTCGCCGCGGCGGAGTTCACCACCCGCGCGCCGTGTGCCTCGAGGAACCGGGCCAGCGCGAGTGCCCGGGGGGTATGGGCCTTGAGGAGGTAGACGTCGGCGAGATCGTCCGGGGCCACCAGTTCCGAGGGCGATCCGGTTCCGGTGTCCGGGTCCAGAAACGTCACCCGGTGCCCCGCCTCGACCAGTACGGAAGAAGCCGCGGCGAGCAGCGGATGGTCCGGCTTGTCGGTCAGCAGACACACCCTCATATCCGCGCGGCTCCCAGCATGTCCGCTTCGGGATCGGGAACGGGGTGCGGACCAGGCAGTCCATGGGCGATCTGCGGCCGCGTGGGAATGCTCGGGGCGGGGGCGAGCACGCCCGTCCTGGCAGCGCCACCCGTCCTGGCCAGGTCGAGGACGGCTCCGGCCAACCGGGATACGACGTCGGGCACCTGGCGGAAACTCGGGAAGTCGTTGATGTCGACGATCACCGGGCCGTCGGGGCCGAGCACCACGTCGACGCCGTACAGATCGAGACCGAAGACCGCTCCCACCTTCGCCGCCACCGCGGCCACCTCGGCGGGCAGGGGGACGGCTCCCTCGTCGAGCGGCCCGTCCGGATGGAGTGGGGAGCGGCGCAGGGTCGCGTGGAACTCGCCCGCCAGGCAGTAGACCTTCAGGTCGGATCCGGAGTTGGGCACGTGGGGCTGTGCGATGAGCTGGCCCTCTCCCGGCTGCTCCGCCTCCGCCAGTCGCCCGGGGTCCGACACCAGCCGCACCCCGCGCCCCGAACTCCCGTCGGCGGGCTTGACCACCAAGGGGAATAGCTCGTCGGGAACCCCTGCGAACAGCGCGGCCCTCGGTGCCGAATAGGTCACCGGAACCGGTAGCCCGTGCTGTCGCGCGATGACCGATGCGAGGACCTTGTCGCGCACCGCGCGGATCGACCGGGCGTCGTTCACCGTGGTCAGGCCCACAGCCGCTGCGGCCTCCAGCAGGGTGAGCCCGGGGCCGCCGGACACGGTCTTGAGTACCCAGGCGTCATGGGTCCCCGCCCTCACCTCTTCCGAGATCCGCAGTAGTGAGCCGCCAGGGCGGACCACGTCCACCCGGTGTCCCCACGACGACAGCCGTCGGACGACGGCAAGCGGCATGCTGTCATGCCGGTACAGCTCTTCGACGAGGAAGCAGAGCTTCATCCCAATACCCCTCGGTGCCCTCATGACTGAGGACGCGACGATGACGTGCGGTGCTCCTCCGAACACCGCCAAAGGGGCAACGCTACGTCACGCTCAACCCAGGGCGACGGCCACCGTCTGAGGGGCCGACAGATGGCGCGCGGGGCGCGCGAGCGGCAGGGCACGGGACGGGACGCCCAGGGGTGAGGATCATCGGAGCGACGGAGGCGGACGGTGCCGACCAGGCCCGGACGCCAGGTCCGGCGGCATTCGAAACCGGCGGCGAGCCGACCGGCTGCCGACACGGGCGATGACGCGCCGCCCGCGCCTCGGAGACGGGCCGCCGCGCTTGAGCCATTCGCCCAGTCGATCAGGATCAGGAGCCGGCCAGCCTGGCGGGCGTCTGACCCGGGCCGGTGTATCGCTGGAGCGGGCGCCACTGCCGCAGTTCGGCGTTGGCGTGCTCGACGCAGTCCCGGGCCGAGGACTGTCGGCGGCGCACCTCACGCCAGGCGTACTGCTCGCCGAGCGGCGCGTCCTCCTTCGGCTTCTTCGGCGGGGCACCGACCTGGCTGGGGAACTCGTTCGCCAGGCCCCGGTAGCCCTCATCGACCTCGGCCTTGAGGTTGGGGTGCTGCCGGAACTGCTCGGGGATGCCCTCGGTGCACGTGGCTGTCCGGTCGTGCACGCGGCCGGGCCGGTCCGCGCCCGACCACAGCAGACGGCCCTGCCCGTCGCTGACGATGGAGGTCCTCATGATGTTCTGCTTCTTCCTGCCGGAGACGAAGGCCCGCCGTCCGGGCCTGTTCCTCCCGGCTGATGGCCGGGTTCCGCACGGCGGGGCGTGCGGGCCGGTCAGCTCGTCGCCCGTACCACGTCCCTGATCAGGTCGGCGACCTGGCTGGGCTGGGACAGGGCGACGGCGTGGGAGGCGTCCGGGATCTCGGCGACGACGGCTCCGGCCCGCTCGGCGCCGAAACGCTGGACCTCGGGGTTGATCGTGCGGTCGGCCCCGGCCACCAGGGCCCAGGACGGCCGGGTCCGCCACGCGGCCGTGGCCGCGGCCTCGGCGAAGACGGCGGTGGCCAGCGGACGCTGGGTCGCCGCCAGGATGCTGGCCACGTCCTTGGTCACGTCGGCCGCGAAGACGGCGGGGTAGGCCGCCTCGTCGATGGTGACCTCGACCGCGCGGTGGCCGTCGTGGAGCGGGTACGTCCATTCCTTCAGGTTGCTCGTCAGCGGGGAGTCAGGGAAGCGCGCCAGCAGTTGGGCGATGCTCTCGCCTTCGCGCAGGACGTAGGCGGCCACGTAGACGAGCCCGACGACGTTCTCCGCCGCGCCGGCCACAGTGATCAGGGCACCGCCGTAGGAGTGGCCGACGAGCACGGCGGGTCCGTCGATCTGCGAGACGACGGAGGCGAGGTAGGCGGCATCCGAGGCGAGGCCCCGCAGGGGGTTCGGCGGAGCGATCACCGGAATGTCATGGCTCCGCAGTTCCGCGATGACGCCTATCCAGCCTGTCGCGTCGGCGAAGGCACCGTGCACGAGGACGACGGTGGGAGTGGTCATGGGAGTTCTCTTCTCGGTGTCGGGCCACGTGCGAGGCGTCGCGTCACCGACGGCCGGCGTCATGGCGGTCAGGGCGCGGCCCGCGGATCGGCAGGCGGGTCCGTGCGCCTGATCGCTCAGGGTAGAGCCGGAGGAACAGCGCCTCTTGCACGCCGGTGCACCCGCACTGTCATGACAGCGCACGCGCCTCTCATCGCCGTCGCCCGCCTTGGGCGTCGGTGGCCGCCGGAGCGAAGGCGGAGGTCGCCAGTGACTGCCACTGGCTGGGGGTCATGCCGTACGCGCCCCGGAACGTCCGGCTGAAGTGCGAGGGGCTGCTGAAGCCCCAGCGGTGCGCCACCGCCGCCATGGTGAATCTCCGGTTGGACCGGCCCAATTCGATCCGGCAGGACTCCAGCCTGCGTCGCCGCACCCATTGGCCCACCGTGCTGCCGTCGCCCTGGAAGAGCTTGTGCAGGTACCGGACGGAGATGTGGTGGGCGCGTGCGATCGACTCGGGTGACAGGTCCGGGTCCATGAGGTGTTCTTCGATGAAGGCGCGGATCCGGGACAGCATCTCGTTGCCGGCCCCGGCCATCTCGTCGGCCTCGTCCGCGGTGTCCACGTCGAGGAGTTCCATGACCAGGATGGACAACAGGTGAACGGCCGTCCGGGCGCGCCGGTCCCCGATCGTGGACGGGCGGGACTCCGCCGTGGCGGCAAGGGCGGACAGGAAGTCCGACACCAGCGACCCGAGCCCCTCACCGCCATCCATGGGCACCCCGAGCACCCGGTTCAGCTCCGACTCGGTGACTCCCGGATAGCAGCGCGGTATCCGGAAGAAGATCATCTGGCAGTCGTCGCCGAAGCGCAGCAGGTTCCGTCGGGACGGATCGCAGAAGACCAGGTCGTTCGGCTCCAGGCGGGCCTTGGCCCCCTGACGGGCGGTCGTGACGGGTCCGCGGACATGCAGGCCGAGGTAGAGGTGGTTTCCGTCGCTCGAATCCGGCATCTCGGAAAGTACCTGCACCAGCAACTCCGAGGGGAAGGAGGCCGGAGGGAGGTCGAGTGCGCGCCGACTCGCCCGTTCGGCCACGGGGGACATCAGTGATGGGGTCATGGGACATCCGGGCCGGCTCCGTCTCCGGTCCGCCGTGATCGGCTCCTTCATGGCCTCTTCCCTGGTCGGGGGCGGCCCGGTGCGTCCGCCTCGTCCCCGACATCTTCGAACGCGGCGCGCCGCCGCCACCACCGCGTGCTGTAGGACTCGGCGGGGCGATCCTTCTCGCTTTGTCGAATCGGTGGGAGGCCGCCGCGGGGCCGGGCCGCGGTCAGGCGGCCGCCTCGTCGCTCGCGGTGAGGAGTTCCTCGATCCTGAGCCCGAGGTGCAGAGTGAGCCGGTGAGCGCCGTTGTCGAGGTCGAGTCCGGTGATCTCCTGGATCTGGCGCAGGCGGTAGTGGAGCGAGGTGCGGTGGAGTCGCATCGCCTCCGCCGCCCGGGAAATCGATCCGGCGTGCTCAAGGAAGCAGCGCAGGGTGTCCCGCAGCCGGTCGCCGCCGTCGGCCTCGGCCAGGGTACGGAGCGGCTTGGGCACCAGTGACGCGTTCAGGGTGTGCTCGGGGAGTTGGAGGAACACGGTGAGGTCCCCGAGCAGGTCCCAGTCGCCGATGCCCTTCAGGGAGGGCAGTCGGCGCGCCGCGCGGGCCGCCACGAGCGCCTGCTCGTACGAGGTCCATGCGTGGTGGAGGCCCGGGTGCCGCCCGCCGACGCCGATCACGGGGGCGGCCGACGGGTGCAGGAAGGTGCGGAGTTCGTCGAGGATGCGGGCGCACTGGGCGGCGACCTGGTCCGGGCCGCAGGGCCCCTCGCGCAGTTGCAGCAGGATCGCCCGCTCCTGGTCGACCGCGAGGAGGCCCTGTGCCGAGGGCGTCTGCCGGAACCCTTCCAGCACCCCCCGCAGGGCTGCCTCGGACTGCCGCACCGGCTCCGGCCCGCGGCTCAACTGGACGAGGGTGACCAGGACGTGCTCCGCCTCCCCGAGCAGACCGAGTTCCACGGCCCGCCGACGGGCGGCGGTTCGTGCGGCGACGTCGGTGCCGACGAGTTCCAGCACCAGGTTCCGCTCGTCGGTCCTCCGGGGGTCGGTGGCGATGTGCTCCACGTACAGCTGGGCCGCCATGGCCTCGGCGGCCCGGGCGATGGCCTCGGTCTCCTGATCCCCGAGCGCCATCTCGGGCTCGATCACGATGAGCAGCCCGAGGAGATGTCCGCGCTCGCGCAGCGGCACGACGTAACGGGGCAGCAGTCCCAGATCGTCGCGGCCGTCGATGAATCCCGGCCTGGACCACTGGGTCACGCCGTGGGCGAGGACATGGCGGATGGCCGCGTTGTCCGCACAGCCGTGCAACAGGGTGCGGATCCGCACCGGGTCCTCGTCGCCGAAGTGGCGGCTCGTACTGACCATGCGGACCAGCGGATCGGCGACCGCCACGGACCGGCCGAGCTTCTCCGCGAGTTCGTCGACGAGCGCCTGAAGCTCCGGGCTGCCAGGGCGGGCTCGCTGGAGCCTTGCGGTCATGCGTCGTTCCTCTCCCGATCACTGTTCCCCGCGGATCGCCCCCCTTTCCGCGGTTCCCGACCATTGTGGGGAGGCCTGGGCGTCGGCACATCGCATGAATCCTTCATGAGTACGACGCCCGCATGGGATACGAAGCGGTTACTCTCCGCTGTCACGGATCCGCGCCAGCCTGGTCAGCTCCGCCCGCGAGGTGAGGTCGAGCTTGGTGAAGGCCCGGCGCACGTGCGAACTCACCGTGTGCGGCGAGAGGGAGAGGCGCTCGGCCACCTGGAGGTTGGTGAGTCCCTGGGTCACGAGCCGTACCACCCGGACCTCTGCCGCCGTCAGCTCGGGCCACTCCCCGGCCCGTGCGGCCGACGAGGGACGTCGGCGGACACCCGCGGCCCGCAGGCGCCGGCGGACGCGTGTGACGTCCCGCTCGGCGCCCGCTCGGGTGTAGAGGGCGAGGGCCGCCTCCAGGTAGGGCACCGCTTCGAACCTGCGAGTGGCCACGAGTCCGCGTCCGGCGTCCTCCAGCGCCGAGGCCCGGGCCATCGTCCGAGGGCAGTCCTCGTACAGCCGCACCGCGCGCAGGAGGGGACCGAGGTCGTTGTCCAGGAGACCGCGGGCGTGCGCCGCGGTGGCGGCGAGGAAGGGGAGCTCGGGGTTGAGCGCGGCTCGTCGCTCGGCCAGTCCGACCGCCTGCGCGGCCCGCTCGTACGCGTCGGCGCGCACCGCCATGCGGACGAGCACCGGGGTGTCGGCGGGGTCGAGCCAGCCGGCCAGGGCGGGCCGCTCCTCGGCACGCGCCGCCATCACCTCGTCGAGTTCGGCCATGGCACGGTCGGGTCGGCCCTCGACGTCGGCCATCAGTGCCAGCATCCAGGAGCCGACCTCGCGGACGAGTGGTGCGCCGCCGCTCCGCATGCGCCGCGCCCGGGCCGCGTACTCCCGTGCGGCCTGCTGGTCGTTGGTGTGGAGTGCGACGCGCATCATCGCGTGCCGGAGCGTGATGTCGGCGAGGTCCCCCCTGCCGAACTCGTCGGTCATCGCGGACGCGACGTCGGCGGACGCCCGGGCGTCCGCCAGCCGTCCGGCGTCCAGGAGCACTCGGGCGCGATTCGTGAGCCACAGGCGGGTGGTGGCCGTCCGGCCCTGGCCCCGGGCCTCTCGGGCGCCCTCCTCCGCGGCGGCGAGCGCCTCCGCCGAGCGGCCGGCCGCGTTCAGCAGGAAGCCGTGCCACAGAGCCGGTGGATCCCACGGCGACGGGTCGTCGCCCAGTTCGGCGGCCAGGGCGGCGCCCCGGTCCGCCCGCCGGATCGCCTCGGTCCACTCCATCCGGTGGAAGCACACGGCCGACTCGGCCATCACCACGGTGGCCTCGGCCGCGCGGTCCCCCGCCGCCTCGACGCTCTCCCGTGCCTCCGCCAGGGCCTGCTCGGCCGCCTGGCACTCGCCCGCCAGCGCCAGGCCCAGACACAGCAGCCCCAGCAGCCGGGCCCGCAGGGCCGCGGGGATCCGGGGCAGCGACGCCCCGGCACGGGCCTGCCACACCATCTCGGTGAAGCCGAACTGGGCGGACAGGCGCGCCAGGGCCAGGTGTACGCGGGCCGCGGCCTCGGGCCCGAGGCCGTCGGCCGACAGGGCGGCGGCTCCCAGCTCACGTGCTCGGTCCGGCCGGCCCGTCTGCCAGAGCAGCGGGATGGTCTCGGCGATGATCCGCGGCCGCTCCACGGCGTCCTCGGCGGTGAGCTCCAGGGCCTTGAGGCTGAGTTCGGCCGCCGCTTCGGGGGCGGTGGCGGCGAGTTCCGCGGCGGCGGCACGCAGCCGTTCGGCCTGTACCCGGTGGCCCGGCTCCGCGTCGCCGGCCGGCGACGCGGAGGGCCCGATCGGTGCGGGCACGCTCTCCACCGGCAGCTCGGCTGCCTGACGGCGCAGCGCCTGGCGCAGGGACAGCGGAAGGCAGGCTTCCACCGCCTCGCGTATCAGATCGTGGCGGAATTCCAGGCGGTCGCCCCGTTCGACGAGCAGATCAGCGTCGATGGACTCCCGCACCGCGGTGATGAGTGCCGCCGACGATCTGCCGAGCAGTTCGGCGACCAGGGCGACGGTGACCGGGCGGCCCGCGGCGGCCACCGTCTGCACCAGCTCGCGGGCCGCGTCCGACAGCTGGGCGAGGCGGCGTCCGACGGAGGGCAGTCGCCGTGGGGGGACGGATCCGGCCGACAGCCTGGCCATGCCGTTCTCGATCGTCACCACCTCCTCGTTCCTCAGCGCGCCCAGCAGTTCGACCAGCAGCAGCGGCACCCCCTCGGCGCGGCCGGCGAGGCGGAGGACGTCCGGATCGGGAGCGGCGCCCAGGAGGTCCTCGGCGATCCGCGCGATCGCCTGCTCCCCGAGCGCCGGGAGAACCAGCTCGTGTGCGCCGATCTGCCGGAGCCTTTCCAGCGTGGTGCGCACGCCCGGCGGCACGCTGCCGCCGCTCACGGCCACCAGCCACAGGATCGCGTGCGAGGTGAGCCTGGCCGCGATGGTGTGCAAGGTGAGCAGCGTCAGGTCATCGCACCACTGGAGATCGTCGAGGACGATGAGCAGCGGTCCGTCTCCAGCCGTCTCCCGCACCCGGTCCTCCAACTCCTGGAGCAGCCAGAACCGCTGGCCGGGTGTGGTGGCGAGGTCCCGGAGCCGGGTGGCGACCGGCCGCGGGCCCGCCTGGGAGTGCAGCCCGTCCAGCAGTGGGCCGAGCGGCACGAACTGCCCGTCGGGGTCGGCCGCGCCGTGGAACACCCTGATCCCGCGTCGTTCGGCGGAAGCCGCGGCCTCCGCGAGGAGCCTGGACCGGCCGATGCCCGCAGGGCCTTCGACGAGGACGATCCCGCCTTCGCTACGGGCGAGCGCGTCGAGCCGCTCCTCGATGGACGCCAGCTCCGCCTCCCTGCCGCGCAGGGGCGCCCGCGCGGCGTCGAGGCCCTCGGGCACGGGCCATGTTCTCAATCGGTTCACGCTCATTCCGCCGGCCGGGGCCGCACGGGACGGGCTTCGGTCCGCGTGCGGTACGGCGGATCAGTATGCGGCACACCGCCTTCGTCAGGGGCGGGATCCGGTCTCAGTCGAAGCGCAGGTCCGCGAGTTGCCGTTCGAGGGCGGTGACGTCGTCCTCGGGTTCGGCGCGGGTCGGACGGGTGGCCATGAGCGCGGCCAGCTCGGCGCCCGCCCGGCGGACGCGGGCGGGCAGGCCGTCGGTGTGTTGGTCTCCCCCCGACCCCCAGTCCTCGGACGCCGCGTACACCGCGGTGGGTACGGTGGCCGCGCGCAGATAGGCGAAGAGCGGGCGCATGGCGTGTTCGAGGACCAGGGAGTGGCGGGCGGTGCCGCCCGTCGCCGCGATCAGGACCGGCTTCCCGGTCAGGGCGTCCGGGTCGATCACGTCGAAGAAGGACTTGAAGAGCCCGCTGTAGGAGGCCGCGAACACCGGGGTCACGACGATCAGGCCATCGGACCCTGTCACGGTGTCGATCGCGGCGGCCAGGCGCGGCGGCGGAAAGCCTGTCACCAGGTGGTTGGCGACATCGCCGGCCAGCTCGCGCAGCTCCACGACCTCGATGGACGCGGCGTGGCCCCGGGTGGCGAGCTCGTCGCGGGCCGACTCGGTCAGCCGGTCCGCGAGCAGACGGGTGGAGGACGGGGTGCTCAGCCCCGCTGAGACGGCGGTCAGTTTCACGCGGTGGTCACTCCTTCGGCCATCGTGGCGGCGGTCACCCGGGCCGCGTGGACCGGCGCGTCCGGTACGTCGGCGGGGCGTCCGGCGGCGAACTCCTTGCGCAGCACGGGCACGACCTCCTCGCCGAGGATGTCGAGCTGTTCCAGGACGGTCTTCAGGGGCAGGCCCGCGTGGTCCATCAGGAAGAGCTGGCGCTGGTAGTCCCCGACGGTCTCCCGGAACGACAGGGTCCGCTCGATCACCTGCTGGGGGGAGCCCACCGTCAGCGGGGTCTGCTCGGTGAATTCCTCCAGGGACGGGCCGTGGCCGTACACGGGCGCGTTGTCGAAGTAGGGGCGGAACTCCCGTACGGCGTCCTGGGAGTTCTTCCGCATGAACGCCTGTCCGCCGAGGCCCACGATGGCGTCCTCCGGACGGCCGTGGCCGTGGAAGGCGAACCGGCGCCGGTACAGCTGGACCATGCGCCTGGTGTGGTCGGCCGGCCAGAAGATGTTGTTGTGGAAGAAGCCGTCGCCGTAGAAGGCGGCCTGCTCCGCGATCTCCGGGGACCTGATGGATCCGTGCCAGACGAACGGTGGGACGCCGTCCAGGGGCCGGGGCGTCGAGGTGAAGGCCTGGAGCGGCGTACGGAAGGTGCCCTCCCAGTCCACGACGTCCTCGCGCCACAGCCGGCGCAGCAGCGCGTAGTTCTCCTTGGCGAGGTTGATGCCCTGGCGGATGTCCTGCCCGAACCACGGGTACACCGGGCCGGTGTTGCCGCGCCCCAGCATGAGGTCGACCCGGCCGTCGGCCAGGTGCTGGAGCATCGCGTAGTCCTCGGCGATCTTCACCGGGTCGTTGGTGGTGATCAGCGTGGTGGCGGTGGACAGGATCAACGTCTCGGTGCGGGCCGCGATGTAGCCCAGCATGGTGGTCGGGGACGACGGTACGAAGGGCGGGTTGTGGTGTTCGCCGGTCGCGAAGACGTCCAGGCCGACCTCCTCGGCCTTGAGGGCGATGGCGACCATCGCCTTGATGCGCTCGTTCTCGCTCGGAGTACGACCGTTGGTGGGGTCGGGTGTCACGTCCCCGACGGTGAATATGCCGAACTGCATGGGGCTGCTCTCCTGAGCCTGTCTGAATCTCTGCGGGTCGGGGCCGGTGGGCCGGGATTCCGGCCTCACCGGGCGGCTCGATGGTGTGGCGTCACTTCGCCAGGAAGGCGAGGAGCGCGGCGTTGACCTCCTCGGCGTGGGTCCACAGCAGGCCGTGCGGGGCGCCTTCGATCTCGACGTAGTCGGCGGACGGCAGGGCCTTGTGGAAGGGGCGGGCGGTGCCTTCGGCGGGCAGGATGCGGTCGGCCGTGCCGTGCAGGATCAGGGCGGGGACGTCGATGGCCGGGATGTCGCCGCGGAAGTCGGTGTACCAGGTCGACGGCGCGGCGGCCGCGGCGTGGAAGCCGCCGGCGGCCGCGGTGTTCCAGCTGTTGCGGACGGCTTCCTCGCTGATGCGGGTGCCCAGGTTCTCGTCGAGGTTGTAGAAGTCGGCGAAGAAGGCGGTGTAGTAGGCGTAGCGGTCGGCCTTGACGGCCGCGACCACGCCGTCGAAGAACTCCTTCGGTGCGACACCCTCCGGATTGTCCTCGCTCTGGAGCAGGCAGGGCTCCAGCGAGGCGAGGAAGGCGACCTTGGCGACGCGGGCGGACCCGTAGGTGGAGACGTAGCGGGCGACCTCGCCGGTGCCCATGGAGAAGCCGACCAGGACGGCGTCTTCGAGGTCGAGGGTCTCCATCACGGTGTTCAGGTCGGCCGCGAAGGTGTCGTAGTCGTAGCCGGTGGTCGGCTGGGAGGACTGGCCGAAGCCGCGGCGGTCGTAGGTGATGACGCGGTAGCCGGCGTCGAGGAGCGCGGCGCTCTGGCGCTCCCAGGAGTGGCCGTCGAGCGGGAAGCCGTGAATGAGGACGACCGGCCGGCCGGTGCCGTGGTCCTCGTAGTACAGGTCGATGGCGGTGGAGTTCTCCTGGCCCACGGTGATGTACGGCATGGGGCGCTTCCTCGATTCCGGTCGGCTGGGCCGCGCGTCGGCGCGGCGCGGTACGCGGTCACGCTAGGGCCGGCGCGGCGCCGCCTGTTGTCCCGCGGTGCACCACGTCTTGCACGGGGGCGCCACGTCCGCTCAGCTGCCGGCGGGCGCCTCGGTGCCGGTCTGCGCCAGCACGAGGCGGGCCAGGTGGACCCTTGAGTGGACCGAGAGCTTGCGGAAGATCGACGCCAGGTGGGTGTTGACCGTGTGCGGGGAGACGACGAGGGCGGCCGCGGCCGACCGGTTGGTGTGGCCTGCGGCGATCAGCCGCGCGACCTTGCGCTCCGAGGCCGTGAGCGCGTCCCACCCCTGGCCGGGGCGCGGCCCTGGGCCCGTGGCGCGTCGGCCGGAGCGGGGCGTGGCCCGGTCCAGTTCGGCCCGGAGCCGGTCGGCCTCGAAGCCGGCCCCCGCCTGTGCGTAGGCCTCGTAGGCTCTGGTCAGGGTGGGTATGGCGGCGGCGTCGCCCGCGGTCAGCAGCGCGCCCCCGAGGTCGGCGTGAGCCGCTGCCAGATGCAGGGGGCGGGGGCCGGTGCCGAGGATGCGGACCGACCGCTCCAGAAGTCCGTGGTCGGCGGTCACCAGGGCGGCGGTGTGGGCGGCGATCCCCTGTGCGGTCGGTACGCGGGGGTTGCGCGAGGCGTGGTCGGCCGCCTGGGCCGCGAGGTCCTCGGCCAGGGGCCGGTCCTCGGCGCGCAGGGCGATGCGCACGGCTTCGACGAACCGTGTGCGCAGCAGCCTCCACCGGACGAAGGGGTGGTCCCGCTGGGCGGATCGGACCCGTTCGGCCGCTGCGGCGGGGTCGCCGTCGGCGTCGGCGACCACGGCCTCCAGGTACTGGTGTGTGGCGTGGTTCCCCGTGTTCGGCCGGTCGTCCATGGCCGCCCTGACGACGTCCAGGTGTTCCCGCGCGGCGTCGCGGTCGCCGCGCAGCATCGCCAGCAGGCCGCGGTTGACCCGTATGTTGACCAGGTTGCCCGGCACGCCGATGTCGGCTTCCAGTCGTTCGGCGGTGGCGAGGTCGGCCTCCGCGTCGTCGAGCCGCCCGAGCCCCAGGTTCAGGTTTCCCTGGGCCCACATCAGCATCGCGGGACGCAGGTGTTCGCCGCCCGCCGCCCGCAGCAGCTCCCGTGCCGAGTCGAAGTCGTCCATGTGGACCCGTGCGACGATCTCCTCGGGCAGGAAGGCCGTGTCGAAGGCGCTCAGTGCCGTGTGGTGGTCCACGGCGGCAGCACACTCTCCCGCGTTGAGGGCGATCTCGCCGAGGGCGCGCAGCGCGAGGAAACGGGCCTCCCGGTCGCCGGTCCGCTCCGCCTCGGCGAGCGCCCGCTCCCCCGTCCCGCGAGCGGCCTCGAGGTCGCGCCCGCGGGACCGGGCCATCGCCTGCCAGGCCGTCAGCCGGGCGCGTATGGCCGGGTCGGTGGCGACCGCCAGGGCTGCCGTCGAGCGGCGGGCCAGCTCGTGGATGGCGTCGAGGTGCCACAGCGTGTCGCCGAGTGCGGACTGCAGGCGGGCGGAGACGTCCAGGGGCGGGCGCCGGGCCAGCAGCGCGTCGCCGGTCTCCCGTGCCCGGGTGTGCCGGCCCGCGCGGGTCAGCGCGCTGATGGCCCGTTCGCCCACGTCGAACACCGCGGGCTCGTGGGGCGGTACGAGTTCCAGGGCGCGCACAGCCAGGTCGGCGGCGAGATGGGGCATGACGGCGATCACGTCCGTGGCGGCTCGGCCGAGCAGCCCGATCGCCTCCTGGTCGCCGGGTTCGGCGCTCTTGAGCAGATGGGGGACCGCGTCGGCGGAGGTCCGGCCCGTCGCGACGAGCCGGCTCGCGGCCTCCCGGTGCAGCGCCCGTCGTACCGAGGGAGCGAGGTCGGCGTACACCGCCTGGCGGAGCAGGTCGTGGCGGAACAGGAGGCGTTCGCCGTCGTCGTCGAGGAGCCCGGAGGCGATCGCCTCGTCCAGTTCGCCGATGAGGGTGGCGGGGGGTCGGCCGCACAGGGCGGCGGCGTCGGCGAGCGTGAACGCGCGTCCCAGGACCGAGCCGATCCGCAGGAAGTGGAGGGTGCCGGGGCGGAGTGCGGCCAGCCTGCTGCGTACGCCGGGGACCAGGCGCTTCAGCGGATCCGGGCCGTCCACGCCCGACGCCGCGATCCCCGTCAGCATCTCGGACGCGAGAAACGGGTTGCCGCCCGCCCCGTCGAGGAGAGCCGTGACCTTCTGCGGCACGTCGCCGCCGAGGATGTCGTGTGCCAGTTCGGCCAGGGCCGCCCCGGACAGCGGCCGCAGCGGGAACGTCCTCGTCCGCGGCCCGTCCCCGTACGAATCCGGGTCCTCCCTGCCCGCGAGCAGCCACAGGACCGGGGAGGTGAGCAGCCGCACCGGCAGGACGTTCAGGGCGAACCGGCTCAGCGGATCGGCCCACTGGACGTCGTCGATCGCGATCAGTGTGGGGGTGCCCGCCGAGCGCTCCTCGATCAGCTGGGCCAGCCGTTCGACGAGCCAGACGCGCTGATCGTGGTGGCCCGCGAGGTGCGCGAAGTCCGCGGTGGACAGCAGCGGCGGGGCTCCGTGCAGGATGCCCGAGGCCAGCGAGGCCAGCGGGGCCACCTCGTGCAGTTCTTCGGCGCGTCCCTGGCTGACGACGAAGCCGTGGGCCCGTGCGATCGAGACGGTCTCCTCCAGCAGGACGGTCTTCCCGATCCCCGGCTCGCCGAGCAGCAGCGCCATGGCGCCGCCTTCGCCCTGGTGCACCGTCTCGACCAGGGAGCGCAGTCGTGCGAGTTCGGCTTCGCGGCCCCGCAGCCCAGGCCGGCTCAGCCCGGCGTCCGGGGGCTGCTGCGCCAGGTCGCCGCCTGAACCGGTCCCCGGGTTCATCCCTTGACCGATCCGGCGAGCAGGCCCCGTGCGAGGTGCCGCTGGAGGGAGAGGAAGACGAGGATCGGGACGAGCGCCGACACGAACGCTCCTGCCGTGAGCCGCTGCCACTCGTCGCCGCGTGTCCCGGCCAGTTCCGCCAGTCTGACCGTCATCGGCGCGGTGTCGGCCGTTCCGCCCGACAGGGTCAGTGCCACCAGCAGGTCGTTCCACACCCAGACGAACTGGATGATCGCGAACGTGACCAGGGCCGGGCGGGCCAGCGGCAGCACGATCCGGAGCAGAAGCGTCCGGTGCGAGGCGCCGTCGACCCGGGCGGCTTCGATGAGGTCCCGGGGCAGTCCGGCCAGGAAGTTGTGCAGGAGGAACACCGCGAAGGGCAGCGCGAAGACCGTGTGGGCGAACCAGACGTGGCCGAAGCGTGCCGGTCCGGTGGGGTTCCAGGCCGGCAGGAACAGCCATCCCTGGGAGAAGAGCTTCAGCAGCGGCGCGAGTGCCATCTGGAGCGGCACGACCTGGAGCGCGAAGATGCCGACGACGAGCGCGTCGCGCCCTCTGAAGTCGATCCACGCCAGGGCGTACGCCGCGAAGAACGCCAGGACGAGGGGGAACAGCACCGAGGGCACGGTGATGACCACCGAGTTGACGAAGTACTCGGCGAGTCGCCCCGACCCGTTCCCGCCGCCGGACACCACCTCGCCGTAGTTGTCGAGCGTCAGGTGCGGCGAGCCCAGCATGGTCCACCAGCCCGTCGTCTTGATCTCCTGCTCGGGGCGGAAGGAGGACAGGAGCAGACCCAGGGTCGGCGTCGTCCACAGGACCGCGATCACCACGGCGGTCAACGAGAAGGCGCGGGAGGTCAGGCGCTCCCGCACACCGCTCACGCCGCCCTCCGCCGCGCCCGGACCTGGCAGGCGACGACGGGGGTGACGAGGACGAACAGGAGCACGGCCAAAGCCGCGCCGCGTCCCGTCTCGCCGTAACGGAATGCCTGGTCGTACATCTCCTGGGCGATGACACCGGTCTCGAACCGGCCGGCGGTCATGGTCCTGACGATGTCGAACGCCTTGAGGGTGCCGATCGCCTCGGCGAGGACCACGACGAGCAGTGTGGGCCTGATCGACGGGATCGTGATCCGCCAGAAGACCTGTCGCGGGGACGCGCCGTCCAGCAGGGCGGCCTCGACCAGCTCATCGGGAACGGCCCTGATCGCGCCCGCCAGCAGGACGGCCGCGAAGCCCGCCTGTGCCCACACCATCGCCACGATGAGGAACAGGACGTTCCAGGGGGAGTCCACGAGCCACTGCCTCGGTTCGCCGCCGAAAGCGAGGACGAGCTGGTTCAGCAGCCCGATCTGCTCCGCCTCCGCGGGGCGGTAGGCGTAGACGAACCTCCAGACGAGCCCCGCGCCGACGAACGAGATCGCCATCGGCAGCAGGACGAGGGACAGGGCGAGCGCCCGGAACCGCGACCGCACGACAGCCGCCGCGTACAGCAGACCGACCGCGGTCACCAGCAGGGGCACCAGCACCACCCAGATCAGGGTGTTGCGCAGCGCGATCAGTGCCTCGGGGTCGGTGAACATCCACCTGTAGTTGTCGAGCCCGGCCCAGCTGCCTCCCCCGTCGGTGAACGACAGCGCCAGGGTGTGCAGACCGGGCAGCAGGAGACCGACCGTGAGCAGCAGCAGAGCGGGGGCGATCAGCAGGAAGGCCGCGCCCCGCCTCCGCGCCGGTCCCCGGTGCAGCGCCAGCAGGACCAGGCCGACCACGGCCGCGAAGACGGCGAGGGCCTGGAGGAGGTACGCCAGCTTGAACTGCTGGGCGACGACATCGAACGGCATCAGCGGCCCGGCCAGGACCGTTCGATGGAGTCGGCGACCTGCTGGGTGCTCTTGCCGCCGATCCAGTCGACGGCGCCCTTCCAGAACGACCCCGCGCCGACCGACGCGGGCATCAGGTCCGAACCGTCGAACCTGAACCGCGTCCTCGGGTCCTGGAGCAACTGGATCGCGAGCCTGTCGACCGGGGTGTCGGCGTTCGCCGGATCCACGCCCCTGTTCGCCGAGACGAACGGGCCCTTCTTCATGCGCGCGTTGGCGAAGTCCGCGCTCGCCAGGTACTCCTGGAAGGCCCGCACCTCGGGCCGGTCGGCGAAGGCCGCGGCGAACACCCCGCCGCCCAGTACGGGCCGGGTGGCCCTGTCCGGCCCCGGCAGGACGAAGACGAAGACGTCCTTGTCCGGTCCGATCCCGGTGCCCTGCGGCCACTGCTCGGCGTAGAACGAGGCCTGGTGGTGCATCGCGCAGTCACCGGAGAGGATCGGTGTGCCGGCTTCCTGGTAGGCGATCGAGGCCATCGACCGGGCCGGACCGAAACCGCCGTTGGCGTAGCGGTCGGTCCTGAGGACGGATCCCACGGTGTCCATGGCCTGGATCACTCTCGGATCGTTGAACGGGATCCGGTGGGCGACCCACTGGTCGTAGACGGCCGTCCCCTGCTGGCGCAGCAGGACGTCCTCGATCCAGTCGGTCACGGGCCAGCCGGTCGCCTCACCGGACTCGACGCCCGCACACCACGGTTTGACGCCCGATGCCGCGACCTTCTCCGTCACGTCCATCAGCTCGGACCACGTGCGGGGGACGCGCAGTCCCCTGTCCCGGAAGAACCTCGGGGAGTACCAGACGAACGACTTCACGTTCGCGACCAGCGGAGTGCCGTAGAGGGTGCCGTGCACGGTCGCGTAGCTGTTCCACTCCGGCGACCAGCCCCGCTTCGCCAGGGACGCGACCTCGGCACTCAGGGGCTTGAGCTCTCCCGCGCGCGCGAAGCGTGCCAAGAGCCCCGGCTGGGGGAAGAACGCCACGTCGGGCGCGCTGCCGCCCTCGACGCGGAGCTGGATCCGGGTCTCGAACTCTCCGTCCCCCTCGTACTGGACGTCGATTCCCGTGCAGTCCGCGAAGTCCGCCCAGGTCTCTTCGAACAGATCGGCTTCCCGGTCCCGGTTCGACGCGTAGACGCTGACCTGGGTGCCGGGGTGCCTGCCGTACCTGGCGTACGGTGCGCAGTCCTCGGCGGTGCGGGACCGCGAGCCGCTGTCGTGCGGGATACCGCAGGCGGTGGCCGTGCAGACGAGGATGGTGACGGCGAGCGCGAGCCTCGCGCCGAACCTCATGGGTGTGCTTCCTCCGATCGCCAGCCGAAGGTTCTCGGAGGCGGTCCGAAGCTATCAGCGCTCCCTCATAATCGACCAATCGTTCGATTCTGAGGGCGGGTCGGCGCGCGGCGGCCGTGCCGCTCCCCGCACGCACCGGAGGGGCGAGAGCCGGGGAAGCGCGTCGCCGCAGCTCACCCATGATCTCACCCCCTCCGGCGGTGTCCCCCGTGCGGGGTCCCCAGGCGTTCAGAGCGTGCGGCGCACACCCGCCTGGCGTTCCAGATTGCGCAGCTGGACGGTCAGACCGCCTTCCATGGCGGTGTACGCGGGACCGCTGCGGCCGATGGGCAGGACCTCCTCGCTGCGCATGTCCTCCAGCATCAGGGCGAATGCCGCGTACATCGCGACCAGTGCCACCAGGATGCCAAGGGCCCCGGAGGTGCGCGTCAGCCATTCGGCGCCGGTGAGCCCCGACAGGCCGGTGGCCGCCCAGCGGGGCAGGGAGACCACCAGCACCCACCACAGCGCGCGCTTGGGCCGGGTCACGGTGGTCATCAGCGCCCCGAAGCACAGGAACGCCAGGTTGAACACGCCCAGCACCCGCAGGCCTTCGGCCGCGCCGCTGAACATCACGAGCGCGTAGGCCAGCCAGCTGCCGGCGAACACGCCCATGAGCGTCGCCGCGATCACATCGCGGGCGCCGAAGGCCAGAACGCTCACCAGGAGTTGCAGGACGAAGGCGGGCAGCACGCACAGGGCGACGGCTCCGCGGGCCTCGGCCTCGAAGATCCCGAGCTGCATGCACCCCGTCATCACGGAGGCGATCGCCACCGTGAAGAAACCCAGCGGCATGGGCGAGGCGATGGGACGCAGAGTGATCCGGGTCATGGACCGCAGATCCGGTTCGAAACGGCGTTCCGGGGCAGCGTCCGGCCGGTCGGCCGGTGCTGCGTCGCCGCCGCCGGTGGCGGAGGAGGCTTTACTCACGTGCGCTCTCTCTTTCAGTGCTCGAAGCAGGGGTCGAGGAACGACGGCGGCGTATCGGCGGCGGAGCCGCGGTCCACGCGCCACCGGCGGTGCTGCTCGGACTCTGCGACGGCCTCGGCCAGCAACGACGCCTGACGGGCACCCCCCTGGTAGCCGCCGAAACGGGCCACCGGACTCCACTCCGGCCGGATGGGTGGAACGGCCTCGTCGAGTCCCTCGTACTCCGCGCTCGCGTAGACGATGCGACCGCCGACGACGGTGAGGACGGACTCGATGTCGGGAATGACGGCCTCGGGCACGGTGAGGTAGTCGTCCGACAGGATGGCGAGGTCGCCGTAACAGCCCTCCCGCAGGGTTCCCTTGACGTCCTGCTCGCCGGTGAGCAGCGCTCCGCCGCGGGTGTAGAGGCCCAGGGCGGTCTCCCGGCTGACCAGGTTCTCGGCCGGGTAGAGCGCGGTGCCGCCGACGGTGCGCCCGGTCACCAGCCAGTGCAGCGCGACCCACGGGTTGTACGAGGAGACGCGGGTGGCGTCCGTTCCGGCGGCGACGGTCAGACCCCGGTCGAGCATGGCGCGGACCGGTGGGGTGTGGGCGGCGGCCTCGGCACCGTAGCGGTCGCGGAACGCGGTGCCCTGGAAGGACATGCGGTTCTGGATCGACAGGGCGCCGCCGAGGGCCGCGATCCGGTCGAGGCTGCCGGCCGAGACGGTCTCCGCGTGGTCGAAGAGCCAGCGGTTGCCGCCGGGGAACAGTCCCTCCGCCGCGAGTTTCTCGAAGACGGCCAGGTCGCGGCGGATCGTCTCGTCATAGGTCGCGTGGAGCCGGAAGCCCCAGCCGTTCTCCAGCAGGAGCCGGACGGCCTTCTCGAACTCGGCCTCGTACCCGGCGGCGAGCTCGGGCCGGGGCTCGGAGAAGTTCTCGAAGTCGGCGGCGGCCCAGGTCAGGTTCTCGCCCGCGCCGTTCAGCCGCAGCCACTCGTCCCCGTCCCCGGGCTTGACCATCTCGGTCCAGCGCTTCAGGTCGGCGAGCTCCTGTCCGGCCGTCTGCGGGAAGAGGTGGTAGGCGATCCGCAGGGACAACTCCCCTGAACTGGCGAGGTCGACGACCGTGCCGTAGTTGTCGGGGAAGTTCTGGAAGCCGCCCGCGGCGTCGACCGCGGAGGTGAGGCCGAAGCGGTTCAGCTCACGCAGGAAGTGCCGCGTCGAGGTCCGCTTGTCGGCCTCGTCGAGGGCCGGTGCCTTGGCCAGCGTCGAGTACAGGACCAGAGCGCTCGGTGCCGCGAGGAGGACGCCGTTCGGTTCGCCGTCCCGGCCCCGTACGATCTGGCCTCCGCGGGGATCGGGGGTCTCGCGGGTGAAACCGGCGGCCCGCACCGCGGCCCGGTTCATCAGGGCCGACTGGTACAGGTGCAGGACGAAGACCGGGGTGTCGGGGGCGGCGGCGTTCAGCTCGGCGACCGTCGGCATCCTGCGCTCGGCGAACTGCTCGGCGGTCCAGCCGCCGACGACCCGGATCCACTGCCCCTTGGGGGTGCGGCCGGCCTGCTCGCGCAGCATGGCCAGGGCGTGACGCAGGCTGCGCACCCCGTCCCAGCGCAGCTCCAGGACGTAGTTCAGACCGCCCCGGATGACGTGCAGATGGGAGTCGTTCAGGCCGGGGATCACCCTGCGGCCGAGAGCGTCGACGACCCGGGTGCCCGGCCCGACGAGGTGGGCGAGGTCGTGGTCGTCGCCGAGGGCCGCCACCCGGCCGTCGCGGATGGCGACGGCACGGGCCTGCGGGCGGCCGGCGTCACCGGTGAACACCTTCGCGTTGCGGATGAGGAGGTCGGCCTGGGCGGGTTCGCGCCGCGGGGCGGGAACGAGGCCCGCCACCGGCATGCTCGCCGACGGCCCGGTCATGCGAGGGCCTCGCGCAGGGTGTCGGTGGCGACGCGGATGGCGAGCTCCGCGCCCTGCGTCTGGCGCAGTGCGTTCAGCATGACGAAGTCGTGGATGGCCCCCTGGACGCGCAGGGCGGTGACGGGGACGCCGGCGGCGCGGAGCTTCGCCGCGTACGCCTCGCCCTCGTCGCGCAGGACGTCGGCCTCGGCGGTGATGACCAGGGCGGGCGGCAGGTCGGCGAGTTGCTCGGCGGTGGCGCGCAGCGGTGAGGCGGTGATCTGGGCCCGCTCGGCCTCTTCGGTCGTGTACTGGTCCCAGAACCACTTCATGGCATCGCGGCGCAGGAAGTAGCCCTCGGCGAACTGGT
The DNA here is from genome assembly GCF_004684805.1 of Streptomyces palmae. GTDB lineage: Bacteria > Actinomycetota > Actinomycetes > Streptomycetales > Streptomycetaceae > Streptomyces > Streptomyces palmae. The sequence goes on from NZ_SRID01000005.1 coordinate 27,790, forward strand.
GGTACGAGTCGGTCTCGAAGCTCGCGTCGGTGACCGGGTAGAAGAGGACCTGGTGGGTGAGGCGGACATCGCCGCGCTGCTTGGCCATGAGGGTGAGGGCCGCGGCCATGTTGCCGCCGACGGAGTCGCCCGCGACGGCGATCCGGGTGCCGTCGAGGTCCTGGTGGTGCCCCTCGCGGGCGATCCACCGGGCGACGCCGTAGTTCTGCTCGATGGCCACGGGGTAGCGGGCCTCGGGCGACAGGTCGTACTCGGGGAAGACCACGGCCGCCCCGGTGCCGACGGCGAGCTCGCGGACGAGCCGGTCGTGGGTGTGGGCATTGCCGAAGACCCAGCCCGCGCCGTGGATGTAGAGGATGACCGGGAGGGAGCCGGTGGCTCCCCGGGGGCGCACGATCCGGGCGCGGACGTCGCCGGTCGGGCCGCCGTCGACGGTGACCCAGTCCTCGTCGACCTCGGGCAGCGGGACGCCGTCACCGCTTTGGACGTCGTCCACGGCCTTGCGGCCGTCGGCCACGGGGATCTGGTAGAGGAACGGCGGCTGCGCGGTGGCGCCGGCGAAGGCCTCGGCGGCGGGTTCGAGTACCGGCCGATTCTTCATGGGGGGAGTTCTCCTTCGAGGGGATGTACGAGGTGGGGCGGGCGCTCTGCCGCCGCCCGCGACTTCGCCGTGTGAGTCGTCTGTCAGCCGCGGACCAAAGGGGTGTCCACGAGGTGCTCGGCCAGGAACCACACCTGCGCCTCACCGGTGCGGATGACCTCGGACACGAGCAGGTCGGTGCTGCCCTCGTCGCCCTCCTTCGAGAGCCTGGCGGCGGCGTCCCGCGCGTCGATCAGGATCCGCTCGTGCGCGTCGAGGAGCCGCGACAGCATGACGGGGACCTTCTCCACCCCGTCCGGCGGGCGGGGAACGGACGTCAGCTCCGCGACGTGGCGCGGGTCCGCGACGGCGACGCCGCCCAGGCTCTGGACCCGTTCGGCCAGCGCGTCCACGATGGCCAGTTGGGCCTCCGCGTGCTTGTCCAGCATCAGGTGCAGCGAGTAGAAGGTCGCCCCGCGCAGGAGCCAGTGGTGCTTCTTGTACAGGGAGTAGAGGATCTGCGTGTCGGCGAGGACGCGGTTCAGCCGCTGGCAGGCGTACCTGCGGGTGTCGTGGCCAAGGCCGATCGGCAGCTGCCTGAGCGTGCCGAAGGCCTGGGTCTCGGCACCCTTCTGGTGCAGCAGCGGCTGGCCGCCGCCGGTCGGGGACGTGGCGGTGGGTTCGGTGCCGGAGGCAGTGATCGCGGTTTCCATCGAGTACTCCATGGTCGGGACAGAAGTGGGAGGGCCCGGCCGCCCGGGCGGGGACACCGGGCGGCCGGACCCGGTCTCCGCGGCTTCGCGCTCAGCGCTCGCCCGGGGCGGCGGTCCCCGTCGCGGCCGAGGACGGCCGGTGCAGGACGAGCCGGGTGAGCAACCCGCTGCCGAGGCCGGCCACCAGTGCGAGGGCCGCCCACCACAACGGGTACGGCGTGAGGCCGAGGGCCGCGTCGAGGGACCAGGAACCGGGTCCGGTGGCGGCCAGAGCGGCGGCGGTGCCGATGAGGACGAGCGGGTACTCGTATCCGTCGTTCTGCACCCACAGGCCGTGGCCCCACTTCACCGTGAGGGCGACGGTCATGACACCGATGGCCCCTGTCGCGGCGAGCGGGGTCAGAAGGCCTCCGGCCAGCAGCAGACCTGAGCCGATCTGGCCGCCGCCTGCCGCCAGGGCGGTGAGGGCTCCGCCGCGGAAACCGTCGGCGCGGAACTCCTCGGTGCCGCCCTCCAGCCCCCTGCCGCCCAGGTGCGAGCTGATCTTCTGCACCCCATGGCCGGCCACGAGCAGTCCCACCAGCAGACGCAGGATCAGAATGCCGGTGTTCACGGACGTCAGCCGGCCGCGTGCGCGCCGATGACGCTCTGCGCGTACACGACGCCCAGGCCGTACGCACCCGCGTGGGCCTTGACGATGTCCATGACCGCGCCGTACGTCTCCTGGCGCGCCCAGTCGCGCTGGAGCTCGAGGAGGACCTGGACCCAGGTCACCGGGACGGCGCCGGCGGCCACCATCCGCTGGAGGGCGTGCTCGTGGGCGGCCGGGCTGACGCCGCCGGAGGCGTCGGCGACGACGTACACCTCGTAGCCCTGCTCCAGCGCCGAGAGCGCGGGCAGCACCAGGCAGACCTCGGTCCACAGACCCGACAGGATGATCTTCTTGCGCCCGGTCGCCTTGACCGCCGCCACGAGCGCCTCGTCCTCCCAGGCGTTCATGGTGGTGCGGTCGATGGCCTCGTGCTCGGGGAACACCTCGGCGAGCTGCGGCAGCAGGGGCCCGGAGAACGACTCGGCGGCGACGGTGGTCAGGACGGCCGGCACATCGAAGGCCCGAGCCGCCTTCGCCAGGCCCACGGTGCTGTTGATGATGGCGGCGCGGTCACCGCTGCCGGTTCCGAAGAACATCTGCGGCTGGTGGTCGACGAAGAGCATGACCGCGTTGTCGGGCGTGATCAGGTCCGCGCTCGGGGCGGCCTGCACCTTGGCGATGTCGAACATGAGGGGTCCTTTCGGAGCGTCGATGGCGCGCCCGCCGCCTCGGCGGCTCGGCACCCCCCGAAGCTATGGCCGATCCGGCCGACCGCCTGTGCTCCCCGTGCCCAGGGGTTGGCACCTCAGCGCACTCCTGTGTTTCTGATCGCCGTCGGAGCCCGTGCCGGTACGTCGTGCCCTCGCCCCGCCCGCGGCCCACCGTCCGGGAAGCCCCGTGGGATGCCGCCCCGTCACGAGGAGCCGTCCCGCCCACTGGGCAGTCCTTCGCTGGTGACGAAGTAGAAGACCGGGAGGAGCACGAACACCGCGATCGCCAGCAGCGGTGTGGCCAACACGCCGAGAAGCCCGGCGCCGGTGTAGGCGAGGGCTCCGGCCCACGAGCGCAGCAGTCCGTGCCGTACGTAGGTCGTCTCCACGTCGGGGTCCAGCAGTTCGGGTCGCCGGGCCATCTGCTGGTAGAGGGCCACCCAGCTCAGGCACATCGCCGCGGCGAGGCCGGCGTACAGCGCGACGGCCACTCTCGCGTCGGAGTCCGCCAGGTCGCTTTGCAGTGCGTCCGCGACCACCGCCGTGGGAAAGGAGAGTGCCGCCGTGGTGAGCAGGAGAAGCAGGTTGGCGGCATGGAGTCCGCGGTCCATGGCCCTGATGCGGACGAACGCCTGGTGGTGGTTGAGCCAGATCACCGCGACATAGCCGAAGGACGCCAGATAGCCGAGATAGGCGGGCCACTGGGCCAGCAGAGCGCGGCCGAGGCCGCCCGGCTTGTGCGGCGGGTCGGCGAGGTTGAGGACCAGCAGCGTGACGGCGATCGCGAACACCCCGTCACTGAACGCCTCAGCCCGTGTGGTCTCCGAACGGGAGAACTTGCGAGGATGGGTACGGGACAAGCCGGCTCCTGAAGTACGTGACGCATGTCGGATGCGAGTGTTTCCGTCACGGCGCATTCTCCAGGGATCGGTCCGTTCGGCAGGTGCCGGGCCGACGTCCGGGCGCTGTGCCGGTATGACCGCGGACCCGCGAGCGGGGTTCGGTCATTCCCGGGATCCGAGCCGCACCAGCCGCTCGCGGCGGTGACGGAGCAAAAGTACCGGTGCCCTCTCCTTTCCCGGGTCCACCGAAAACAGCGCTGTGCGCTCCCGGACAAGAAGAGGGCGCGGACGGAAAAGCCGGCCTCTTCTGGCACTTGGCCGCAGGACCGGCGGCGCACGCCTCCGACCTGCGCATTGTCATGGTCGGTGGTGCTCATCGATGGGGCAGAATGGCTGAGAGCTGTTTCCCTGGGAGGCTGTGTGCTGCTGCTCGATCTCAACACCGTGGCACCTCGTGAGCGAGTGGAGGCATTCCATCACGCGTTGACGGATTCGCTGGTACCCAACGACGTCTCGCACGAGGAGCCGGAGACCGGCATCCACGCACGTATGGAAATGTGGCGCGTTGGCGGATTGGACCTCTTCGCCACCCGGAATTCCGGCTTTGAGGTACGGCGCACGGCCACACACGTACGCCACCACAGGAGCCGTCCCGTGGTCTCGGTCTCGCTCCAGCCCCTGGGCGTCCACCGGGCCGAGGTCTCCGGCCGGCAGGCGTTCCTGGGCTTCGACGACATCTGCGTCTTCCATGAGTTGTCGCCCCGCGTGTACGGCTGGTCCGGCGACGGGGCATCCCGATCCATCATGTTCGACATGCACCGCCTGGGCGTGCCGGTGGACGCGGTGACGAGAGCGTCCCTTCAGTTGCGGGCCAGCCCACTCTATGACCTGGTTCTCCAGCATCTGCGCGGAATGTGGCGCGACCCCGGCCGCCTGGAGGCCGATCCCGGCGCGGAGGCTCTGGCCTCCGCCACGACGGAACTCGTACGCGCGTTGCTCGTCTCGGCCGCGCACGCCGAAGAGACCGTCGAGGTCAGGTCGACCATGGACGACACCCTCCTCACGCGGATCATGGCCTACGCGCGGTCGCACCTCGCGGACCGCGACCTGACGCCCGAGCGGATCGCGGCGGAGCACGCCGTCTCACTTCGCCGGCTCTACTCCCTGCTCAGCGGGGCAGGGATCAGCCTGGAGCAGTGGCTCATCGAGGAGCGACTCGGTAAGGCACGGCGCATGCTGGCCTCTGCCCGTTATGACCGCCTGACCATCGCCGCGGTCTCCGCCCGGTGCGGGTTCAGCAGCCCGAGTCACTTCAGCCGCCGTTTTCAGGCCGCCTACGGGGTGTCCCCGAGCGAATGTCGGCGGCTTGGCGGCGCCATCACCGTGAACGGGCCCGAGTGATCCGCTCGAACCGCGCCGGAGATGCCCGCCCGAAGGAACTCGCGCAGGTGCCGGGCGACGTCACACCGCGTGCAGGGCGGTGTGCAGGGTATCGGTCAGCTGGATACGGGCCGCCCTGGACGCCTCCGTGCCGCGGAGCAGATCGAACAGGACGAATCCGTGAATCGTGCCGTGATAGCGGATCGACACGACCGGGACGTCCGCCTGCCTCAACCGTGCCGCATAGGCCTCACCCTCGTCACGGAGCACATCGGCCTCGGCGGTGATGAGGAGCGTGGGCGGCAGACCCACGAGACAGCGGGTGGGCGCACGCAGCGGTGAGACGGTGTCCTGTGCGCGGTCCCGCGGGTCCGGTGCGTACTGCTGCCAGTAGTCTCGCATGGCGGCGCGGCTCAGGAAGTACCCTTCCGCGAACCGGCGATAGGAAGGGGTGTCCATCGCCGCGTCGGTCACCGGGCAGACCAGCGCCTGGTGGCGGAAGCGCGGGCCGCGGCGCTTGCGCGCCACGAGGGTGAGCGCGGCCGCGTACTGGGCGCCCGCACTGGCACCGGCGACCGCGATCCTGGTCCCGTCCAGTCCGCGTCCCGCCCCGTGCCGGGCTATCCACTGGGCTATGGCGTACGCCCGCTCGACGGCCTCCGGGTGGCGAGCGTGCCGGGGCACGTCGTGCTCGGGGATCACCACGGCCGCGTCCGCCCCCAGCACCAGGTCCACCACCAGTCGCCGATGGGCATGGGCATCGGTCAGCATCCAGCCGAATCCATGCAGATAGAGCACCACGGGCAGCGGCTCACAGGCCCCCGCGGGGCGCACGATCCTCACCCGGATGCGATTCCCCCCGCTTCCCGGCAAGGCCAGCCACTCCTCCTCGACATCGGGCTCCTCCCGGCCGCCGCCATTCCAGTAGGCGGCCATACGCGCCCTCGATGCGGCGCTGCCGGCGTGCGAGGAGACAGGCCACGGACAGGACTCGAGGAAGGCACGCGTCTGCCGGCCGAGGACGGGCGTCCCCCACGGAACCTGGACGTCTTCTTGCACAAGCACTCCTACGCAGGCGGATTCACGGACCACTGGAAGGGGCGACCGGCGCGCCCGCGGCCGACCGGGCAGGTACCCCATGTCGGAAGTGGATCCGCCGACGCGGGTGCGTACCAGGCCCTGGGGCGACGCATCCGTTCGCGACCGGGGCGGTGCCGTGTGACACGACCGGGCAGCGAGTCACCGGATCAGCCTGAGGTAGTTCGGCTGCGGATGCGCGGCGGCCCGGCATTCCCTGCGGACACGGGCAAGAGCCTTGCACTGTGGGGCATCGCGGCAGTGCCACCGTGGCCGAAGGACATGCGGGACCGGAGCGGTCCGGGTTTCGAGACCGGTGCCTGGCGGGCCGGCGCGCGATCCGGGCCGACCGTCCCGTGTCGCACAGAGAAGACCACGAAGGAGGACTGCCATGACCGATCCGTTGCGGCGAGCCCCCGTCGGCACTGCCGCGCTACAGGAACTGATCGAGGAACTCGCGGAGTCGCTCCGCCGGTCCGTGGCCCTGGACGACCCGCTGGTCAGACTCATCTGTTCGAGCCGCCACTTCGATGACGCGGACCCGACGCGCATCCACAGCCTTCTCCAGGGACGGGCGAGCGGCGACGTCACCCGGCACGTCCTCGACCAGGGTGTGGCCCGGTGGTCCAAGCCGGGTTTCCTCAAGGGCCGGGACGATCTCGGGCTGCTCCCTCGCTACTGCGTGCCGCTGCGTGAGCGCGGGCACTTCCTCGGTCTGCTGATGGTGATCGCGCCGGACGCGTCCCTGACTCCGGAGGAAACCGAGGCCATCGCCCGGGCAACACCCGCCATCGCCGCCCAGATGTACGCCGATCACGTCCTGGCCGACGCCGAGAAGACCAGGGAGCAGGAGCTTCTCCTGGCGCTGCTGGGCTCGAGCCCGGCAGCGCGCGCCGAGTCCCGAAGGCGGCTCCTGGACGAGGCGCTGCTCGCGGACGCCCCCCACGCGGTGGTCAGCATCGTGCAGGTGACACGCTCCCACGCTTCCCCCGGGCAGGTGGGGACCGCGCTGCGCGGGGCACTGGAGGGGCTCGCCCGTACCCGATCGGCGCCCCGCGCGTTCGCGGTCACCTCGGACCGAGCCGTCCTGCTCCAGCTCGCCGACCGGCCGTTGGGTCAAGAAGCGCTCCGGCAGCAGTCCACCCGCGTCCTGGAAGCCCTCGGCACCTATCTGGACGCCTCAGCCGCTCCCGTCATCGGCATCGGCGGTCATCAGACGGGCCTCTCCGACGCGTGGACCTCCTACGAGCAGGCACTCGTCGCGGTGCGCGCGGCACGCCGGATGCCCGAGCTGAAGGGCATCGGCTCCTGGGAGGAGCTCGGTGAGTTCGCCGTGCTCCTGCAACTGCCGGACCGTGCCCTGAACGAGTCGCTGCTCCCCCATCCGCTGCGCGCCCTGCTGGAGTCCAGCGGCAGACATCTCCTGGAGACGACGCTGCGATGCTTCCTGGAGCAGGCCGGATCGATACCGAGGACCGCGGAGGCGCTTCGGATCCACCGCACCTCGCTCTACTACCGGCTGCGGCAGATCCAGAAGATCACCGGACTCGATCTGAACAACGGGACGGACCGCATCACCTTGCACCTGGGCCTGCGCATCCGGGAACTCCTCCCTCCCGACGCCTTCGGCGACGACGGCCAGGGCCAGGCGTCCCCACCAAGCACTGATCTCGCCAGCCGCGGCCACCTCGGCGGCCCATCGCTCGGCGCCGATCCGCAGGGCCCGCGCGGCGCGAGCGTACGCCGGGAACGGCAGCGCCAGCCGCAGCGGACGCGCGCCCGGGGCGATCAGGCCGGGCAGTCCGCCGTGGCTGGTGACCGCGGCCAGGGAGCCCACCGAGGGGGGCAGCAGCGGGCGGACCTGCTCGGCGCCGGCTGCGCAGCCGACTAGTACCTGTTGCTGGGGCCGGTCGGAGGCCGGGCCGGGCGAGCGGGATCGCGTACTGCGCGCCGTCGGAGCCGCTGAAGGCGCGGCCACCATGCGAGTTCGGTCGCCGCGCAGACCGCGACGGCGGTGATCAGCAGTCAGGGCACGCTTGGCGCCCGGGATCGGCGGCTGTCCGGGGCGGTGGCGTCGGTTGTCATGCCCGCCCGCCGGCACAAGGCCCTCTCCCCAGACCAGGACGCCCTTCGGTTCCCACACTTCTCCAAGTTCGCAATGCCAACCGGCTGGTTGAATGTGACGCACCAATTCACGGAGTGATCCACGACAACGACCGGACTTCGGATGCGAGAATGAAGCCCTCATGACTGCCGGGTGGTGGGTTCGGACGGTACGGGCCGCGGTGTTTGCGACCGTATGTGTGGTCCTCGCCGCACTGGCGCACACCGTGATGTCCGGTAGCCCCGTCTCCTGGGGGGCGCTGGCGGCCGGAACCGTGGGGTCGGGGGGCGCGGGCTGGGCGCTGGCCGGACGCGAGCGAGGGCGAGCAGTGATCACCTCCTTGGTGGTCACTGCTCAAGGAGCACTCCACTGGGGGTTCTCACTCGCTCAGCCGACTGGGCCGCCGGCGGTCCCGGGTAACGGTTCGACGCGACCCCTGTCGATGGAATCCCCATCGACAGGGTCCACGACGCCTCACGCGGGTTCCATGGACATGAGCGGCATGGACGCCCACGCGCACTCGGTGCACGTGGGCTTCATGGGCATGGCCCATGCGAGTCACCGGGGTCACGGGCCCACCGTCGGCCTGGGGCATTGGCTGCCGATCGGCGTGCCGTCGCCGCTCGGCATGTACGCGGCCCACCTGGCGGCCGCTGTGCTGTGCGGTCTGTGGCTGGGATACGGCGAGCACTTCGCGTACCGCATGCTGCGCGCGTCGGCCACGTGGCTGACGGCACCGCTGCGCCTGTTGCTCATCCTTCCCACTCCGTGCCGTGGCCCTCGCGCCCTGGTGCGACGGGGCGGTTCGTCCAGGGAGCCGCGGCGTCTCCTTCTCGTTCACGCCATCACCTCGCGTGGGCCGCCCCTCGGGCCTGCTGTCGTCTAGAACAGCCGGTTCCCCGAGGCGCGGGTGCGCTTGGACACCCGCGCCTCGGGAAGCGGTCGTGCCCGCGCATGGCCGCGGTCTCGTTATCGCCGGAACGGCGTGTCCGTGTGCCGCCGTTTCGCGCACGATGCGTGAAGGAATATCAGGTGCTCGCTCCTGCCTTGCCCGCTTTGTACGATCAGCGAAAGAAGCATGACAGGCCCAACACGGCCGACCAGTCCATCACCGCGTGGGCGTTGGAGGCCCGCCACGGCAACCCGGACGCAGTCGAGCGTTTCGTCCGCGCCCTGCACAGCGACGTCCTGCGGTACGTCGCCCATCTGAGCGATGACCCGCAGTTGGCCGATGATCTGACCCAGGAGACGTTCATGCGCGCGCTGGGCAGTCTGCACCGGTTCGAAGGGAGGTCCTCGGCGCGTTCCTGGCTCCTGTCCATCGCGCGCCGGGCCGTGATCGACGACTTCCGCCGTACCGCCTCCCGGCCGCGTCTGTCCGACAGCTACGACTGGCGGCGGGCGGCCGAACTCACCCAGCCGTGCGACGTGCCGGGCTTCGAGGAGGGCGTCGCCCTGCTCGACCTGTTGGAGGCATTGCCGAACGAGCGCCGCGAGGCGTTCGTCCTCACCCAGATGCTCGGCCTGTCGTACGCGGAGGCCGCGCACATCACCGCCTGCCCCGTGGGAACGATCCGTTCCCGGGTGGCCCGGGCACGCGCGACGCTGCTGGATCTGCTAGCCGAGGCGGACGAGTCCTCTTCGGGTCACGGCGCACCTCACTCGCCCGTCCGGTCGCACGCGGCGGCCGTAGCAGCCGCCGCCTGACGTGGAGAACAGGTGCCCTGCCCGCGGAACGGGGCGGCCATCAACCCGTCAGCCGACCGTGGGCTGTGGCACCTGGTCCAGGCTGAGCGGCTGTGCTCCGTAGGTGATGCGGACGACACCGTCGGCGTGGCGGCTGGCGGTGGCCGCCACGCCGAAGACGTCGCGCAGCAGGCCGGGGGTCAGGACATCCAGGACCGCGCCAGCGGCGACCACCTCGCCCGCGTGGAGTGCCACGAGCTGGTCGCACAGGCGGGCGGCCAGGTCGAGGTCGTGGAGGACGGCGAGGGTGGTGATCCCGGTGGAGCGGATGAGGTCGAGCAGCTCGAAGCGGGCCCGGATGTCCAGGTGGTTGGTGAGCTCGTCCAGCACCAGGAGCCTGGGTTGCTGGGCGAGAGCCCGGGCCAGGAGTACGCGCTGGCGTTCGCCTCCGGAGAGGGAGGTGACATCGCGCTCGGCCATGTGCCGGATCCCGCACAGGTCGAGCGCCTCGTCCACGGCCTGGTGGTCGTCGGCGCCGTCACGGCCGAGCAGTCCGTGGTGCGGTGTGCGGCCAAGTGCGACGACGTCGCTCACGCACACGCCGGTGGGGCCGCCGCCCGCGTCCTGGAGGACCGCCGCCGTGCGGCGGGCGGCGCTGCGGGCGGAGAGGCTCCAGACGTCGTCGCCGTCGACGCGCACCACACCGCGCTGCGGACGCAGGGACCGGTAGATGGTGCGCAGCACGGTGGACTTGCCGCTGCCGTTGGGGCCGATCAGTCCGACGACGGCGCCCGGCGTGGCCTCCAAGGTCACGTCGCGCAGGACCGGGCGGTGACCGAGGGTGATGTGGACACGTTCCACGCGGAGCTTCATATGGTGTCCAAGCTCTTGTTGCGGCGCAGCAACCACAGGAAGAAGGGCGCGCCGAACAAGGCGGTGAGGATGCCCAGGGGCAGTTCGTTGGGGCGGTCGAGGGTCCGCGAGAGCAGGTCGACGACGACCAGGTAGATCGCGCCGACGAGGGCTGCCTGGGGCAGCAGTCTGCGGTGGTCCGCCCCGGTGGTCAGGCGCACCAGGTGGGGGATCATCAGGCCGACGAAGCCGATGCCGCCGGCGACGGCGATGACAGTACCGGTCACCAGGGAGGAAAGCACCAGCAGAACGGCTCTGAGGCGGTGGACGTCGATGCCCAGGGAGGTGGCGGACTCGTCGCCGACGAGCAGTGCGTTGAGCTGTCGGCCGAAAAGGGTGAGGGCCACGGTGGTGGTGAGGACGACGGTGGTGACGATGGGTAGTTGGTCCCACTTGGCGCCCGCGACGCTGCCCAGCATCCAGAACATCACCGTGCGCAGTTCGGTCGGCGTGGCTCGCAGTTGCAGATAGCTGGTGGCCGCCAGGAAGAGGTAGCCGACGGCGACGCCGGACAGAACGAGGCGGGTGGGCGCAAGCCGTCCTCCTTTCTGCCCAAGGACGAAGACCAGTGCTACCGCCGCCACCGCGCCGAGGAACGCGGCCGAGGACACCCCGATCCCGCCGAGGGTGCCCGTGGTGAGTGTGATGACCAGGACGGCGCCGAGCGATGCGCCGGAGGAGACGCCCAGCACGTAGGGGTCGGCGAGCGGGTTGGCGACGACGGCCTGCAGTACGACACCGGAGATCGCCAGACCCGCGCCCACCAGAGCTGCCAGTACCACGCGTGGGGTGCGGAAGTTCCAGACGATCTGGTCGGTCACCGGATCCCCGGGGGCGCCGGCGCCGGAAACGTGGTGCCAGACGATCCCCCACACCTGGTCCAGGGGAACGGTGACGGCTCCGATGCTGATCGCCACCGTCATCACGGCCGCGAGAATGCCCAGGAGGACGACCAGTACGGCCGCGGGGTGCGGCGGCTTCCGCCTGCCGGGGCGTATCAGAAGACGTCCGGGTGCAGCATTCTGGCGATCTTCTCCACGGCCAGGTCGTTGCTGGGGCCGAGGTAGATCGAGTCGGACAGTACGAGCGAGCGCTGGTTTTTCGCGGCCGGCCACTGGGGGAACTCCTTGAGCAGTTTGCGGGCGTACGCCTCAGGGTCCGGGTCGTTGTAGCTGATCACCACGAGGGCGTCGACCCGCTCGGCGGCGACCTTCTCCTTGCTGAGGTCGGCGAAGGTGGTCCGGGAGGTGGCGGCGAAGGCGTTGCGCCCGCCGGCCTTGGCGAGGATGTCGTTCCAGATGCCGTTGGCGGCGATCGAGCTGAAGTCGTTCCCGCCCATCGACATGTTGGCGAACAGCACCATGACGTTGGGTCTGTCCTTGCCCTTCACCTTGGTTGACACGGCGGCGATCCGCTTGCGGGACGCGGCGACGATCCGGTCGGCCCGATCGCTCACGTGGAAGATCTTCCCCAGGTCGGCCAGCAGCCGGTAGCTGTCCTCGACCGTCATGTGCGAGGTGTCCTGGTCGCACCCCTGCGGCGAGATGTAGGTGTTGGCCCCGACCGACGTGAGGTCCTCGCGGGTCGCGAAGCCGTTCTTGGCGTCGAAGCCGTAGGACGTGGTGGACAGCACGAGGTCGGGTCGCAGCCCCACCATGGACTCGCGGGGGATGTCGAAGGCGTCGTTGAGCGTGAGGTTCCCGTCGGGCAGCTTCCTGATGGCCTCGGCGCGGCCGGGGACCTCGGAGCGTCCGTAGGACTGCTCGTTGGCGACGATACGGTCGCCGAGGCCGAGCGCGAGCAACGAGGAGACCTCGGCCACGGAGGCGCCGTTCATGACGACCACCCGGCTCGGCGCCTTGGTGTACGTGGTGGTCCGCTCGCAGTTCCTGAGCGTGACCGGGTAGCCGGGGACGTTCGCGTCCCCAGGGGAGTTCGCCGTCGGGGAAGCCGGGGTCCCGCATGCCGCGGTGGCCAGGCAGAGCAACCCTGCCAGGGCAGCGGTGGCAGGCCGTTTCGTCAGCACACGGACTCCTTGGGTGAGAGGGACTCCGCTCAGTTAGTCGGGGCGGAGTCCCTCCGGGTTCCCGAGGAGTCAGAGCTGCCGTTCGCCGGGAGCCGGCAGGATTCCCGATTTCACGCAGTGGTCCAGGTAGCGGAATACCAGGGCGCGATCGGCCGGCGGGCAGGAGATACCCGTGCCTTCCAGACCGCGCAGCACGTTGTCCGCCCTGACGTGCCCCAGCCCCAGGTCCGGCCCGGTCGCGTCGGCGCTCCCGCCGGTGAAGGAGTCGAAGAACGCCCCGGTCGTGGCGGCCACATCGGCCGACCGAGGCAGGTCCGTCCGCCACCGCGGCAGCGGCATCCGGGTGACGGCGTAGCCGTACTCCTGGACCCAGTCGTACAGGTCGGCCAGGCGGATCGGGGGTACGGGCGCGTGGTTGAAGACCGTGCCGGGGGCGCCGGTCAGGGACAGTCGTACGACGGCGCGCGCGACGTAGTCCGCGGGAGTCCAGACCTCCGCCTCGAACAGGTCGGGCACGATGCCGGCCGGGATGCCCGAGGCCAGGACGCTCCACAGGAAGTCCCGGCGGTTCACCTGGCCGGTGTCCGGCGCTCCCACCACGCGGCCGAGCCGGTGCACGGTGACCGGGAGCCCACGCTCGGCCGCCTGTTCGGCCAGACGCTCGGACGCCCACTTGGACTGCTGGTAGCCCCGGACGAGCCCGGGGTGGGGCGGGAAGAAGGCTTCGGGGACTTCGGGGCTCTGGCTACGGGCAGGGGCGACGGAAAGGGTGGATACGAGGTGGAACGGAATGGAACGCGTCGACGCCATCCGCAGCAGCTGCCGGGTGGAGTCGGTGTTGGCGGCGCGCAGACTGGCGTATTCGCGCATGATGCTGACCGTCGCCGCGTTGTGGAAGACGGCGTCGCAGGTCTCGGCGAGTTCGGCCATCCGGTCGGCCCCGAGCCCCAGGTTCGGGCGGGTGAGGTCCGCGGGGACGGCGGTGATCCGATCGGCGCAGGCCGGGAGGGGGATCTGCTGGTCGGCCAGGGCCTGATGGATCCGGTCGGCGGCCTCTGCCGGGCTGGCCGCGCGGACCGGACAGATGATCTCGGCGTCCGTGGCCGCGAGAAGTTCGGTCAGCAGATGGGGGCCGACGAAACCGGTGGCCCCCGTGAGCAGGACGGTGCGCGGCGCGTCCGGAGTACGGGCAGGTGCGACGGGCCGGATGTCCTCCTCCAGGGTGGCGTCGGCGCGGACGCCGTCCAGGAGAGCCGTCGCGGGTGCCGCGTCGGAGCGGTGCTCCAGGTGGCGCGCGAGCTGGGCGGCCGTGGGGTGCTCGAAGAGCCAGGCGACACGGACCTCCCGGGCCAGTTCGACGCCGAGCCGGTTGGCGACCTGGATCGCCTGGAGTGACTGGGCGCCGAGGTCGAAGAAGTCGTCGTGCGGCCCTATCCGCTCGGCGCCGAGGAACTGGGCCCACAGGCGGGTGATGGCCTCTTCCAGGGAGCCACCGGTCGTCTCGGCCGCGGGACTCTGTTCCTCGGTGAGGGCGGTCAGGGCGTTCCTGTCGATTTTCCCGGTGCTGGTTCGGGGCAGCCGGTCGGTGAATCGCACGATGGACGGGACCATCGCCGCCGGCAGGAGTGCTCGGAGGTGTTCCCGTACGTCGGCGGCGGTGGGGGCGGGGGCGTCCGCGACGACGTGGGCGGCCAGTCGGCGTGTACCGTCCGGCAGCACCTGTCCGACGACGGCGGTTTCGCGGACGCGCGGCTGGGTGAGCAGGGCGGCCTCGACCTCGGACGGGTGGACGCGATGTCCGCTGATCTTGAACTCGTCGTCCGCCCGTCCGAGGAATCGCAGTCCACCATCCGCGCCCACTCGCACCAGGTCACCGGTGCGGAACGCCCGTGGGCTGCCGGGCAGTCGGGTGAGCGGGGCGAACCTGGCGTTGTCCGCCGCCTGGGCGCCGCGGTAGCCGCGGGACAGCGCATCGCCGATGAGGTACAGCTCGCCATCCATGACGGCGGCCCGCACGCCGGGCAGCGGCACCCCGATCGGTACGTCTCCGGGGGCGGTCGTCTCGTGGAGGGCGGCGACGGTGGCGACCACGGTGGCCTCGGTCGGGCCGTAGGTGTTGAACAGCCGCACCGATGCGCCGAACGTGGCCTGCCAGCGCTGGACACGCTCGGGCAGCGCGGCCTCTCCCCCGATGATGACGGTGTGCACCGTGGCGGGAAGCGCGGCGGCGGTGCCGGTGGAGACGGTGTAGGCCAGCTCGTGCCAGTAGGCCGTGGGCAGGTCGAGGACGCTGATCCGCAGTCGGTCGCAGGCGTGCAGGAATCCTGGTACCGAATCGGTCATGTCGGAGGTGCGCACCACGAGGGTGGCACCCGCGCACAGGGTGAGGAAGATTTCTTCGACGCTGGCGTCGAAGTGCAGCGGTGCGAACTGCAGGACGCGGTCCTCACGGCGCAGTCCGTAGCGCTGGGTGGCACCGGCGACGAAGGCGGACAGCGCGCCGTGGGTGATCTCCACGCCCTTCGGGCGGCCGGTGGACCCCGAGGTATGGAGGACGTAGGCCAGATCCTCCGAGGCACCCGACGGCGGAAGTTGTGCCCGGATGCCGGGGTCGGCGTCCGGCGCGTCCAGCAGCAGAATGGGCTGCCCGGCGAAGCGGGCGGCGTTCGCGCTGGTGGTCACGGTGACGGCAGGCTGCGCACTGTCCAGGAGCGCCTTCGTCCGCGAGTGTGGTGCGGTCGGGTCGAGCGGGCAGTACGCGGCGCCGGACAGCAGCACAGCGAGGATGGCCCGGACGGCGTCGATACCGCGCGGTACGGCGACGGCGACAAGCGCTCCGGGACCGATGTCCCGCGCGGCGAGCCGAAGTGCGAGATCCCGGGCGGAGCCGAACAGCTCCGCGTAGGTGACGCTCCGGCCGTCGTGCTCCACGGCGATGACGCCGCCGGACCGGGCCGCGTGGCCGGCGATGAGGTTCAGCACCGGACGGGCTGGGCGGGGAAGCGGACCGCCGTCCAGCACGGTCGTCTGGAGACGTCGCGGGCCGATGGCCCGATCCGGCCCGGCGACGGACTCACGCAGCAGGGTCAGCAGCCCCTGTTGGTGCTCGGCCAGATCCGTCTCGTCGTACAGGTGGGGGTTGGCGTCGACGGCGATCCGCAGGCCGGCTCCCTCGGCGCGGTCGTAGACGTTGACCGACAGATCGTCCACCGGCCCTGCGGACACGTTGTGGACCGTGCTGTGGTGTCCGGCGAACCTCAGGTCGTACTCGAACGGCATGATGTTCACGCCGGGGCCCGACAGACGGCGTCGGCCACCGAGCAGTTTGAGGTCGCGCCGCAACTGCTCGTAGCGGTAGCGCTGGTGCGGCAGTCCGGCCCGGAGCTCCGCGGACACCCTGGCGGTCAGGTCGCGCAGGCTGTCCCGGTCGTCGATCGCCACGCGCAGCGGCAGGATGTTCCGCACCATGCAGGGAACCCGCAGCGAGACCGAGCCGAGGCGGCCCATGGCGGGCAGGCTGAGGACGGTCTCGGGCGCTCCGCTGATCCGGTGGACGTAGGCGGCGGTGACGGCCAGCAGTAGATCGGACCAGGTCACCGACAGCTCTTGGGCCACGGTGCGCAGCCGCTGCGTCTCTTCGGGGTCCAGGTCGACGATACGTCGCAGGAAGGTGCGGGCCGGTAGGGCCTGGCCGTCCGTGAGGCTGACCACCGCCGGCCGGTCCGCGAACCGCTCGGTCCAGTACGCGCGGTCCTTGGCGAAGCGTTCCGAGGCGCGGTAGGCGGCCTCCTCCTGCCGCACCGACTCCAGGGTGCCGAAGCCGCTCTCGCCGAGGGGCTCGTCCGCCACCAGAGCGGTGTAGACCTGCGCCACGCGGCGTGCGACCAGGGACAGCCCGAATCCGTCGAGGGCGATGTGGTGGACGCGGTGGTACCAGAGGTACTCGTCGGGGGCCGTGCGCAGCAGGGCGTGGCCGAAGACGGGACCACGTGCCAGGTCGACGGGGCGGGCCAGGTCGCGGGCCATCCAGTCGAGGGCGGTCCGGCGCGGGTCCGCGGCCGTGGTGAGGTCGGCGATGTGCGGGTCCCACTCGATGTCGGGAACGCTCAGCTGCCGTGGGCGACCGCTGTCGTCCACGACGAAGCGCACGTTCACGGCCTCGACTTCGGCCACGGTGTGGCGCAGGGCCTTCTCGAAGGCCGTCGGGTCCACCGCTCCGTGGATCCGTACGTATTCGGCCGTGTTGTAGGCGGGACTCTCGGGGTCGAGCTGGTGGCCGGCCCAGGTGCCTTCCTGCGCGGCCAGCAGCGGCCGGTGCTCGCCGACGCGGTCAGGCGTCGCCATGAGCGGCTCCCGCCAGGCGTTCGGACAACAGCTGCCACCACTGGGAGAAAGAGGTGCGTTCGGCGAGTTCCACGAAGCTCACGTCCGCGCCGGCGGCCCGCCACCGCTCGACCAGCGTGACGATGCGCAGCGAGTCCAGACCCGCGGACAAGGGGTTCTCTTCAAGGTCGACATCATCCGGTTGCTGGTGCAGGAACTCCGCCAGATCCGCGCGGAAGACGGTCGGCGTCAGGGGCTCAGGCATGGTGTTCTCTCTTGATAGCTGCACGTTGGTGGCTGGGTTCTGCGGCAGGCGCAGGGTCAGTTGACCTTGCGTTCGGAGTCGTTCCAGAACCGGTCTCGCAGTTCCCGCCGCAGGATCTTCCCGCTCGGATTGCGCGGAACATGGTCGATGAACTCGTAGTGGGCGGGCAGTTTGAAACTGGCCAGGCGGCTCGCGAGGAACCGGTGCATGTCCCGTGCGGTGGGCTGCTGTCCGCGGACGGGTACAACGAAGGCGTGCACCGCCTCGCCCCAGCGTTCGTCCGGCGCTCCGACGATCACTGCCTCCGCCACGCCGGGGTGGCGCTCCAGGACGTTCTCGATCTCGGCGGGGTAGACGTTCTCGCCCCCGACGAGGATCACGTCCTTGATACGGTCGCGGATGAAGATGTAGCCGTCCTCGTCGATGTATCCGGCGTCGCCGGTGTGGATCCACCCGTCGACGAGGGTCTCGGCGGTCTTGTCAGGCAGTCCCCAGTACTCGACCATGCGGGCCGGGGTGGCCAGGCAGATCTCTCCGATGCCGCCCGGCTGCAGTTCGCGACCGTCCTCGGCGATGGCCTTGGCCCGCACTCCCGGGTAGGGGTGGCCTGCGGCCTTCATCCTGGGATGCCCGGGGATATGGTCTGCGGGCGGGAGGCACACGGCCGTGTTGCCGGTCTCGGTCAAACCGTAGATCTGCGCGAACTCGCTGCCGAACATGGCCAGGCTCTCTTCGAGGAGGCTCTCGGAGATCGGCGACCCGCCGTAGACGATCTTGCGGAGGGTGGTGAAGTCGTCCGGCTTGATGCCGGGTTCGCCCAGCATCATGCGCAGCATCGCGGGGACGACGCAGGCGGTGGTGACGCCCTGCTCGCGAATGAGGTCGATCGCGTCGGAGGACGCGAAGGCGCGCATCGCCACCACCGTCGTGCCGGCGTTGAAGTTCTGGGTGGCCCACCACAGTCCGCCGACGTGGAACCCGGGGATCCCGACCAGCGCGACATCGCCGACACGCCAGTCGATCCAGTCGAGTTGTCCGGCGGCCAGGGCGTCGCGGATGGCGAAGAAGCTCCGGTGGGCCAGGACGACGCCTTTGGGAAGACCGGTGGTACCGCTGGTGTAGATCTGGGCGACCGGCGTGTCGGGGCGGGCCGAGGTGGCCGGTTCGATCTGGGGGTGTTCTGCCTTCCAGGCGGCGTAGCCGTCGGACCTGCCGAGCCGGACGACCGTCTTGGGCGGCGCGGTCGGCAGCCGGTCGAGGAGCGGTGCGAACTCCTCTTCCAGGAAGAGCACCTCGCTGCCGGAGTCCTGGAGGATGTGGCTGACCTCGGGAGCGGTCAACCGCCAGTTGATGGGTACGAGGACGGTCTCGCTCTTGGCGCAGCCGAAGAGGATCTCGTAGTAGTGCTCGGACTCCTTGCCGAGATAGGCGACCCGGGCTCTGGGGCCGGCTCCGGCGGCGTGGAGGGCATGGGCTACACGACTGCTCTCGGCGTGCAGCTGCGCGTAGGTGAGGGTGCGTCCCTCGCAGACGACGGCGGTGGTGTCGGGTTGCCGTGCGGCGTGAAGGCGCGCGGTGTCGACCAGGGTCCTGAGATCGGGGTGGTGGAGCCGTGCGCCGGCTGTCCTCCGTGTCGACGGTTCGGCCATGTGAGGATCCTGTCTCTCGGTCTTCCGGGGGCGTGCCGCCGAGCGCGGCGGCACGCCGAGGCCGGTCGCTGGTTCAGGGGACGTTGACGAAGGCGAGCTTGATCGTGCCGTCACACCGGCCGCCTGCCTCGTCCCAGTACCGGTAGGAGGTGTCGGCGACGAGGAGCGGCTCACCACCCGGCGCACGCCGCTGCACGGAGAGGAAGGTGAGCTCGCCGAAGAAGGATCGGGCGTTGATGGCCCGTCGGTAGTTGCCGCTGAACCGGGCGATGAGGATGTCGGGCAGCTGATGCCGCCAGTAGTCCTCCAGCGTCCAGTCGGCGAACGCCTCCAGCAGGCCCTCCTTCACCGCCTTGGCGACGGTGTAGTACATCATCTGGTTGTAGCTGATGTTGACTTCAACGGCATTGAGGTGACCGGTGTCGTCGATGTAGCAGGACTCCGGAATCGCCAGTTCACAGCGCGCCGTCACCAAGCCGGAGTCGGTGCCGACCACGGCTGACTGCAGGTACTTGCAGTGCGCCTTGTAGGGGCGCAGGACCTGGGGCAGGAGCTCTTCGTCGTTGACGTAGTGCCGTAGCGGCGGACGCGCTGTCTTCGGAGCCTGCTCGCTCATGCGGTCGCGGTCTCATCGTAGAGCTTGCGCTCGTCGTGCACGGTCACCCGGAAGGAAACGGCCGGCTCCGGGGTCGTGGTGTGCCGGGCACGGTGGACGAGGCTGCGGTTGTCCCAGAGCAGCAGATCGCCCTTCTCGAAGGTCTGCAGGTGGATGTTGGGGTGGCTGAAGGTGTCGTCGAGCTGACCGGTCGCGTCCAGAAGGCGGTGGAGCAAGTCCGTTTCCAGCGGCTTGCCGTGCTCGTCCTCGATCCCGATGGTGAAGCCCTCGCTGATGTACAGGACGGTTTCACCGGTCATCGGATGGGTGAAGGTGGTGGGCTTCACCACCGGCGGGGTCTTGGTGTCGACCTCCTCGATGATCTCGGAGATCGGCCGGTAGACGTCCGAGGGGCGAATCTTGAAGTACTTGCGCACCGAGTGCCGGGAGAAGGTCCCGCCCGCCTCCTTCTTCAGGTCGTCGGACAGTCGCTCGTAAGCCTTCCCCATGTCGATGAAGTAGGTTCCCCGGTTCTTCTCGGGGACGACCTGGGGGTGGATGAAGGTGAGCCCGAAGGGGTCCGGCATGAACTGGTAGTCGGCGTGCCAGAACTTCCCGGTCTTCGGAACCCCTATCTGCTTGCCGTCCTCCGGCACGTTCGAGGAGACGAACACCTCTTCGACCTCGGGGTGCTTGTACATCGGCTCGTAGTAGGTTTCCGGGCGGCCGAACCGCTGGGCGAGTTCGAGGAGCTGGCGAGGCGTCAGGTGCTGGTCTCTCAGGACGGCGATCTTCTTGTTGTAGACGGTCTCCTTGATGGCGTCGATGTCCGCCTGGGAGGCCGTCGCGTACTCGAAGCCCACGACGGTGGCGCCGATGTCCTGGCCGATGCGTTCCGTGATCTCCATGTTCCTGCTCCCTGTGGTGTGGTTGCGGTTACTGGGCGAGCTTCGCGTCGATGAGCTGGGTGGTCGCTGCGAGGGTGAGGTCCTCCTCGAGCTCGTTGTCCTCGATACGGATGCCGAGGTCGCCTTCGATGCGCAGGCTGATCTCGACCAAGGTCAGCGAGTCGACGTCGAGTTGCGCGAAGGTGACGTCAGGCCTTATCAGGTCGGCCGGCGGGTTGTGCAGCTTGGTGACGATCTCGACCAGCTGGTCGTAGGTGGATGTCATGACTGCTGGGTTCCTCCGATGGTGTACGGATGGTCGGTCCGGGAAAGGGCGGGCCAGGTCAGGAGGCATGACCCCCAGGTGAGTCCGCCGCCGAACGCCGTGATCAGGACGCGTTCGCCCGGCTGGAGGGTGGTGCGGGTGGCCGCATCGGCCAGGGCGAGCGGAATGGATGCGGCACCGGTGTTGCCCACGGACTCGACGTTGGTCACCAGCCGTTCCGGGGGCAGTCCGAGTTCGTCCGCCACCGTGCGCAGGATGCGCAGGTTCGCCTGGTGGGGGACGAAATGGTCGATCTCGTCGACCTTGCGGTCGGCCAGGGTGAGCGTGGCGCGCGCGGAGGCCGTCATGCGGGTGACCGCGTGACGGTAGACCTGCTTGCCGCACATGGAGAAGTAACGTTCCTGTGGGCTCACCGGTCCGGGCGTCGAGCGCTGGCGTGAACCGCCGGCCGCAACCATGATCAGCTCTTCGCCGGCGCCGTCGCTGCCGAGGTCGAAGTGGCCCACGGCACCCTGCTCGTCGGCGCGCCCGGCGCGCAGGACCACGGCTCCGGCTCCGTCTCCGAAGATGATCGCGTTGGTGCGGTCCCGCGGATCGACGATGGTGGAGTACGTGTCCGCGCCTATCAGCAGAACACGCTCGGCCACACCAGCGGTGATCAGGCCCGCGGCCGAGGCCAGCCCGTAGACGAAACCGGTGCAGACGGCGCTGATGTCGAAGGCCGCCGCCCCCGTCAGGCCGAGCCTGCCGGCCACCAGCGGGGCGGTGGCGGGGCAGAGGCGGTCCGGAGTCGTCGTGGCTACCACGACGGCGTCCACCTCTCCGACGCCGGCGGACCGCAGCGCGCGGCGGCCCGCCTCCACGGCGAGATCGGAGGTGGCCTGTCCGGGTTCGGCGAAGTGGCGTCGGCCGATTCCCGTGCGCGTCCTTATCCAGGTGTCGCTGGTGTCGAGTCGCCGGGAGAGATCCTCGTTGGTCACGAGGATCGGAGGCAGCCAGCCCGCCAGCCCGCACAGGACTGCGGCCCGGGCCGGAGACGCGGGTGGCGGAGGTGGCGCGGCGGACAGGGTCGGGTGCGTGGGCGTGCTGGACACAAGGGCTCCTTGGTGCTTCTGGGCGTGCGGATTCGAGGCCAGAAGGGGGCGGCCGGGCCGTGCTGTGAGGCGCGTGGGCGGTTTCAGTCGCCGGCGCGTCGCCGAAGGGGCAGGAGCGCCACGGCGCCGAGGCAGATGCCGGCGACGATGATGTGGACGGCGTCACGGATCCCGTCGAGTAACTCGGCGGTGGTCAGACCGTGGCGTCCGGTGCCGGTGACGGCGACCAGAACGGCCAGCCCCACGGCGCTGCCCACCTGCAGCGTGGTGGAGGCCAGTCCGGACGCGATGCCCTGGTCGGCTGCGGGTACGCCGGTCGACGCCGCGATCCACATGCCCGTCCAGGTGGCGCCCTGCCCCAGGCTCAGCAGCACGATTCCGGGCACCAGACGGAGGTAGAGTCCGTCGGCGCTGAGCGAGAGGGCGAGCAGCGCGACGCCGACCGCGCCCAGAGTCATGCCGCCCAGCAGGGCGGCCCGTACGCCGAAGGCGCTGACGACTTTCTCGCCGGCCTTCGTCCCGACCGCCACGACAACGGCGGGCAGCAGGAACGCTACTCCCGTGCCGAGCGCGCCGTAGCTGCGGACCGTCTGGAAGTAGAGGGTCAGGAAGTATGGCAGTGAGCTGAACGTGGCACTGAACAGAGCGGTCAGCGCCATGGCGCCGAGCAGGCCGCGATGGCGGAACAGGTGTCCGGGTGTCAGCGGTGCTCTGGCCCGTGTCTCGACGAAGACGAAGAGGACCAGCGAGATCACCGAGAGCACCGCGCACATCAGGACGCTCCGGCTGCCCCAGCCGGCCTCCGGCGCATGGACAAGGACGAAGACCAGCAGGGTGATACCGGCGGTCGCGGTCAAGGCACCCGGCAAGTCGAAGTCCCGCCACCCGCTCACCGCCCCGTCAGGTGGGAAGAGGAAGCTCCCGGCCAGTGCGATAGCGCCGGCCAGCGGCACGTTGACGAGGAACACCGCCGGCCAGTCGAAGGCATCGACGAGCACCCCACCGAGCAGGGATCCGAAGCACAGTCCGCCGGCCCCCGCGGCCCCCCAGACGGCCAACGCCCGGTTCCGGTCGGGGCCCTCCTCGTACAGCGTGTTGATCAGCGAGAGGGCAGCGGGGAACAGCAAGGCGCCGCCGACGCCCTGAACAGCGCGCATGCCGACCAGGATGCCGGCCGATCCAGACAACCCTCCCACCAGGGACGAGACCGCGTACAGCAGGGCCGCCAGAACGAACATCCTGCGCCGCCCCAGCAGGTCGGTGGCCCGGCCGCCGAGGAGCAGCAGCCCTCCGGTCGCCACGACATACGCGCTGACCACCCACTGGAGGTCCTGACCGGAGAACCCCAGCCCCGCGCCGATCCTGGGAAGAGCGACGTAGACGATGCTGTAGTCGAGCGAGATGACCAGTTGCGCGGCAGCGAGGACCAGCAGAGGCAGCCCGAGGCGCTGACCGGGTGGCGTGGACGATGACTTCACTGCAGGCATGGCGCAACTAGCTCCCTCTGGGAACCGCAGGTGAATAGAGGCGAACCGTGCTGTGCGGGTGCGCGGCGTCTTCAGATGGTTTCGTGACCCCACCTGTCGCGGCGACCCCCGGATCGTGGCTCACTCCGCGCGCCTCGACAAGCACTGTCTAAGCAATTTCGGACTGGCTCGCCAACCGATTGCCGGAGTCGATCACACAATTCGATCAGTAAGTGAAAACGAGACTTTCAATGCCTCAGGGCGCCGGAAGAAAGGCGGAGGTGATCGCACCTTCCTGGCCGTCGGCGGCAGCCGTACACCCTGCGCCCAGGTGGCGACTCCGCACATCCCCGTTCGATGACGCCACGGTTTTACACGCACAGATTCGGCCTACTTGATCCCTGGGCAACTCGTCATGGATGGCCGATTCCAGCGCCTTCCGTAGGGGGTTCATATCGCCTTCGGTATTGTTCCGGCCAATCCGGAGTCCGAGATTTCCCAAAAGCGCGAACCGGCCTATCTATGGGCAGTCGGATGGGCGGGTGGCATGGTTCCCGGCCCTCGGGAAGTTTTTTCTCACACCCGCCGGGCACATGTCCACCCCACATAACCCTCTCCGGTATGCCTTCAGATGCTGACCGCCGCTGAACCCTCGGAGGAGTCCTGGTGCCGTTACCCGTTTCCCGGAAGCGGGGTTTCGTCGTACCACCCGCCCTGCTGGGATTCGTCCTGCTGCTCGTGGTGGCCTCGCTCTCCTGTGCCGTCGGGCGTATGGCGGGGCCGGTGGCTCCTGGCGCGCACGGGAAGGCGCCCCGGTCCCCGCGAGACGGTGGTCCCGGGATGTCGGACACGCACGGCATGGGTACTGTCGGCGCCGGAGCGCGGGTGAACCCATGACCTACGCCGATCACCCCGCAGCGGCGCGCGGAGAAACTCTGACCACCGCCGTCGGATTCCGGCCTCCGGCCTCCGCACGGGGCAGGACTTCGTGGTACGGCTGGGAGAGAAGATCGCGACGGACGGAGTCGTGACCCGAGGGCGGCTCCGCCCTGGACCTGTCGCTCGTGACCGGCGAACACTCCGGCGGAGGTAGGCCCTGGATCGGGACGGCGGAGGTCGCCGTGCTCGTCGTCGCCTGCCCCTGTGCGCTCAGCCTGGCCACGCCGACCGCCTTCATGGCGGCGACCGGACGCGGTGCCCAGCTGGGAGTACTCACCCACCGCCTGGAGGCCCTGGAGCGGCTGCGGCACATCGAATGCGTCGACGGACACCGGGTCGCCGTGGGCCGACCGCGGCCGGGCAGTGCCATGCCGGACGGTCTCCAACAGGCCCTCGACCGTGCCGCTGCCCTGGCGTGCACCGCCGTGGTCGTGGAGGTCGACGGATGCCCCGTCGCCGTCCTCGCTGCGGGCGACACTCTGCGTCCCTCCGGTGACGCGGCCGTCCGACAGCTGCGCAAGCTGGGCGTCGAGCCGATCCTCGTGACCGGTGACGGCCCGGTCGCCCCACGGGCGGTGGCCGAGCAGGTGGGATCGAGGAGGTCCACGCCGCCGTCACCCCGGAGGGGAAGGCGGATATCGTGGCAGAGCTGCGGCCGGAGGGGCGCAGGGTGGCCGTCATCGGCGACGGGGTCAACGACGCCGCCGCGCTGGCCTCGGCCGGCCTGGGCATCGCGATGGATGGCGGCACGGACGCGGCGATCGGGAGCCGCCGACATCACCCTGGTGCGTGAGGACACGCAGGCGGTGGCCGCGGCCGTACGGCTCACGCGCCGGACGCCGGGCACCATCCGCGCCAGCCTTGCCTGGGCTTTCGGCTACAACGCGGTCACTGTCCCCCTGGCCGCCACCGGCTGGCCCAACCCGGTGTTCGTCGCGCTGGCCATGTGCGCCAGCTCGGTGCTCGTGGTCCTCGACAGCCTGCGCCTCAGGGCCGACTCACCAGCCCCGCCGCTCCGCCCGGACCGCGGGCGAGGGCTCGACGTCCGCACCGGAGGGAGTCCGATGAGCTCTGTGTCCGGGCACCTCCACGACGGGCTCCGCGCTCTCCTGACGCCGCCTCGTCCGCGCACCCCGTGCCGTGGCCGCGCCTCTTGGTGCCTGCGTGACGGCCCTCGTTCTCCTGGACGCCTACACGGCGACGGGTGCGGCCGGCGATCCCGCGGCGAGGATCAGCGTCGCCAACGGCCGTGTCTTCGTACCGCTCAGCACCGAGTCGACCGCGGCGTTCTTCGGCATCAGCGACACCGGGGCCTGCGAGGACCTCCTGGAGTCCGTCTCCTCGACCTCGCTCAGGGTCACCGTGCCCAGCCGGAACGTCTCGAAGGATGGCGTGGGTCGTATGGAGGCCGCCGGCCCCCTCACCATCCCCGCCCGGAGCCGGGTGCGCCTGACCCCGTTCGATGTCGGCATCATGGTCCTGGACCCGCCGAAGCCGAACGCGGGGGACCGGGTCGGCATCGACCTCTGGTTCCGCTCTTCCGGCCTGGTTCATTCCGAGGCGGTGGTGGTTCCGGCTCGGTGGTAGCCCATCTGCCGGCGAACAGAAGGCGGCGTGACAACGGAAACGGAAGGGGCCGGTCGGCTCAACTCTCGCCCATCTGCTTGCGGATCTCGGTGATGAGCGCGACGAGCGCCTTCCGTTCCGGAACCGTGGTCTCGGGGTGCCACAGGTCCACCAGCAAACATGTGCGCGGGCGGGTCCCGCGGTTCCACGCCTCGTGTTCGAAGGAGTAGTCGAACAGCAGGCACTTACCCTCCTGCCAGGACCGCCTCTCCCCGGCGACGGTGATGGCGCACTCCTCTGGAACGTCCACCGCCAGGTGCAGATTGATGCTGAAGTTCCACAGATCGCAGTGCGGAGCGATCGCCGCCCCGGGCAGCAGGGTCGAGAAGTGGCACTCCAGCAGGGGGCACAGGGTGCCGGTGTCGACGGCATGCTCCTTGAGCACCGCGAAGGCGGTCGGGACGGCATCGGCCGCCCCCTGCACCAGCCCGCCCTTACGGTACAGATAAAGAGCCTGCCAGTCCGACTGTCGCGTGAGGTAATGCTCGTAGTCCGAGAACGCACCTCGTCGTCCTTCCCAGGCCGCCGCCAACTCCTGCTTGATGGCGGCATGGTGGGCTTCGAAGGCGTTCACAACCGGCGCCACTTCGGGATGGCCGTACGGATCGTGCCAGGGCTGCTGCGAGATTCCCGGCAAAATCCATTTGGCGCCCTTCTGCAGGGGGTGCCGTTGCTGCCTGCCCGCCTCCAGCATCTGCTCGACCCTGGCGATCGAGTCCGGTCCGTGCTCACTCCTGATGGCGGCGAAGGCATTCTCTATCTCCGGGGTCATAAGGTCTCCAGGATGTATGCTCCACGGTCCCGTGCGTACCGCGCGGAAGGTACCCAGGACCTACCCCGGCTGTCCGGAGAGACTGCGTCAGAGGAAATCAGCATGGGAGCACGTTCCATGACAGGCATGGCCTGATGCGCCGCTCCGTGCTTCATATGCCTCGAAATCCTGATGGCCGTCGGGAACCGGAAGGCCCGCGAGACCGACTACCGCTTGACCCGGATCTCGCTTGAGGGGTCCGCCAGCTCACCGGTGGCCTCTTTCCGTCGCTCCGAGCGGTCAGCTGCCGCCTCACGAGGTCGGCCAGATGGTCAAAGCGCTGGGCGACATGACCGACCGCCTTCAGGCAGCCGAGCCCCAGCGCAAAGCACCCCTCTATGTCAGCCTCGGCCGGCAAGTGCCCTATGACGCGAAAACGCGGATCGTGACCGTTGAGTCACAACCCGCGCCTGTCATGTGCGTAACTGCGTGTCCGAGGGGGGACTTGAACCCCCACGCCCGATAAAGGGCACTAGCACCTCAAGCTAGCGCGTCTGCCATTCCGCCACCCGGACCAGGTGTCTGCCGTTCGGCCGTGGCCGTTCCGACGTGGAAAACCATAGCAAACTTCCGGACGTGCTCGATCACGCGAGCGGGGAGGGCGGGGGTCGTGTGT
>NZ_SRID01000600.1 GCF_004684805.1 Streptomyces palmae
GAACCCGCCCCCACCCCGGATTCCGATCCGGTGGCGGAAAGCGCTTCCACGGCACCGGCCGGGGGCCCACCGGCCGTCCGACGTCTCGGCAGGTGGCGGCTCCCGGAGCGGTGGCCCCCCGTGCGGTGGCCGGTTCTGGCCGCCGTGGCGGTCGTGGCGGTGGTCGCGGGCGCCGTCCTCTTCTGGACGTTCGGCGGGACCTCGGACCAGCCCGCCGACCAGGTCTACCTGGCTGGCAGGTCAGCGCCGGTCGACGAGCAACCCGATGTCGAGTGCTTCGCGGACAGCTGTGCCGGCAAGGACCCCAAGAAGGCCGGCTGCGGCGCCGACGCCTGGACATCCGCCCTGCGGCGGGTGGGCAAGGTCTACGTGGAACTCCGCTACAGCGACGCCTGCGCGGCGGCGTGGGCCCGCATCAGCTGGGGCCGGCCGGGCGATGTGGCGCGGGTCGTCGGCGCCAAGGGCCGGAGCTACCAGGACAAGGTCCACTACGACACCGATGTCTTCAGCGCGATGGTCCCCGCACCCTCCCCGTCCGCGGCCAGGGCCTGCACCCGTCTCACCTCGGGAGCGCACGGCTGCACCAAGCCCGGCGGCACCCAGCGACTCACCGAGCCGCCGGAACCGCCCCCGACGCCCTCGCGTTCGCCCGAGGCGGCGGCCTCCCCGTCCCCGCTCCTGTCGCGGACCGGCCCCGCCGGCCCGCCCGCCACCGGGGATGGCTGCCGGGATCGCCCCTCCTCGTCAGCCGGGGCGTACTCCCGCGACCTCACGACATCAGGACATCAGGACATGCCGCCCTCCCGAGGTGGCGAAGTATGTGCCGGAGAGGGTGGATCAACGATGAGCGGGGGCACCCTCATGGCGTACGGCGCATACGAGAGAATGGCCACATGAACCAGCCGATGAACGAACGGTCGCAGGAGAATCCGCACGTCCTGGTCGTCGGCCCGGACGGCATGGCTCTCGGTGGCACAAGCCCTGGTGACGGCGACGAGTCGCGCGAGGTTCCCGTGACGGACATGGTCGAGCAGCCCGCGAAGGTCATGCGCATCGGAAGCATGATCAAGCAGCTGTTGGAGGAGGTCAGGGCGGCTCCTTTGGACGAGGCCAGCCGGGTCCGCCTCAAGGAGATCCACGCCAGTTCGGTCAAGGAGTTGGAGGACGGCCTGGCGCCGGAGCTCATCGAGGAGCTGGAGCGCCTCTCGCTGCCGTTCACCGATGAGGCGGTGCCCACCGAGGCCGAGCTGCGGATCGCCCAGGCGCAGCTGGTCGGGTGGCTTGAGGGGCTCTTCCACGGGATCCAGACGGCGCTGTTCGCCCAGCAGATGGCGGCCCGCGCCCAGCTGGAGCAGATGCGTCGCGCACTGCCGCCCGGGATGAGCGCCGGCGAGGACGAGCAGCCGGGCAAGCACGGTGGCGCCCGCTCCGGCCCGTACCTCTGACCCGCGGTCCCGCCTCTGGCCTCCGGCCCGTACCTGTGACCCGCGGCACCCGCCTCTGGCCTCCGGCCCGTACCTCTGACCCGCGGCCCCCGCCTCCGGCCTCCGGCCCGTACCTCTGACCCGCGGCACCCGCCTCCGGACCCCGTCCCCCTGCCTCTGACCTGCGGCAACGGGGTGACGCCTCCGCCGGAGGCGCGCGTCGCCGCGCCCGGAACCGGAACCACCCCGGACCTGGACCCCCGGAACCCGGAACCACCCCCCGGAACCCGGAGCCCGGAACAGCCCCCGCAAACGCCGGATCCGCCGGGCTCCTCCCAGAGCCCGGCGGATCCGTTCGCTTTCACACCCCGACGGGTCAGCTGCCGTCCTTCGGCGGCATCCCGGTGGAGACGGTCAGCTCGATGGTGTCGGTCGCGGGGTTGTACGGGTCGTCGTAGTCGCGGTGGGTGTAGTCCAGGACCGAGCCCTTACCGAAGGTGTTCTCGTCCTGGTAGACGACCTTGACCTTCCAGTTCGCCGCCCGGATGCACGCCTTGACCGAGCCCACGTACAGGTAGCGGAACTCCGGCAGGTCGTAGGCGTTCGGGTCGTCGTACGCGGTGCTGGCCTCGGTGCACTTGCTGGTGGGGATGGTCTTGGCCTTGACGTCCGTGCCCGGGTTGAAGCCGGGCGGCGGCGCCGAGGTGGTCTGCTTCTGCTCCGCCTCGTCCTTGGAGCCACCGCCACCGCTCATCGCCACGGCCACGATGACGGCGATCACCGCGAGCGCCGCGACCACCGCGGAGCCGATGACCACCTTCTTGTTGCCGTTGCCGCCGCTCTTGCCGCTGCCCGAGCGGCCGCCGGAGGAGGGCGGCGGCGGGGTGGCCGG
>NZ_SRID01000601.1 GCF_004684805.1 Streptomyces palmae
GTCCATGGGTGCGACCCGGGTGGGGTCGGTGGGGTAAGGCCGCCCTAAGCTACTGGCCGGATGGGGGCCGTATTCCGTCCTTGCCGGGAGTCCACTCGTACGTGGGACCGCGGTGGGGGATCACCCGTGCGGATCCACTGGAGGGGCCCCGTATTCTTGTGGCATGGAACTTGCTTTGAACATCGGCCCGCTCAAGCCCGAGACCTGGGATCTGCTGATCGCGTTCGTCGCGTTCGGCCTTCTCTTCGCTGTGTTGGCGGGCGTGATCCTGCCGCGTATCGCGAAGGTGCTGAAGGAGCGCGAGGAGGCCATCGAGGGTGGCCAGGACCGTGCGGAGGAGCTGCGCGACCAGGCGGAGCGTGCGCACGAGGAGTACCAGCAGATGCTGGCGGAGGCGCGTCACGAGGCCGCGCGGATGCGTCAGGAGTCCGCGGAGCAGGGTGCGGCGCTGCTGGCCGAGCTGCGTGCCGAGGGGCAGCGGCAGCGTGAGGAGATGCTGGCTTCGGCCCGGGTCCAGATCGACGCCGATCGGGCGCTGGCGGAGGCCGCTCTGCAGCAGGAGATCGACTCGATGGCGACCCGCCTCGCGGGCAAGATCGTCGGTGAGCCGCTGGAGGAGTTCGCTCGCGGTCGTAAGTGAGCTCGCGGGTTTCGCGGAGTTCGCCGAGTTCACAGAGCAGCGCAGGGCGCCCGGTTACACCGGGCGCCCTTCCTTTATGCGCTATTGAATCCTTTTGCCCCGATTCAACGGGTTCTTCGGTTTCCGGGTTCGCGGGTTGTCGCCGGATGGCCCTACCGGTGCTTCCCGGTCGTCTGGGCAAGTGCTCCCCTCCCCCGTTTCCGGCGGCCCCCGGCGCTAGGCGGTCTGCCGTACCCGCAGGGCGCGGCGGGCGTCGTCGAGCTCGTCGGCGAGCTGGCGGCGCAGGGCGGGCGGCAGGTCGGTACGGGTCAGGCACTCCTCCGCCAGCCGCACGGTGTCCGCCAGGGCGACGGCGGGGAAGCCGGTACGGGCCACGGCCCGGGCGATGGTGGCGCCGCGGCGCCGCGCGAGGGCGACGGCGGCGGGGAAGTACTCGGGCACGTAGTCGGCCAGCAGGGTGTGCTGTTCGGATTGCCAGAAGCCCTCGAAGGTGGCGTTGAAGAGGTGGGCGGAGAGGTCGTCGGAGTCGAACAGGGCGCTCCAGGCGGCGCGCTTGGCGGCCGGGTCGGGGCGGGCGGCGCGGCAGCGGGCGGCGCCCTGCCGGCCGGTGGCGCCGGAGTCGCCGGCGAGTTCGGCGTCGATCTCGTCCGGGGTGGCGGCTCCGAGGACGGCCAGCCGGTGGAGGGTGCGCCAGCGCAGTTCCGGGTCGAGTTCCGGGCCGCCGGGCACGGTGCCCTCGGTCAGCCAGCCGCGCAGTTCACCGGTGTCGGTGGTGCTGTCGATGAGGGTGCGTACGGCGGCCAGCCGCCGGCTGGGGCCCGAGCCGTCCTGGGTGTGCCGGAGCAGTTCGCGGCAGGTGTCGGTCAGGGTGGCCAGCGCGGTGGGGCGCCGGTCGGCGGGCAGGTAGCGGTCGGCGATCTGGAGGCGGGCGAAGGCCAGGACGCCTTCGACGAGCGCGGTGTCGGGCTCCTGCGGCAGGTGGGCGCGGGCCGCCTGGAGAAAGGCGGTGGGGGCCAGGGCGCCATCGCGGACCATGTCGCGGGCGGCGCTCCACAGCACGGCGCGGCTGAGGGGGTCGGGCAGCCAGGACAGGGCGAGGGTGGCGGTCTCCCAGGAGTCCGGGTCCAGGCGGATCTTGGTGTAGGCGAGGTCGCCGTCGTTGAGCAGCAGGAGGTCGGGGCGGCGGCCGGGGCGGTCGAACCGTACGACCTCGCCCGGCTTGCCGCTGATGTCGATCTCCAGGCGTTCGCGCAGGTCCAGTCGGTGCGGCTGGTCGGCGCTCCGGTCGTACAGGCCGATGGCGAGGCGGTGGGGGCGGCTGCCCTGGTGGTGGACGGTGGCGGTCCATCGGTCGCCCTCGGTGCGGATCTCGGGGGTGAGGGTGTCGACCCCGGTGGTGCGCAGCCAGTGGTCGGCCCAGGTGTGCACATCGCGTCCGGAGGCCTGGGCGAGGGAGTCGATGAAGTCGGCGAGGGTGGCGTTGCCGAAGCGGTGGCGGGCGAAGTGGTCGTTGATGCCGGTGAGGAAGTCGCGCTCGCCGAGCCAGGCGACGAGTTGGCGGAGCGCGGAGGCGCCCTTGGCGTAGGAGATGCCGTCGAAGTTGAGGCCGGCGGCGGCGGTGTCGGGTACGTCCTCGGGTGCGGGGGCGACG
>NZ_SRID01000602.1 GCF_004684805.1 Streptomyces palmae
CGGCCACCCCGCGGCCGCCGCCGTCGAGGCCGCACACACCTCCACCGCCCACCCCGCCATGCCGGGGGACCACGGCTTCTCCCCCATGGACGTCTGCCTGGCCGTGCTCGGCGCGTGGACGGTCGTCCTGCTGGTCGCGGCAGGGCTGTCCTGGCGGGCCCGCGACATCCTGGCGGCGGCCCGGGCCGGGCTGCTGCGAGTACTGGCCCCCATCCCGCCACCGGGTCAGCGGCTTCTCCTCGCCCGGTTGTCGGTGCTCCGTATATAGGCGGCGCCCTGTTCGCTCCGCCCGCGCGGCGGGAGCGAGCGCTTCGCGCCATCCCTGAGCATCGACACCGACACGAGGTCAACTCACCATGCGTACCACGACACGCCGCGCCGTACTCGGCGCGGGAATCGCCGCCGCCGGCAGCGGGCTCCTCGCCGCCTGCTCCTCGGACGGCTCCTCCGGCAAGGGCGGCACGTCCGACGCCGCCCCTCGGGGCTATGTGTCCCCGGACGGCTCCGAGGTCGCCGCCGCCGAGAAGCGCCGGAAGCCCGGCCCCGAGCGGAAGGTCCGACTCACCGCCACCGAGACCCGGCTCGACCTGGGCAGCCGTACCGTACGGACCTGGGCCTACGGCGACGAGCTGCCCGGTAAGGAGATCCGGGTCACCGCCGGCGACACCCTCGCGCTCTCCCTCGCCAACCACCTGCCCGAGTCCACCTCCGTCCACTGGCACGGGCTGGCCCTGCGCAACGACATGGACGGGGTGCCGGGCGTGACCCAGCAGCCCATCAAGGCCGGGGCGTCCTTCGACTACCGCTTCGCGGTCACCCACCCGGGCACCTACTGGCTCCACCCGCACTCCGGAGTGCAGCAGGACCGCGGGCTGTACGCGCCGCTGATCGTGGAGGACCCCAAGGAGCCCCTGCGCTACGACAAGGAGTGGGTCGTGGTCCTGGACGACTGGGTCGACGGGGTGGACGGCAGCACCCCCGACGCGGTCCTCGCCGAACTCTCCCGCGGCATGGGGGGCATGGACCACGACGGCATGGGCGACGGCGGCATGGACCACGGCGGGCACGACATGCCCGGGATGTCGATGACCGCCCGGCGCTCGCCCTCCCCCCGCCCCTCAGGGCCGCCCCGGATGATGATGGGCGCCAAGAGCGACCTGCTGGGCGGCGACGCGGGCGATGTCGCCTACCCGTACTACCTGGTCAACGGACGGACCGCCACGTCCCCGGAGACCTTCCGCGCCAAGCCGGGGGACCGGATCCGCATCCGGTTCGTCAACGCCGGCGGCGACACCGCGTTCCGGGTGGCCGTCGGCGGCCACCGGATGACGGTCACCCACACCGACGGCTTCCCGGTCGAGCACGCCGAGACCGACGCCCTGCTGCTGGGCATGGGCGAACGCTACGACGTCCTGGTCACCGCCAAGGACGGCGCGTTCCCGCTGGTCGCCCTCGCCGAGGGCAAGCGGAGTTCGGCCATGGCCGTCCTCCGCACCGGCGGCGGCGCGGCGCCCAAGCCCTCCGTACGCCCGAAGGAGCTGTCCGGGAAGCTGCTGACCGCCGACCGGCTGAAGGCCGACGCGAGCGTGCGGCTCTCCCCCGGCAAGCCCGACCGCACGGTGCGGTTCCAGCTCACCGGCGGGATGGCACGGTACGACTGGGCCTTCAACCAGCGGAAGTACGACCCCTCGCAGCGTTATCCGGTCCGGGCGGGCGAGCGGGTCCGGCTCTCCTTCACCAACCGCACCGACATGTGGCACCCCATCCATCTGCACGGCCACACCTTCTCCCTGGGAGAGGGGGGCGTACGCAAGGACACCGCGATCGTGCTGCCCGGCCGCACCCTCGAGGTCGACTTCGACGCCGACAACCCGGGCCTGTGGATGCTCCACTGCCACAACGTCTACCACTCCGAGTCGGGCATGATGACCGTCCTCGGCTACCGCAGCTGACGACACGGCGGGGCGGTGTCGCAGGCCCGGCCGCCCGGTTGGCGGCACCGGATCCACGACACCGCCCTCAGCCACCGCCACCCCGCCCCGGCCGGCGCCGGGTGGAGGCGGGCTCCCCGCGTCCCTCGCGTACCGCACCCGTCCTGCTCAGAACGGGTGCGGCCACCTCACCCGTCAGTTCCCGCCGCGTCCGGGGCAGTGCCCCGAGAGCGTCACCCGCAGCCGTACGCAGGCCCCCAGCACCTTCCCCACCAGCGCCAGCTCCGCCGAGCCGATGCCGCACCAGGCCGCGCAGGCCTTCCCACCGCCCGCACCCCGCAC
>NZ_SRID01000603.1 GCF_004684805.1 Streptomyces palmae
ACCCCGCCCGCCGCACCGGCGGCCGCCGGCCGCGCCACGGCCGTCGCCACCCGGGTGACGGTCGCCACGGCCGAGCAGATGCGTGAGCTGGGCCGCAGACTCGCCACGCTGCTGCGCCCGGGCGACCTGGTGCTGCTCACCGGCGAGCTGGGCGCCGGCAAGACCACGCTGACCCGCGGTCTGGGCGAGGGGCTCGGCGTGCGCGGCGCGGTCACCTCGCCGACCTTCGTCATCGCCCGGGTGCACCCCTCGCTCGGCGACGGTCCGCCGCTGGTGCACGTGGACGCGTACCGGCTGGGCGGCGGCCTGGACGAGATGGAGGACCTGGACCTGGATGTGTCGCTGCCGGACTCCGTGGTGGCCGTGGAGTGGGGCGACGGCAAGGTCGAGGAGCTGTCGGAGGACCGGCTGCACGTGGTCATCGCGCGCACGGTCGGCGCGGACGCGGTCGCCGCGGACGATCCCGGCGCCGACGACGTCCGTGAGGTGACGGTGACCGGTACCGGCGCCCGCTGGGCCTCGGTGGACCTCTCGGTGCTGACCACCGACTGAGCCGATCCGGCCGGCGGCGGCGCCGGACCGCGCGAGGGGGCCGGTGCGGAGGTCGGGCGTGCCGGGGACCCGGTACGGGGTCGGCCGCGCCGAAATGGGTGCAAGTGCCGGTCGGCCCGGGTCCGGTGTGCCGGGAGTGCGCCGGTGGGGTCTGTCTGGCGTGTGCCGGTGGGGTCCGCCCGGCCGCGCCGGAAAGGGCGCGGGCGCTGGTCGGCCCCGGGTCCGGTGTGCCGTGAGTGTGCGGGTGGGGTCTGTCTGGCGTGTGCCGGTGGGGTCCGCCCGGCCCGGTGCGCAGCTGGAGGGCCCGCCGCACCAAGCCGGCCCCCGAAGTCCTCGAACGGTCCCGGCGGCCCTCCCCCCGCGCCCCTGGCGCCCCTGCGCTCATGGACGGTCCGTATCCGGCCGTACGCCGCGCGGTCCCGCGTAGGGGCTCGCGTACGGCGTACGGGTGTCCACCAGGCGCCCTCGGATTCCGACAAGCCGTCGGGAAGATGTTGCGCCCGTGGCGTCGGGCGTGGTCACATGGAAGGCAGAGGGCTGGTTAGGTGTACCTAACTTAGTTGTTCGTCCCCCGTGGCCCTCTGGACTTCCGGCCCCTCAGGAGGCATCCATGTCGGCCCAAGAGTCCCCTGCGGCACCGCTCCGAGGACGCGGCGAGCAGCCGCCCCCGCAGGAGCCGTCCATGCGGGATCTGCTGGCGTCCTGCGCGGCGGCGAACGCGGTCTCCACACCGCCACCGGCCGAGCAGGCGGAACAGGACACCCCGCGGCCGTCCGAGAGCGAACGGGCCCGGGAGCGGGATCAGAGGCGGCGCGCGGAACAGAAGAACGAGCGGGCACCGCGGCCCACCCAGCGCAAGGCGGCCTGAAGCCCACGGGACAGACGCCCCGCGGGCTCGCCGGGAGCCCTCACCTTCCCGCGACGGGTTTCACACTCCCGCGCACCGCGCTGCCGCTACGGAACGACGACCACCTTGGTGTCGGGTGTGGCGAACCTCCACATGGCCGCGCCGTCGGCACGTGCCTCCCGGATCGCCCCGGTCTTCTTGCGCGCGTTCGGGTCGGGGGCCGAACCGTCCAGCGCCGCGCTGAAGCCGAACACCACGCCATCGGCCTGGTGGAAGACCACCACGTGCTCGACCTGGACTCCATCGGAGCCGACCAGCCCGCTCGAACGCGAGGTCACCCCGTACGCGCCGGGGTCGGGGTCCACCGAACTGGGGGAGACCGGGAAGGTACGCACCGGCTGCTCGTCGGCGCCGACCAGCCACACCCGCTTCGCGCCCACCGCGTAGACCACCCGGCGGCCGGTGCCCGAGTCACCGGGCAGCTTGGTGGAGCCCTTCTTGCCCTTGCCCTTGCCATCGGCCTTCTCGCCGCCGTGCGAGGCGGCCCGGGCCGTGGACCGATGGTCGGGGGCGGTCGCCTGGGCCTGGTAGGCCAGGACACCGACCACGACGAGTGCCGCCGCGGTGAGCCCTGCCACGATGGGACCGGCGCTACTGCGTGCCACCCTGCGTCACCTTTCGTACGACCGTACTCCCGCTTACTCCGGTAACCGTGACCGTAGCACCCGGCCGGCCCCACCGGTGTGCTTGTACGGACGGAGCGCCGACCGAGCCAGGCGCCCGGCGCAGGGGTCCCGGCGGTCGCGAATTCACTGTTTCGAGCGGACCCCGCGGCCCTGCCCGAGGC
>NZ_SRID01000604.1 GCF_004684805.1 Streptomyces palmae
GTGTGCTGCATGGATGGTGCGTCTTTCCTGGTGCGGGCGGTCCGGCGGGGGGATTCCCTGCGGGGCCGGACGCACAGCCATGGTCAGGGATGGGGGGCGATGCGCCAAATCACCGCTTTTCGTCCTGTACAACCTGGCTGAGCGCCGTAAATGGTGCGGTTGCCTGGGTGGTCAGCGGCGAATCGTCCGCCGGCACCTGGGGGCCGTCGGCCTCCCCCAGCCAGCGCCGCAGCACCGTGTGCACCTGCTCGGCGCCGACCAGTGGCCGTCCGTCGGGGGTGGGCGGGCTGAGTTCGCTGGGCCACAGCAGGAAGGGGTGGCTCTGCGGGCCGCCGAGTCCGCCGTGCGAGCCGATCTGGTCCTCGAAGGCGTGGACCGCCCCGGTGTCCGGATCGCAGACCGAGTTGATCATGATGTCGGGGACATTGGCGAACCCGGCGGTGCGCCGTACCGCCTCCACCGCGCCCGGGCCGAAGGCGGCCAGCGGGCTGATCCCGAGCACGGTCCCGGTCTCCAGGTGGTGCTCGGCGCCGTCCGGGCCCAGCACCACCGGCCCGTGCACCGCGGAGTGCACCAGCAGGAAGCCCATCCCGGGGTGGTCGGTGAGGGTGCGCAGCAGCGCCGGGTGGCGGGCGTCGATCTCCTCCCGGGTCATCCGGCCGGGCACCTCGGGGAAGGACACCAGGCCCAGGTTGCCGGAGGCGAGGACCACTGGCTCGGACGCCCGGCGCCCCGCGCCGTCCCGCTCGGGGCGGCGCAGCGCGGTCCGGGCGGTGGCGCGGGCCTCGGCCCCGCTGGGGGTGCGTTCGGCGCGGCGGGAGACCGGCAGGCCGCAGCCGGCCCGTACCAGGTCCTCCAGGGTCAGTCCGAAGCGTCCGGTGAAGTGCTCCCCCGGGCTCTGTCCGTGGTCGGACAGGAGCACGATGCGGTAGTCCCTCGGCGCGTGCTCGGTGACCTTGGCGATCAGGGCGACGCACCGGTCCAGGCGGCGCAGCACCTGGTGGGTGTCGCGGCTGCGCGGCCCGGAGTGGTGGGCGACCTCGTCGTAGGCGACCAGGTCGGCGTAGACGGCGGTGCGGCCGGAGAGGATGTCGCCGATCACCGCGGCCACCACCACGTCCCGCTCGACCACCGTGGCGAAGGCGCGGATGAAGGGGTACAGGCCGCCGCGCCGCAGCCGGGGCCGCTCCCGCCGCAGCCGGGCCCTGAGCGCCTGGCTGATCTCCCGGAACACCTCGGCGAGGAAGGACACGGCGGTGCGGGTGGCGTTGGCGGGGTCGGAGAAGTACGCGAAGTAGCCGGACCGGGACCGGTTGTGCCGGCCGCGCCGGGCGGCGACCGACAGGACCAGGGCGAGCTGCTCGGCGCCGCCGGTGAACAGGTTGCCCCGGCTGGCCCCGTCCACGGTGAGCAGTCCGCCGTCGCCGGTACGGGCGATCGCCCGGCGCTGGAGCTCGGCGGCGCTGGTGGGCCGGTTGCTGACCAGCAGCTCCCCGCTCTCCTTCTCGTACCAGCGGAAGGCGGGCACGTCGGCGTTGCTGCCGTGCAGGATGCCGAGCTGGCTGGCGCCGGTCTGGCTGGACCAGTCGGTGCGCCAGGGGGTGAGGGTGTGGGTGGTGCCGTGCCAGCCGGCCAGGGTCTCCATCAGCGGGCGTTCGCCGCTCAGGGCGTCCCGGAGCACGTCGTGCCCCACCCCGTCGAGCTGGAGGAAGACGGTGCCCGGCGGTGGCCGGCGCCCGGCGGGCAGGCCCTGCCCGCGGCGTCTGCGGCCGGCCATCCGGGCCAGTCGGCGGCGGTATGCCTCGTCGTCGCGGACGGTGAGGAAGGTGCTGGTCGCGGAGGATGCGGCGGACATGACGGCGGCGACCACCACCGCGGTCTCGGGTTCGGCGGCGCTTTGGCCGTGGGGTATGAGGCTGAGCGCCAGCAGGAGCAGTGAGCCGTTGAGGACGAAGACCAGCAGTCCCAGGACGAACGCGGGCACCAGCAGCAGCGCGCGCACCAGCAGCGGCCACACCAGGGCGCCGAGCAGGCCGAAGGCGCCCGCGCCGGAGGCGGCGGTGAGGCCGATCCGGGTGGCGCTGTCGCCGTCGGCGGACTGCAACCGGAAGTCGGGCAGGACGGCTGCCAGCACCAGCATGGTGAGGGTGCTCACGGCCCAGACGACGATCACCCGCAGCGAGGCTCTGCCGGTGGCTCTCCAACGGGGTGCTTTCCGGTGGGGTGGGG
>NZ_SRID01000605.1 GCF_004684805.1 Streptomyces palmae
GGTGCGGGTTGGTTTTGGGCTGGGCGCGCAGTTCCTCCCCCAGACTCCGTCCGGGGGTGCCCCCAGCGCTCCTGCGGGGCGGCTCCTCCCCTGGACCCCTGGGCGCTGAGGGGGCTCAGAGGGTGGTGCCGACCATTACTGGTTCGTTGACCAGGGGGATCCCGAAGGCGGCCTCCACGCCGGCGGCCACCTCGCGGGCCAGCGCCAGCAGGTCCTCGGTGGTGGCCTGGCCGCGGTTGGTGAGGGCCAGGGTGTGCTTGGTGGAGATCCGGGCGCGGCCGGTGCCGTACCCCTTGGTGAAGCCCGCCTTGTCGATCAGCCAGGCGGCCGAGGTCTTGATCCGGCCGTCGCCCGCGGGGAAGGCGGGCGGAGTGGTGTCGGGGCCGAGCCGCTCGGCGACCCGGGCCAGGAAGGCGGCGTGCTCCTCCGCGGTGAGCACCGGGTTGGTGAAGAACGAGCCCGCGGACCAGGTGTCGTGGTCCTCCGGGTCCAGCACCATCCCCTTGCCCGCGCGCAGCTTCAGCACGGTCTCCCGGGCCAGCGCGGCCGACACCCGGTCGCCCGCCTCGACACCCAGCACCCGGGCCGTCTCCGGGTACCTGATCGGCGCGGACAGCCCGTCCGCGTCCTCCAGCCCGAAGCGGACCCGCAGCACCACATAGCGGGTGGGGTGGGCCTTGAAGCGGCTGTGCCGGTAGGAGAAACCGCACTCGGCGTTCGGCAGGACCACCACCTCGCCGGCCTCCCGGTCGTAGGCGACGACCTCGGTGATGGTGGCCGAGACCTCCTGGCCGTACGCCCCGACGTTCTGGATCGGGGTGGCGCCCGCCGAGCCGGGGATGCCGGCCAGGCACTCGATGCCGGCCAGTCCCGCCTCCACGGTCCGGGCCACCGCCGCGGACCAGTTCTCGCCGGCCGCCAGCTCCAGCTGGGTGCCGTCGAGGGAGAAGCCGCTGGTGGCGATGCGCAGCGCGGTGCCCTGGAAGCCCTTGTCGGAGATGACCAGGTTGCTGCCGCCGCCGATGATCAGCAGCGGGGTGGCCGAGGCGTCGGCCTCGCGGACCACCTCGATCACCTCGTCGTCGGTGGTGGCCGTCACCAGCCGGGTGGCCGGGCCACCGAGCCGGAACGTGGTCAGCGGGGCGAGCGGGGCGTTCTGGAGTTCCTGCACGCGCTCAAGACTACGAGAGGCCCACAGCCGGGAAGTGCCCAGCTCCGTCGAGTGCGCGGTGAGCGGGGCCCGGGCGTGTGGGGCCCTGGGGCGGGCCGGAACGGGCCGCCGGGGGCCGGGCGCGGGGTCGTGCGGGTCCGCGCCCGGCCGGACGTGTCAGGAGAGGCGGACCACGGCGCGGGCCATGCCCAGCACCTTCCGGCCCTCGTTCTCGACCGTGAGATCCACCCGGACGGTGCGTGCCTCGTCGTCCAGCTTGGCCGCGACCTTGGCGCTGACCTCGATGACCGCGCCCTTGTCGTCATTGGGGACCACCACCGGCTTGGTGAAGCGCACCCCGTAGTTGACCACCGCGGCGGGGTCGCCCGCCCAGTCGGTGACCACCCGGATCGCCGAGGCCATGGTCCACATGCCGTGCGCGATGACGTCCGGCAGGCCGACCTCCTTGGCGAACTTCTCGTTCCAGTGGATCGGGTTGAAGTCACCGGAGGCGCCCGCGTACGCCACCAGAGTGGCGCGGTTCACAGTGAACGTCTGGGCCGGCAGCTCGGTGCCGACCTCGACCTCGTCGTAGGAGACCTTTGCCGCCATACGGGCCTTGTGGGTCACGTCACGCCTCCTCGGCGGCGCGCGCCACCAGCTTGGTGTGCACCGTCGCCACGTGGTCGCCGCTCTCGTCGTGCAGCTCGTTGCGGATCAGCAGCACATCGTTGCCCGCGAGCGACTTGATGTCCTCGATGTGGGACGTGATGGTGATCACGTCTCCGGCGTGCACCGGGCGGGTGTAACCGAACTTCTGGTCGCCGTGCACCACCCGGGTGTAGTCCAGGCCCAGCTCCGGGTCCTGGATCACCTGCTGCGCCACCCTGGTGGTGATCGCGAACGGGTAGGTGGGCGGCGCGATCACATCGGGGTGCCCGAGCGCCCTGGCCGCGGCCGGGTCGGTGTACACCGGATTCGGGTCACCGATCGCCTCGGCGAATTCGCGGATCTGCTCCCGGCCGACCGCATAGGGCCGGGAGC
>NZ_SRID01000606.1 GCF_004684805.1 Streptomyces palmae
CGGTCAGGGGGCGCTGGGGGGCTCGTCGCCCAGGAGGTAGCGGGCCCCGGTGCCGCGCTCGGCCGCGCCGTCCCCGGGGTTGTAGAGGGCGCATTTGCGCAGGGACAGGCAGCCGCAGCCGATGCACCCGGTCAGCCTGCGCTTGAGGCGCTCGAGGTCGGCGATCTGCTGGTCGATGCGGTCGGTCCAGGTGGTAGCCACGGCGTTCCACTGGGTGGCGTTGGGGGCGCGGTCCTCGGGCAGGCGGGACAGGGCTTCCCTGGCCTCGTCCAGGGAGAGGCCCACCTGCCGGGCCGCCCGGATGAACGCGACCCGGCGCAGGGTGGCCCGCGGGTAGCGCCGCTGGCGGCCGGCGGTCCGGGCCGCGCGGATCAGGCCGAGTTCCTCGTAGTAGCGCAGGGCGGAGGTGGCCAGTCCGCTGCGGGCCGCGAGCTCTCCGATGGTGAGGGGGTCGTGTGGCGAGGTCATGACCAGTGAGAATAGAGCCTTGACTTCAAGTCGACTTGAAGTTGCAGGCTTTCCCGCATGACCTCAGCGACTGTCGCAGCCGAATACGGGTACGCGGACCTGCCGCGTCTGATGAGCCTGATGACCGGGGACGAGAAGCACGGCCCCGCCGCCACCTCCACGATGGATGCCCTCTGGGTGCTGTACGACCGTGTCCTGCGGGTCTCGCCGCGGACCGCGGACGCACCGGACCGGGACCGCTTCCTGCTCTCCAAGGGGCACGGGCCGATGGCGTACTACGCGGTGCTGGCCGCCAAGGGGTACTTCCCCGCCTCCGTACTGTCGACCTTCGGGGCGTACGACTCCCCGCTGGGGCACCACCCGGACCGGCTGCTGGTGCCGGGCGCCGAGATCGGCAGCGGCTCCCTGGGGCACGGTCTGCCGCTGGCCGTCGGGACGGTGCTGGGGCTGCGGGCCCGCGGACTCACCGATCCGCGGGTGTGGGTGCTGATCGGTGACGCGGAGCTGGACGAGGGCAGCAATCACGAGGCGCTGGCCTACGCGGGCGCCGCCGGCCTGGAGCAGCTGCACACCCTGGTCATCGACAACTCCTCCGCGACGCACGGCTGGCGCGGCGGCATCGCCGGGCGCTTCGAGGCCGCGGGGTGGAGCGTCGCGGACGTCGACGGCCGGGATCACCGGGCGCTCCACGCCTCCTACACCGCGCCGCACCCGGGGCGGCCGCGTGCCGTGGTCGCCCATGTCGAGCCGAAGAACCGCTGAGCCGAGCCGAAGAACCGAAGGAAGGCATATCCATGGACACCATGCGTGAGCGATTCGCCGCGGTCACCTCCCGGCTGCTGGATGAGGACCCCCGGCTCGCGGTCGTGCTCGCCGACATCGGCGTGGACGGGTTCGCCGGTGCCGCCCGGGCGCACCCGGAGCGCGTGATCAACGTGGGGATCCGCGAGCAGCTGCTGCTCGGGGTGGGTGGTGGACTGGCTCTGGCGGGGATGCGCCCGGTGGTGCACACCTTCGCCAGCTTCCTGGTGGAGCGCGCCTTCGAGCAGGTGAAACTCGACTTCGGCCACCAGGGCACCGGAGGGGTGCTGGTCAGCGCGGGTGGCTCGTACGACTGGCCGGCGGGCGGTTTCACCCATATGGCCCCCGGCGACGTGGCCCTGCTGGACACCCTCGACGGCTGGACGGTGCATGTACCTGGCCACCCGGACGAGGCCGAGACCTTGCTGCGGCACGCCGCCGCGGCAGGGGACGACCGGGTGTACGTACGGCTGTCGGCGCAGGTCAACGGCGCGCCCCGGGCGGTCGCCGGAGACAGGTTCGAGACCGTGCGGGAGGGGCGCGCCGGGGTGGTGGTGGCGGTGGGACCGATGCTGGACCCGGTGCTCGCCGCGGTCGAGGGGATGGACCTGACCGTGCTGTACGCCACGACGGTACGCCCCTTCGACGGCCGGACGCTGCGCGCCGCGGTCGGCTCCCAGCGGGCGGCGGAGGTGGTGCTGGTGGAGCCGTATCTGGCCGGCACGTCGACGGCCGCCGCGAACGACGCGCTGGCCGAGGTGCCGCACCGGGTGCTGGGGCTCGGCGTCGCCCGCCGCGAGCTGCGCCGGTACGGCACCATCGAGGAGCATCTGGCCGGGCAGGGCCTGGACCCGGCCTCGCTGCGGACGCGGATCAGCGGATTCCTGAACGG
>NZ_SRID01000607.1 GCF_004684805.1 Streptomyces palmae
GGGCAAGCTCACGTCCAGACCCACCTGGACACCCCGGCACCCCGGCACCTCGTCAGGAGAAGGTTCCGGGTGGCGGCACCGGTGAGGGGGCGGCGGTGGCATCGGTCACCGGGGTGGCGCCGCCGGTGAAGTCGGTCAGCCCGCGGCCGTGCTCCACCCGGGCCGGGTGCGGGTCGCCGGCCGCCCGCCGGGTCAGCTCGGCCACCGGGAGCCGCTGGTCGGAGGCGAGCAGCACCGCGTTGCCGAAGCGCCGGCCGCGCAGCACGGCCGGGTCGGCGGTCAGGCAGATCTCGGGGAAGACGCTGTGCACGGTGGCGATCTGGGCCCGCAGATGCGCCAGTGGCGGCCCGTCGGCC
Organism: Streptomyces palmae; assembly: GCF_004684805.1. Classification (GTDB taxonomy): domain Bacteria; phylum Actinomycetota; class Actinomycetes; order Streptomycetales; family Streptomycetaceae; genus Streptomyces; species Streptomyces palmae. Next base: position 357 of record NZ_SRID01000607.1, read on the forward strand.
ACATTGGCGGCGTAGAGCCCGCCGGGCCGCAGCGCGCGCCGTATCCCCTCGGTGAACTCGGTGCTGGTCAGATGCGCGGGCGTACGGGCCCCGCTGAACACATCGGCGATGATCAGGTCGGCCCAGCCGTCGGGCACCTTGCCCAGCCCGGCGCGGGCGTCGTCCCCGCGCACCCGGATCCGCCAGCCCCGGTCCAGGGGCAGCGCCTCGCGTACGAAACCGATCAGCGCGGTGTCGATCTCCACGATCTGCTGGGTGGAGCGGGGGCGGGTGGCGGCGATGTAGCGGGCCAGCGTGAAGGCCCCGCCACCCAGGTGGACGACGTGCAGCGGGCGGCCCGGCGGGGCCGCGAGATCCGCGATGTGGCCGAGCCGCCGCTGGTACTCGAAGTCCAGGTACGTGGGCTCGTCCAGGTCCACATGGGACTGCGGGGCGCCGTCCAGCAGCAGCGTCCAGCCGCGCGGCCGGTCCCGGTCGGGCACCAGCTCGGCCAGTCCGCCGCCGACCGTCGCCCGCACCGCCTCCGCGGTCCGCCCGCGCCCGCCCTTCCGCCGTTCCTTCGCCATCCCTCCAGTATCACCGCTGGTGAGAGGGCATCCGGCGCGGGCCGGTGGGGCCGGTGGGGCCGGTGCACCGGAGGGGATCAGAGGAGATCAGAGGCAAGCCGCCTGCCGCCCGCCCGCTTGGGCGACGACGACGGCGGCACCCTCACGAACCGCTGCCGGCGAGCGGCAGGCGGTTCGGGAAGGCGCCCCTCGAAGCCGCCTCGCCGCTCAGCGGCGCCCGCCAAACGTCACTGGCAGCGGTCGACGGCCTCGATGGTGCGGGCCGCCTCGCCCAGCGCCTGGCGGAGAACCTCGGGGTCGGTGGCCTCGGCGATCGCCGCGTCCGGCGGGACCAGCCATCCGGTGCCGGTGACCGGGGGCGGGGCGGCGGTGCCCGGCTCCACGGCGGCCTCGTGCCCGTAGGTCTCGGTGCAGGCGCTGCCGGGCAGGTCCCAGCGGTCCGCGGTGCCGGGCGGGACCAGGAAACCGAGGGTGTCGCAGCTGCCGTCGTGGAGCACCGGGCCGACCCCGCGCCGCAACCGCAGGATGTCCACCGCTTCCAGGCCCTGCCGGGCGGGGACGGTGACCAGATCGCATCGCCGACCCGCGCCGCCGTCCATCAGCGCGCCGTGCTCCCGGCCCGGTGGGTGCCGGTCCGCGGTCCGGGAACCGCTGCTGTGCACTCCGGCCTTCACCAAGGGAAACCCCTCCTCGCCGCGCCGCGTCTCGTCCGGGAGGTTCAACGCCTCCGGCCCGTCGGCGGCTACGGCGAAATGCGGCCACAAAGGGTGGCACTTCATAGCGGATAGCAGGCGATATATCCGATTTCAAGGAAAACACCCCGCATTGCCCGGAAGGCGACCGGTACGGTCCGTGTCCGCCGCCCCGGCATCGCCGTTAGGCGGTACGGCATCACCGTAGGGAGGGGGCCGGCCATGACCCCAGAGTCCGGGGCCGCACCACCGCCGCGGCCCAACAACGCCTTCCGCCGGTTGCGCGGGAACCGCTCCGCGGCCGAGTTCGCCGCGGCGGTACGGCGCGCCGCCCGCGAGATCGGCGAGCAGGTCTCCTGCGACGCCCGTTATATCGGACGCGTCGAGTCCGGGGCGATCCGCTGCCCCAACTACGCCTATGAGCGGGTGTTCCGGCACATGTTCCCCGGCCGCACCCTCGCCGACCTGGGCTTCGCCCCGCGCGAGACGGTACGCGGCCGGGGAACATGTGCCGGAACACCCGCTCATAGGCGTAGTTGGGGC
>NZ_SRID01000608.1 GCF_004684805.1 Streptomyces palmae
GGCCGGGGCAGAGTGGGGCGGGCGCCTCAAACCTCCCCCCTCGTGGTTCGAGACGCCCGCGGACCCCAGAGTAGTTGACTCTGTGTCAGTGTCCAATCACGCTGGCAACATGGGCCAACGGCATATGCCGGAATGCGACGGCCCTCGCCCACAGGACCGCGATCGACGGGTTTCGGCCCGGCCCGGATGCGGCAGATGTCACCTATGACCGATCGTCCCGTGGTCAAACGCACCGCTCGTGCCATCCTGCTCGCCGGCGGCATCGAGCCGGAGATGATCCTGATCAAACGGACCAAACCCGGCGAGGCGCCCTACTGGATCACCCCGGGCGGCGGTGTGGAGCCCGAGGACGCCTCGGTCGTCGCGGCGCTCCACCGCGAGGTGGACGAGGAGCTGGGGGCCACCATCACCGATGTGGTGCCCGCTTTCGTGGACACGGTGGAGCACAGCGCTCTGCCCCCGGAAGGCGCCGCGGGCGCCCGGCACGGGGTGAAGGTGCAGCACTTCTTCGTCTGCCGACTGCTCACCATGGACCTGGACCGGCGGCACGGCCCCGAGGTGGACGAGCCCTGCGGCGAGTACGAGGTGGTCCGGATCCCCTTCACCCGCAAGGGCATCGCCTCGGTGGAGATGGTGCCGCCCTCGCTGCGGGCCTATCTGGACGCCAATGTGGAGGGCGTACTGGCGCTGCTCGCCGACGACCTGGCCTGAGCGCGGAACAGCCCCGGGCCGGGTCCGCCCACCGAAGCCCGGCACCCGATCGGGACCGACCGGACCGGTGCGGGCAGGCGCCTATCCGGCGTTCGGGACCAGCTCCTCGACGGGGTCGTGACGGATCCGGTGGCCGGGCATCCCGGTACCGCGCAGCGCCGCCACCCCGCTCCGGATCATCCCGACCGGCCCGGCCAGATACGCGTCATGGCCGGCCCATGGCCCGTACCCGCCCAGGGCATCCGGCAGTCGGCCCGGAAGGCCGTCGCTTCGGCCCTCGTCGACCACCGACCGCACCGACAGCCAGGGGTGCCTGCGCTCCAGCTGCCGCAGGGCCTCGATGTCATAGAGGTCGTGCTCGCTGCGGGCCCCGTAGAAGACCTCCACCGGACGGCCCCGGCCGCGCTCGGCCACGTCCTCCACCAGCGCCTTGATCGGCGCGATGCCGGTACCGCCGCCCAGGCAGAGCAGTCCGTCCCCGGTGCCGTGGTCCACGGTCATCGAACCGGTCGGCGGCCCCAGCCGGATCACGTCCCCGGGCCGCGCCCGGTTCACCAGCGCGCCGGAGACCCAGCCCGCCGGAACCGCCTTGACGTGGAAGGACAGCAATCCGTCCGAACGCGGCGCCGAGGCGAACGAGTAGTGCCGCCACACCCGCGGCCACCACGGGGTCTCCAGGGCGGCGTACTGCCCGGCGAGGAACGGGTAGGGCTCGTCGGGGCGCACCGTGATCACGGCGATCTCGCCGGTGCGCCGCTCGTGTTCGACCACCTCGGCCTGCCACCAGGCGGGCGCCCGCGACTCGTCCGCGGCCGCCGCGTCGATCATGATCTGCGAGATCAGGGTGTACGACCGGACCCAGGCCTGCTCGGTCTCCGCGTCCCAGACGTCCGTCGCGTACTGGCCGAGCGCGCCCAGCAGGCACTCCCCGACCGCCGGGTAGTGCTCCGGAAGCGTGCCGTACTTGCGGTGCCCGCGCCCCAGCGGGACCAGGTACGCCGCGAGCGCCCCCGGGTCGTCCACGTGCTTGGCGGCCGTGAGCAGCGCCTTGAACAGCCGGTCCCGCTGCACGTCCATCGACGCGGGGAAGAGCGACCGCAGCTCGGGGAGGTGCAGGAAGAGCAGGGCGTAGAAGTACGAGGTGACCTTGTCGGCGATCGGCTCGACCTGCGCCAGGGTCCGCCGGACGAGCGCCCCGTCCGACGCGGACGGGGGACGCGCGGCTTGGGTGTGCGGCGCCTGGGTGGTGGGCGGTGCGGCGAGGGTCCACGGCGCGGCGTCGGCCTGGGTGCTGGTGGCGGCGGGGCCGGTTGCCGACGCGGCTTCCGCCCAACCGCGGTCGGTAGCCGGCGCGGCTTCGGCCCGCGGGCGCGGGGGAGGGAGGGCCGGAGGATTTCGCGACTCGGAGGCCGCGTCGTAC
>NZ_SRID01000060.1 GCF_004684805.1 Streptomyces palmae
GTGATCGCTCGCGGTGAGTGGGTGGGGTGTCTCTCCGTGGGCTTGGCGTCTGTGCTTGGGGATGGCTGGATTCGGTGCCTGGCTGGGCGTGCCGTACGTGCGCGGGGCCGGGGCGAGGGGCGGTGGCCGGCTGCGGGCGCGGAGGTGACGACGGGCGGCCGCTCGGATGTCGTACGCCGTTCAACTCCCGTTCGACCGGGGGCGCGACCGTATGCCCGCAGTGATGAGCATGAATCCGGCCAACTGGGAGATCACAATGCCGCTCAGCCGCAGAGACTTCGCCAAGCGTTCCGCCTACACCGGGGCCGGGGTGGCCCTGGTCGGCAGCGCCGGGGTACTCGCCACCGCGCCCGGGGCGCTCGCCGCCGACAAGCACGGTCCGCAGGCTGCGGGGCACGGCCGCGAGCTGGGCTACGGGCCGCTGGTCCCGGACCCCGAGGGCCTGCTCGCGCTGCCGGCCGGCTTCTCCTACCGGATCATCACCCACTGCGGGGTCACCACCCTGGAGTCGGGCGAGACCACCCCCTCCAACCACGACGGCACCGGGACCTTCGAGGGCTCCCGCGGCGCCACCCTGCTGGTCAACAACCACGAGCTGAAGGGCCCGCGCAGCGCCTGGGAGCACCCGGTGCCCCTGGTCGAGGGCCTGGTCTACGACCCCGCGGCCTCCGGCGGCTGCACCGTGGTGGAGGTCTCCAAGCACGGTGACCACGTCACCGAGTGGGTGGGCATCGCCGGTACCTCCACCAACTGCGCGGGCGGGACCACCCCCTGGGGCACCTGGCTGACCTGCGAGGAGAACACCGACCGGGCCGGCCAGAACGGTATGACCAAGGACCACGGCTATGTCTTCGAGGTGGACCCGCACGACCGGCGGGCCAACCTCGCCCCCAAGCCGATCAAGGCGCTGGGCCGCTTCGACCACGAGGCCGTGGTGGTGGACACCAAGCGGGGCCACCTCTACCTGACCGAGGACTCGGCGGGCCCCAACGGCCTGTTCTACCGCTGGACGCCGCCGCAGGGCTTCACGCACGGCCGCGGCAAGCTGCGCGGCCTCGCCGAGGACGCGGGCGTGCTGGCGGCGGCCAAGTGCTTCGACTCCAGCGGCCGGTTCGTCGACGACCTGTCCCGCGCCACCGAGATAGGCACGGTCTACGGGGTGGACTGGGCGCCGGTGGCCGACCGTGACGCCAAGACGGTGCCGGTGCGCAAGCAGTTCGGTGCCGGCGAGGTCACCCGCGCCCGGAAGCTGGAGGGCCTGTGGTGGGCCGACGGAGGCGCGTACGTGGTGTCCTCCTTCGCCCGCGCGGAGAGCCCGGTGGCCCACGACGGGCAGGTGTGGTTCTACGACCCCAAGCGGCGCACCCTCACCCTGAAGGTCCGTTTCGGCGTCAACCAGGACCCGTCGCGGGACGGTGCCTTCGACGGCCCGGACAACATCACCGTCTCGCCCTACGGCGGACTGGTCATCGCCGAGGACGGCGAGGGCGTGCAGCACCTGTTCGGGGCCACCGAGGACGGCCGTACGTACCCGATCGCCCGCAACGACCTGAACATCGGCACCGCCGAGGCTCCGGAGTACAGCGAGTTCACCGGCGTGGTCTTCTCGCCCGACGGACGCACCCTGTTCGCCAACATCCAGACCCCCGGCATCATGGTGGCCATCACCGGCCCCTGGCGGCGCCAGCACTCCCGCGGCTGACCCCCGGGCACGCCGACCGCCAGGCTCGGGCCTGGGCTCAGCCGGCGGACGACGGCCGCTCCCGAACCGACGGGAGCGGCCGTTCCCGCGTGGACGGGCGCGGTCGTCCGGGGCGTCCCGGTGGGCCCGGCCGGGGCGGCCGGCGCACCGCCCCGGTGCCAAGGGCGGGTGCTCGGCCGTCTACCGCGGCAGCTTGATCGTGAACCCGCTGCCCTCGGTGTAGTTGAGGACGCCCCCGCGCTGGGGCACGTCGAGGACGAGTTTCCCGGTCACCGCTTGACCCGGCTTGTACGTGGTGTCCAGCTCCGGCCCGTCGAGGATGACGAGGGTCGTGGCGTCCTGGGCCGCGGTGTCCGCGTTCTCCCATTCGATCTCGCCGTAGGTGAGCAGGTGCACCGTGTTCTCGCCGACGTTCTTCAGGGTGAGGCCGAGCCGCAGGTACCGCCCCTTGGCCGCGAGGGTGGTGTCGACCTCGGCAGGCTCGTCGATGTACGTGGTCTCGTCGACGGTCACCTGGAAGGTCGTCTTCTTGCCCGATTCGGAGTCGGCCAGCGTGAACGTGCCGGACTCTCCGAGGCCCAGAGCCTTGCCGGCCGCCGTCTCCGCGGGCTTTTCGCCGTCCGTCCCGGCCTTCTCGTTCTGGCAGCGCTTCACCCACTCCACGTGAGTGATCCGCGGGTCGGAGCAGTCGAGGCCGGCCTGAGCGGGGGGCTTGTCGGCCGCGGAGTCGTTGTCGCCACCGCTTCCGCAGGCGGCGGTGAGCGGCAGCAGGCCGAAGACGGCGAGGGCGGCGATGGTACGCGTGCGCATGGTGGTCCCCTGTGATCAGATGAGAGCAGGGAGACCGTATCTCCGCCGTGGTGGGGCGGGGAGGCAGGCGTCGTCGAATCGCGGTGCGCACGGCGGAGTTCGCGTTCGCGCAGTCCCGGGTATCCGCACGGCTCCGATCGCTCCTGCCGTGGGAGCGGAGCGCGGCGACGGCGCGTCATCGCCCGCCGCCGCGGTGCCGGGCAGGCCGGCGGAGCCCGCACAGCGAGTGCGGGCGCCGCCGGCCTGCGGAGCGTCAGAGGGCCTTGGCGCCGGGCTTGACCATGCCCCGGACGGTGCGCGAGTCCACGTACTCGCCCAGCGCGGTCATCTCCCACTCGCCGGAGAACTGCCGGATCATCTTGGCCATCAGCACACCGGTGCGCGGTTCGGCGTGGGTGAGGTCGAAGCGCACCAGCTCCTGGCCGGTGCCGGCGTCCAGCAGCCGGCAGTAGGCCTTGGCGACATCGGTGAACTTCTGCCCGGAGAAGGAGTTGACCGTGAAGACCAGGCCGGTCACCTCCGGCGGCAGGGAGCCGAGGTGCACGGTGATCACCTCGTCGTCCCCGCCGCCCACGCCGGTGAGGTTGTCCCCGGAGTGCTGGATGGTGTGGCCGAGGATGGACAGCTTCCCGAAGAAGCAGTTGTCGATCTTCTTGCGGTCCACCCCGTAGGCGATCACCGAGGCGTCCAGGTCGATGTCCTTGCCGCGGAACGCGGGCTCCCAGCCCAGACCCATCTTGACCGTGGTCAGCAGCGGCTTGCCGCCCTTGACCAGGGAGACGGTCTGGTTCTTCTGGAGGTTGACCCGGCCCTTGTCGAGATTGATCTTGCCGGTGCCGGCGGCGGCCGGGGGAGCGGCGGCTTTGGCCCGGCGTGCCTCGTCGGCCTCCCTGGCCTTGGCCACCGCCTCCTCCTGGGCGGCGATCTGGCCCTCCAGGCCGCCCTTGACCGGCTTGGGGGTCAGCGCCGCGGTGACATTGATCGGCGGCACCTCCTTGGGCGGGATCAACCGGGCCTGCATCTCCACCTGCGGGATCAGATTCGCGCGAGCCAGCCCCGCCGCCTGCCCCGCGGCGCTGTCGGCGAGCTTGTTGTACATGCCGAGCACGGAGTTGACGACCCCGATGAAGAAGTTCTGGATGGCGGTGCCGGCCGCGATGAAGGTGTTGATGACACCGATCCCGGCGTTCTGCGCCGTGGCCACGATCCAGGCCCACACCTGGCCGATCAGCGTGCCCAGGGCGGTGAAGACCTGACCGATCATCTGCACCTGGATGCTGATGAAGTTGGCGGCGATCAGGACCGCCAGCTTGATCTCGTCCCAGTAGGCGATGACCACGATGATGATCCCGATGACGCCGAGCAGGACCGCGGCGACGGCGAGCCAGGGGTTGTCGCGGAGGGCGGCGCTGACCTCGTCCCAGTAGACGATCAGCAGGACGATCACCGCGATCAGCGCGATGACCGCGATCACCACCAGATAGATCGGGTTCATCGCCATGATCGCGTTGAACACCGCGTTCGCGGCGGAGGCGAGTTCGGTGGCGCCGGTGAAGGCCTGGATGACCTGACCGGCCTGGGTGAACATACCGCCCGCGGCCGACAGCAGGTCCATGTAGTCCTTGGTCGACTTGTTCGGCTTGTCCCAGGCCTCGCCGAGCTTGGTCACCGAGTCGTACAACTGCGGGATCGACGTCATGAGGTTGCCGAGTTCGGTCGCGCCGGACGAGATCCGCTTGCTCAGCGACTCCGCCGCCGCGGCCGCCCCCTTGTCCCCGGCCCCCGTCAGCGCGGTGCCGACCCCGTCGGCCAGCTTCTTCTCGAAGGCCTTCTCGGCGGGTTCCAGGTTGACCCCCAGCGCGGCGTCATGGGCCGCGTCCGCCATCTTTCCGCTGGGGCCGAAGAGCACCTCCATGGCGGGGCCGAAGTCCGGACTGCTCCGGGCGGCCTTCGCGGCCCGATGGGCGATGGGGCCCTCCGCCCCCCAGGTGAACTCGATCGCGTCCCCGAGGGCGTCCTCGAACCGGAAGCTCCTGATCGCCTTCTCGATCTCCGCGTCGGAGGCGTTGAACCGCGTGCGCATGTGCTCGGTCCACTCGCCCATGCGCTTCTCGATGAAGGGCTGCATCTCGGCGATCGGCGCCGAGTAGATCTTCCAGATGTTCTGGACCGTCCCGGTCGCTCCGAGCGCCAGGTCCTTGAGCAGCTGGAGGTTCGCCTCCCCCTGACGGTAGGCCGCGTTGACCGAGGGGAGGGCGTTCTCGACAGAGCCGGTCTTCACTTCGATGTGCTGGGCGAGCTCGCCCGCCTTGCGGGCGATGACGTCGACACTGCGCGTCCAGTCGAGGAGTTGGCCCTGCGCGGTCCTGACCTGGAACACCACCTTCTCGTTCACGGCGGTACTGAACCCCTGGAGTTGGAGCACCAGCGCCTCCCGCAACTGGACGACGGTGTGCATGATGTCGCCCGACGTCATGCCGACCGAGCGCATCACCGCGTACATCTGGTCCAGCAGCGCGACCACGCCCTCCGGAGTCACAACCGCCGCACCTCATCTCGCCATCGACTCGCTGATCGTTTCCTGTTCGCGCCGCAGCTGGTCCGCCAGCTGGCGCACATAGTGCCAACGCTCCTCGGTCGGCAGGCCGAGGATCTCCTCGCGCCCCCAGTGCAGGTGGTACGCGAGGAAGAAGACCTCCTGGCGCAGCCTTTCCTCCTCTCCTACGAAGCTGCCAAGAAATTCGACATGTCGATCGCCGCGTCGTAATCGCGCCCGCAGCCGCCGCAGTTGACGGAGCGCTGCATACTGACGCCGAGGCCGCGGCTGAGCATGGCCTGGTCGATGAGGCGCCGGTCGGAGAGGGTCATGTCGCTGAAGACGGCGCTTCCCAGGGCCTCCAGCCTGGGCCTGGGCATATCGCCCATCGACTTGAGGCAGCGCGCCATCAGGGCGTTCTTCCCCCGCGAGGCGTTGTCCCTGCTCGCGGCGGCGATCCGCTCCTCGTCCACACCGGTGGGATACCGGAAGACCAGCACGTCGAAGACGGTTCCCGACCGGTCGACATACCCGTCCTCCAGGCGTACGACGAGGTCTTCGAGGACCTCGTCGCCCCCCAGCCTGACCACCTCCAGCTCGGCCAGGTCCTCGACCAGGACGGTCGCCTCCTGGCAGGTGGGGCAGGAGTAGGTGGCCTGCATCTCGGCCCCGAAGGTGATCTCCCGCAGCTTCATCAGCAGGTAGTGCCGGTCGGCCGAGTAGAGCTGCTGGGCCACCCGGAGGCCCGGGTTCTCGATGGTTCCCAGCCGGACCAGGCAGTTGCCCAGAAGCTCGGAGATCATACGGGCGCCGTTCGAACGGTGGCGCTTGTCGGCCATGATGGCCTCGTCCCGGCCGGTCATCTTCCTGAGCACGGCGGTCCGGTGGACCTGCCCTTCGGCGTCCTCGTATCCGACGGGCAACTCGAACTCGAACTCGCGATTGCGTGGCAGCGCCCTCTCCCCGTCCATGCGTCAGGACACCCTTTCCAGACCGTTGTGCTCGATCTCCACTGTCTGCTTGAACAAGTTGGTGGACCCCGCTTCCAGGTCGGTGAACTTGGACGACTTGACCCAGCCCTCGTAGAACGCGAAGCGCAGCACCTCCTGGCCGTTCTCCAGTTTCAGCACCGCGCCGTTGCGCCGGACGGACGAGCCGCCGCTGGCGCCGTTGAGCGAGAACATCTCCCGGAACCAGTCCCGGAACAGCTTGTCGAAGGGGCTGCCGTCCACATTGCGTTCGATCACCAGGGTTTCGAACTTGACCACTCCGCTCGCGATCTTCCGCACCACGGGGGAGCCGCCGTCGGGCTGGTCGATGGTCTCCGCGGTCCCCTCGCTCAGCCCGGTCACCTTGGTCACCGGGCAGGCCGTTCCCTCGATCTCGAGCATGAATCCATGGGTTCGATAGGACTCATGGAAAGTCAACTCGGCCACATCCGCCTCATTTCGCTCAGGTGTCCTTTGCCACAGCGCCGCTGTCCTGCTGGCCGACGACGATCAGGATCGTCTCGGCGGGCTTCACCGGGTAGAAGAAGACCTCCACCGTGAAGTTCCCCGCGTTCACCTCGGACGGGGGGTTGTTCTCCGCATCGCACTTCACGGAGAACACCTCCTCCGGAGGGTCCGATCCGAAGGCGCCCTGCCGCCACAGCCCGAGGAGGAACGGCGTCACCACATTGAGCCGGACCCGTCGGCGCAGGTCCTCCGAATGCGGCTCCTGGGCCACCCATCGCAAGCCGTCACGCAGGGAGGACTTCACATGGTTGAACAGACGCCGCACATTGACATAGAGCCATCGGGTGTCGGTGCTGAGCGTGCGCGAGGCATCCACGACGACGCCCGACCCCGGAATGGCCCGGACACCGTTGACACCGCCGTTCCGCACCAGGTCGGTGTGGTCGGCGTCGGTCATGTCGAACTCCACGCCGAGTGCGGAGGCGAGACGGGCCTCGTCCCCGGCAGGCGCCTTCCACACCCCGCGCGCCTCGGCGACGCGGGCGTACATCCCCAGGATGTGGCCGACCGGGGGGACCAGCAGCAGGGGGTCGCGGCCGTCGGTGTCCAGGGGATTGACGATGCTGATCCAGGGGGCGTAGAGCGCCCCGTACACCTTGCGGCCGCGGAAGGGCGCCGCGTACTCCTTCGTTCCTTCCAGGTCGCTGCCCTGGGGCGGTGAGCCGACGAACATCGCGTCGCCGCGCTGCTCCACGTAGTCCAGGCACGCCGTCACCACCCCGGGGGAGTCGGAGTCGGGGCAGGCCAGCAGCTGGATGTCGACGGTGTCGAAGGCGAACAGTCCGGTGCGGGCGGCGGGGTCGCCGATGAAGTCGATGTCCCGCGGCGGGTCGCCGTCCGTTCCCGCCGTGGTGCTGCCGACCCGGTACGTCCCCGCCGCGGGCATGTCGGCCACCGGGCCCGATGGGCTCTTGAGGTCGGTGGCGATGACGAACCGGGAGCCCGCGTGCTGGTCGTTCACGACCGCACCGACGGACCAGGGCAGCCCGTCCTGCATGGACAGGGACTCGAAGCGCTCGACCTCACGGCCCTGGTCGTCGACCACCAGATCGAACTCCGCCGAGCGGAGGCGGGTGAGCTGGGCGGGCACCGCGGCGGGCAGATCGCCGCCGGTCCAGGTCATGTACTTCTCGGATTCCGAGACCTGCTCGACGGTCCCGGGCTGGCTGACTCCGGCTACCGGCTCCGCGTGCGTCAGCCCGAGCGGCCCGGTGGCGTCGTGCCCGGCGCCCGCCTGCACGGCGATCGACGAACCGCTGCCGAAGCTGTCCGACATCAGGACCAGCTTCCCGTCCGGGGCCAGTGCCGCGGAGAAGCCCTGGGCCTGGCGGTTGACCGCCGCGACCACCTCCTTGGAGGTGATGTGGTCGAGGCCGCCGGCGAAGTCCGCCGCCGTGAAGGCGATCTGGACGGGCTTCCCCGAGTCGTCCACCGTCACCGCCATGCCGGCATCGGCGGGAAGGGCGGCCGCCATGCCGCCCGGTGCCGCCACCATGCCCCGGCTCTCCAGGCGGACGGCCGATCCCACCGCCAGCCCGCCCGTCGCGGTGAGCGCCACCAGGGCGCTCCCGGCCGCCACTGCGGCGCCGCCATGGGCCGTGCCCGCGAAGCCCAGGGCCGCGGCAGCGGTGCCCCCCACCGACAGCCAGGCATTCGGCCCGGAGCCCGGACCCACCAGCAGCAGGGCTCCGTCGGGGGTGGTCACCGTCCGGACGCCGAGGGTCTGCCGCGCGATGACCGCGGCCACCTCCGCGGCCGTCGCCGCGCCGATCGTGGTGAAGTCCGCGGCCTGGAAGGTGATCGTGACGGAGGCGCCGGCCACGTGGATCTCCAGCGTCTGCTGGTCCACCAGGGCGAACGGGCCGGTCTTGGCACCGCGGACCTGGGCCGGGAGGGCGGATACGGCACGCGGGTTCTCCGCGACCGTCACCGACAGGCGGTTGCCCCAGTCCCCGGGATCCTGCCGCCCCCGGTAGCCCGCGGTGATCGCCAGGATGGGGGTCGTCCCGCCGAGGTCCGGCAGCACCACCTCGGCGGGCTTGCTACCGACCCGGTCCAGCACGCGCACCGCGTACGCGTCGGCTCCGCCGTTGTCGAAGAAGCCGCGGACCGCGTGCGCTCCGTACAGGCCCTTGGTGGCCCCGCCGAACCGCGCGGCGTAGTCGTTCATGCCCCGCAGCGCGACCGGTGTGTCGAGCACGCCGCGTTCGGCGCGCAGCAGGAAGCCCGCCACCGAGACGGGCGCCGCGGTGATGGTGGGCGCCGCCCGTCCGTCGACCTCGACGACATTCACTCCGATGTTCAACGTCATCGCTGGTCCCCTCTACGCCTCGGCGGCCGAGCCGCCGCTGGGCTGCTGGCCGACGACGATGGTGACGGTCTCGGCCGGCCGGACCGGGTAGAAGTAGACCTCCAGGCGGAAGTTGCCCTGGTCGACTTCGGCGGCCGGATTGTTCTCCGCGTCGCACTTGACGGTGAAGACCTGCTCCGGTGGATCGGCCCCGAAGGCCCCCTGCCGCCAGAGCCCGAGCAGGAACGGCGTGACCACGCTGAGCCGGACCGAGCGCCGCAACCGCTCGGTGTGCGGCTCCTGGCGCACGAAGCGCAGACCGTCCCGGAGCGAGGACTCGACGTAGTTGAACAGCAGCCGGACGTTGACGAACCACCAGCGGGTGTCCGTGGACAGGGTGCGGGAGGCGGCCACCACGATTCCGCCGTCCCGGTCCGGACGCACCCCGTTGACCAGGCCGTCGCGCACCAGGTGGGTGTGCTGCCGGTCGGTGAAGCGCGCGGCGGTGTCCAGGGCACCCCGCAGCTGCGCCGCGGTGCCGGCGGGTGCCTTCCAGATGCCGCGCTCCAGATCGGTTCGGGCGTACAACCCCAGCACATGGCCGTCGGCCGGGACGAACCGGGTGGCGGCAGCCCCCGCCGCCTGCGGATCGGCCACCTGGATCCAGGGCGCGTACAGGGCCCCGTACACCTTGGCCGCGTGGAAGTCCGAGGCGTACTCGACCACGGTCTCGAGGTATTCGCTGTCGAGGTCGCCGTAGTCGGCCGGGGCGCGTGGCACCGTGCCCGCGACCCGCACCGCGCGGTCGGGTGCCGAGCCGACGAAGCAGGCGTCGCCGCGCCGGGCGCAGTAGTCCAGGGCGGCGAGGACCACCGTGTGGCGATCGCTCTCGTTCAAACCATGGACGTCCGGTACGGCGAGCAGCTGGATCTCGGTGGTGTCCAGGGCGTGCAGTCCGGTGCGGGCCGCGGCGTCACCGGTGTACGCCTTCGCGTCCGCGTCGGCCTCGGTGCCCTCCTCGCTCAGGTCGGCACCGGTGACCGGCGCCGGATAGCCGAGCCCGGCGCCGGCGGTGTCCGCGGTGAGGTCGGTCAGCAGGAGGTAGCGGGATCCGCTGACCGGGTGGTTGAGCCGGGCGACCGCGTAGTCGGGGGACCCCGGCACCATGGTCAACCCCCGCCAGTTCTCGACGGTGGTGTGGTCACCCGTCGGATCCGCGCGGTAGGACACGGTCAACCGGAACTCCGGCGTCGCCACCGTGGTGGTCTTGCTGTCCAGGGCGGCGGCGATCGGCTCCTGCCAGGTCACCGTCCGGGCAGCCGGGTCCACGGCGGTGACCTTCCGGTACGCGGCGGTGCGGCCGGGGCTGAACCGGAGGACCGTCTCCGGCTCGATCCCGTCGACGGACACGAGCGTGGCGGTGGTGGCGTTGGCCGGGGTGTCGGACTTCAGCGCGGTGGTGATCCGCGGATCGTCCGCCACATCGACCCGCAGCCGCTTCCCCCACGGCCCGGGGTCATGCTCCCCCCGGTAGCCCGCGGAGACCTTCAGCACGGCCGCGGGGTTCACCTGCCGGTCCTGGAGCGTCCGCGATGCCGGGAGGCTGTCGGCCCCCACCACCCGGGACACGTACGCGGTCGTGCCGCCGTTGAGGAAGAACCCGTCCAGCGCGTAGCCGAGGAACCCGTCCGGGCGGTATCCGCCGAAACGGTCCCGGAACTGGGCCGGACCGGTGAGCCGTACGGGTCGGTCGGCGGGGCCGCGCTCGGTCAGGCCGACGAAGGCCGCCACGGACGTCGGCGCGGCGGTGATCGCCGGTCCCGCGGTGCCGTCGACCTCGAGAACGTTCACTCCTACGTTGGACGGCATACCGTACGGTCCCTTCGCTGTCGCTTCATGGACGGGGCGCCATCCCTTCGTCGTCCTCCGGGGTATCCGGTCGGCCGGCCCGGACCTCGGAGCGCCGCACCAACGGGAGCACCTCGCGCGGACCGGTCTGCATACGGGACCCCACCCGGATCCGCACCGGCCCGGGGCCGGTCTCCTGGCACTCCTGCCACCAGGGCACGGGCAGCATCCACACGGGCGCCGGCATGTCGTCGATCCACAGGGGGCGGTCGTTGGAGAGCCGGCTCAGCACGCCGTTGTGGATCGCCGTCCGCTGGCCGGGGTCGGTGCCGGCGACGGTGATCCGGTAGTCGGCGGTGTACGCGCGGGCCGGCGGACGGACCGCGCAGACCGTGAGCGGTCCGCTGGGCCGAAAGCTGTCGCGCTGGCGCGCGTAGCCGCTCCGGTCCGCGTCCTCCCGGACCTCGGTACCGGACACCTCCACCCGGGGCACGGCCCTCCCCGTCGCGCTGTCGGACGCCGCCAGCTCCACCGGGACGGTCACCGACACCGACGAGCCACCGGCGGGGAAGCCGCCGCGGACCGGGGAGTCGGCCGCGAACGCCAGCCGGGTGCGGCCGGGGAGCGACCCGTTCGTCACCTGGACCACGTCGTGTTCCTCGTCCGGACCCTGGCCTCCCTGGAGCAGGATCCGGTTGCCCGGCGCGAACCCGGAGGCGTACGCCGGCTCCACCGTCTGGTCGCCCGGAGCGGCCGAGACCAGCAGCGGCACCCGGTCCAGGCCGGGCGGCCGCAGTCCGGACAGCGCGTCGACCAGCGCCCGTTCGATGTCCCCGAGCATCTCCTCGCGCACCGCGCGGAGCTGGTACACCTCGGCGGTGAACGGGGTGCCGCCGATGGTCTCCAGCCGAAACCGTGTGATCGCGCCTCTGCGGTCGTCCCCGATACCGATCGGGCAGTGCTCCCAGGTGTCCGCGTCGTTGACGGGGATGAACCAGCGGTGCTCGCTTCCCTGAGAGTCCTGCGCGTCCGTATAGGACAGGGCCAGGTAGAAGGGCAGCTGAGGTGTGCCGTGGGCCGGTGGGTCGGCCCGGATCCACAACCTCAGCTCCTCCCAGTCGGTGAGGTCGAGCGGGGCCGCGGGAGCGAACTCCGCCGCGGCGGCCGGCCCCCCGTCGTAGCGCAGCCGGTTGACGGCGACCTCGCGATCGAGGAGGGTCCCCGTCCCGACGGTCACGTCGAGGGCGGGGTCGGTCGGGTGCCAGGGGGTCGTGGTGTCGTGCACCAGCAGCGTGGTCATCGGGCGCCTCAGCCCGGCGAGACGTCGTGGCGTGTGCGCGGGAGGGCGCCGCGGGCGCCGCCGGGTGCCGTCGGCGGCTCGCTGTTCCGCTCCAAGGCCCGCCTCCTCTCGCTCCCGGGGCCGGGGCCGGGCCGCGCATGCCGCGATGCGGCCCGGTCCTCAGCCTGCGCCGGGCAGCGGCCCGATCCGGCCCCGACAGGCATCCGCTGATCCAGATGGAGCGGCGGATTCACCCTCGGGACAGCAGCGGTCCAGGGCGTCAGAGGGTGGCCGCGCCGGTGGCGATCGCCGCGATTCCGGCGATCAGCAGGATGATGACCACGCCGATGGCCCTCTCGCCGTCCCGTCGCTCGGCCGCGAGGTCGGGCGTGTAGACGCTCGGGTCGGAGGGGGCGTAGTGAAGGGTGAGTTCACGGCCGAGGGACCGGCTCGGATCGGGGATGCCCTCGCGGCACAGGACGGTGACGCGGATGCCCGCAAGGGTGGTGAAGGCGACGACGGGAGCGTGGTTGACGATCGTTTCGCCCTCTCCGTCGGTGTAGACGTCCCTGGTGACGGCCACGACCCGGGCCGGGACGGCGACGGCCGTGGCCAGCAGGGCATCTCGGGTGCGCGCGTTGCGGACGTCGGGACTGAGCGCGGCGGAGACGGTGACCAGGGCACCGAAGCCGAGCAGTGCCCACGGGTAGCCCCAGCGGACGGCCGCATGGATCACCAGCCCGACGAGGAGCAGGGCGACCGCGCAGTTCGGCACGCCCCGGCCGGTCCTCTCGTCCATGGGCAGGAGTGCGACGCGGTACCGGTGCGGCCGCCCGGGCGGGTAGCGCACCTCGACCTCACGGCCCACCCAGGCTTCCTGGAGCGCGTCGCCGTGCTTGCCGGCGTTCGGCAGGACGAACTCCCGCCCGGTGGCGGGGTCCTGGAAGGCGACCGTCACCGGGATCCCGGGCCGCTTGGAGGCGCCGTGCGCCGGCTGCTCCACCGCCACGACGCGTGCCCGCACCCAGACCGCTCGCTGGGCCGGGGTCAGCCCGGCCAGCGAGAGCCCGTAGCCGAGCAGCGCCAGTCCCGCGGGCACCGCCCACCACAGCTCCAGCACCTGGTACCCGCTCATCCGGCATCACCCACGGAGATCGAGCACAGGACCAGGGCTCCGTGCAGGCCGATCTCCGAGGCCCGTGTCGGCTCGCGGCCGTTCTCGTCGTGCTGCATCTGAGGACCTCGGTCTCTCGGACGGGCCCCGCGCGATCCCCTGCGCCAGGGCGTCGTGGGGGAGTGGCGTCCGCCGCTCCCGACGGCGATCGCCGGCCCGGGGAGCCGGCCGGGGCGGAACGTCGGCCGAGGCTCCTTCCCGGTCCGGTGCGGGGTGGCATCGGCACAACCGGACACCTCCGGCACCCGGCCGCCTGGGCAGGGCGGGTCGGCGCCGCTCGCCGGCGCCTCGCGCGGCGGTGCCGGGTCACGGCGCCGCGTCGCCCCCGGCGTAGAGGTAACCCCCGGGCCGGGCGGGGTCGGCGACCAGCAGTATCCGGTCGCCGGCGCGCGGGATCCGCAGCTTCGACACGATGGTCTGCAAGGTGATCCGGTCCTCGGTGCCGACGGGCTCAAGGACGAGGTCCACGACCGGATCGAAGTTGACCAGCTTTCCCGTGTCGCTGATGGACACGACGACAGCGGGGGTCGTCGGCGCCCCCGCCGCCAGCAACTGCCGTACGACCAGACCGGAGTTGTACGCGCCGATCGACTGCTGGACCCTGCCGAAGTCCTCCTTGCCGAGGAAGGCGCGCGTCATACGGCTGTGGAAGCCCTTGCCGCTCGCCATCTTGTTGGCCAGTTCGACGGCCCGCTCCTCGCGGCTCTTGCGCTTCCCGAAGATTCCCATGGTGTTCTTCCCCTCTGGTGGTGCCGGGCGCGGGCGTACACGGCGCACACCGGGCACGGGCCCGGGTTGCGGTAGCGGGGCCCGTCCCCGCCGGCGGTGCCTGACGGTGTGGACGGTAAGTGGCCCGGTGCGCCTACCGATCCCAAGTTCGCCCGCCCCTCCCGGTCGTCGTACGCTCCTCCCATGCCGCTGCCCCCGAGCCTGTCGACCGGCGAGCGCCGATCGCGCGCGATGGTCATCGACCACGCCTGGCGTGGCCTCGGACCGGGGCTGGAATCGCTGAGCGGCCCCGGTGGGGCGCCGCTGACCCGGACGGTCAAGCTGATCGTGCTGCCGCTGATCGTCAGGCCGGCCCTTCGCCCCGAACTCGCGGTGGACTTCCTCGGCCCGGACCAGGCCGCCCGCCTCGACGGCCTGATCCGGGAGTCGGGTGCGCGTCTCGCGGCGACGGCCCAGTGGTACACCCTGCTCAAGAGGGCCCGCCGGACGCTGGGCATCGTCGCGGGCAGCCCCCAGGACCTCTACTTCCAGCGCTGCTTCGAGCTGGCCACCACTTACGGAGCGCCTGCCGCCGACGCGGAGGCCAGGGCCAGGGCCGTGGTCGAGGAGGTGGCGGAGACCGCCGACGGACGCACGGTGGAGGCGCTGAAGGGGTACCTGGCCGACGCGGCCCGACGCACCCGGCTGGAGGGAGAACTGGCCGCCGCCTGGGAGAGTCGTTCCCCGGCGCCGGCGGCCGAGGCGACCGCGGCGGTGGTACGGGCGGCCGAGGTCCTGGAAGCCTGCGGCACCCCTGACCGGTCGGGGGACTCGGCGGAGTACGCGTCCATGGTCGAGGCGGGACACGGCGGCCTGTTCGGCCGGGCCCTGTGGGGACAGGCGGGCGGAGTCTGGGGCGGCGAGGACCTGCCGGCGAGCCTGGGACTGACCGCGCGGCAGGTGCCGCCGCGTCCGGAGATCGGCCAAGGCGCCTCGACGGCCACCCTTCCGGCGCCGCTGGATCGCACCCTCTTCGAACGGCTCTTCACCGTCCTGCAGTCCTCGGCCCGGCGGGAGGAACTGCCGACGGTTCCGGAGCTCGTCGGGCGGGAGGCCGGTCGCGGTTGCGCTCCGCTCGGACTCCACGACGAGAGCCTGCGCGTCGCCCTGGTCCTCGGCGGGCGGCTCGCGGTCGGCCTCGATCCGCTGGGCACCGGAGCGCCCGCGGCCGGGCGGACGGCCGCGCACCGGGCGGTCAACAGCCGCTGGCGACGGGAGGCCTCGGTCCTCCGCGCCCGCAGGATGACCGTCTCCCCCCACCCCGATCCGGACGGCGGCGCACTGGAGGCCCTGGCCCAGGACCTCCGTGCCCCCTGGGCCGCCTATATGCGGCGGCTGTGGGTGCGGCTGCACGGCCGGGACGTCCGCGACGCGCCCCTGGAGGACCTCGCGTCGGCCTGGGCGGTGCTCGACGGCGTCGCCCGCTCGGTGATGATGGACCACCGCGCCAGGGTCCGGTCGGCGCTGCGCGCACTGTCGGCGCCCCCCGCGCGGGCGGCCGAGCAGAGGAGCACCTGATGGCGCGGGACCCCATGGACGTCGAGGTCACCCGGGGCGAGGACGGCACGGTCCGGATCGCCGCCGGGACGGACGCCGCCCGCGGCCGGGCCGGCGGCGATGTGCCCACCGGGGGCTGCGACGTCACCCGGGCCGTCCTCGACGCCGCCGGCGCCGTACTGGCCTGGCCGGTCCTCGGCGGCCTCGGCCTGCCTTCCGCGGAGATCCATGACCCCGGACGGGCCCAGCAGTGGCTGTGGGCGCTCTACGGCGAGCACGTCGCCGCCGCTGTCCACGACTGTGCGGCACGTGAGCCGGCCGGGGTGCGCGCGATGGCGGATCCGACCGCCCTCGCGGGCAGCGCCGCCCGGCTCGGCCTCGGGCACTGGGCGGCCCGCTGGTGGCCGGCCTCGTACCCGGACGCGATCCCGGCGCTCGAACCGGACCTGCTCGGGCTGGAACTGGCCGCCCTCACCCACCAGTGCCAGCAGCTCTTCGACGACGAGGGCGATCAACCCGACGACTGCGCGGCCGAACTGATCGGGGAGCACCAGGCCGCCCTCGACCCGCTCGTCCAGTGGTGGCGCGACACCTCGCAACCGGCGGCGACCGCCCTCCACCTGGACCGCGTCCTGCGGCTGATCGACGACGCGGCGGACAGCGCCGGGCTGGACGGGCCGGCCCTGCGCCACCTCCGTACCTCCTTGGACCGGCGCCGTCCGGCCGCGACGCCGATCGACCCCGGAGCGCTGTTCACACGGCACGGCGGCGGCTACGCCCTGGCGGCGGCCGGACCACCGGCCGGCGCCGGCAGGGTGATCGCCCGGGGTTCGGGGACCAACGACTGGCGCCGCTACCCGCCCGGTTTCGTCGACGCGGCCGAGAACGCGGTGACCTGGACCGCCCGTGCGCTCGGCGCCCGGCGGCAGATCGAGGTCGAGGTCCTCGCCCACGTCTCGGCATCCACCGTCGGGGCGCCCCTGGTCGCGGAGATCCGCCTGAACGGCGGCCAACCGAACCGGGTGGCCCTCGACAGACGGGACGACAGCTGGAGCGGCCGGGCGGACCTGGACCTGCCGGCCGGGGCGACGGAGCCGCGCATCGAGGTCGGTGTCCTGCTGCCCGGCTTCGACCCGGGTCCCGGAGCCGGGACCCGCGCCGACCGCGACGCGGTCCGTGCCCTGGTCCGGCGGCGGCTGACCGCCGTGGCACACCCCCTGCCGCAGGACACGGCTTCGTACGACGCCGCCCTGGGGCCGTTCCTGGCCGAGACCGCCGCCGCTGCCACGGGTGAGGACTACTGACGGATGCCGTACGAGGACGGGCACGACGACGAGGGCGCCGGCGCGGTGGTGCGGCTGTACGGGGAGCCGTTCGACAGCGGCTTCGCCCGGGCCGCGGAACACCTGCTGGCGGCCGAGACCACGGCCGCGCGCGCCGTGTACGAGGAGATGCTCGCCGTCGCCGAGTCCATCGAGGACTCGCCCGACGTGCGGTTCCTGCGGGCGCACCTGCTGTCCGACCTCGCGAGCGTGCTGCGCACCGCCTCGGACCTGCCCGGTGCGCAGGAGGCCGTCGAACGGTCCCACGGCCTGCTGGACGGCGTCGCGTCGGTGCCGATGGGGCCGCGCGGCCGCCAACTGTGGCTGGAGGTCCTGCTGAAGACCCTGCTGGCCAGGGCCGACCTGCTGCGGGTGACCGGGCGTCTGGACGAGGCACTGGCACGTCTCGACGAGGCCGCGGCCGCACTGCACGAGTTCGACGATCCGGAGGGGCTGCGCGCGGCCGAGATCGGGCTGAACCGCGTGCTGCTGCTGATGGATCGGGGCGAGTGGGGCGCGGCCGAGGAGAACGCCTCGGCGCTGCTGACCACCGTGCGGGCGACCGAACTGGAGACCGTGCCCCGGCTGCTGACCGCCCTCGGCCTGATCTGCTCCTCGACCGGACGGTTCGACCAGGCCGAGGACTACCTCGCCCGCGCGGAGGAGCGCTACCGGGCGCTGGGGGACACCGGCGAGCAGCGGTCCCTGCTCGCGCACCGTGCGTACGTCGCGATGGAGCGGGGCGATCTCGACACCGCCGAGCGGCTCTTCGCGGAGGCGTCCGCGTTCTTCGAGCGGCAGCGGCGGTTCGGCGATCTGGCGGTCTGCGAACAGGCCCGTGCCCATCTCGCCGGGCAGCGCGGCGACATCGCCGGCGCGGGTGAGCTCATGGCGGTGAGCCTGGCCCGGTTCGAACGACTCGGTGCCTCGATCGCCGCCGCCGACACCAGACTGCTGGGCGCCCAACAGGCGTATGACCGCGGCGACGTCGCCGAGATGCAGCGGTTGGCCCAGGAAGCGCGCGAGGTGTACCAGGAGCGGGAGGTGTACGAGCGATGCGCGCAGGTCGACCTGATGCTCGCGCGGGCCCTCGAGGACAACCTGAACCGCACGGACCACGGGGACCACGAGAGGGAGTCCCTCGCCACCGCGCTCTCCCTCGCCCTGCCCGCCGCACTGACCCTGGAGGCGGCACGCTACGACTTCGTCACCGCCCATGCGCGCAGCCAGTGGCTGGAACTCGCCAACGACGCCATGCGGTTGGTCTTCCGCCTCGCCCTGCGCCGACAGGACCAGGGGCTCCTCTTCGAACTGGTGGAACACCGCGCCGCGGGCGCCTCCCTGGCACTGGACCGTACGCCGCTGTTCGCGCGGGACGCCTCGCCCGCGGAGCCCCCGGGGTCCGCCGAGGACTCCGCTGCGGTCTTCCCGAGTGCGGCCATGAAGGCGCACGGGCACCCCGACGGCCCGGTGGCGCTCGGAGGGGTCGCGGCCGAGGCCGCCGTCTCCGCCGGCCTGCGTGTCGCACCGCCGCCGAAGGTGCGGATGTCGGCGGATTCCGGCCGTGTCGCGCTCCAGGAGTACATCGCGGCCGCGGAGTTCCGCTACCACCGGCCGATCGTGAACGCGGACGAGGTGCCGTTCTGGAGCACGGACGACCTGGCGGGCCGTCCGGTGGTCCAGATCCGGCTGGCCGACGCCGGCGACCTCTTCATGACCTGGATCTGGGCCGGCGGGGCCAGCGGGTTCGGCACCGGCCAGGGGCTCGAGGACGAGATCGACCGGGCGGTCCGCGCCCTGGCCGCCGCGCTGCCGGGAGCGGCCGAGGGAGCGGAGGGGATGCGGCGCGCCTTCGACTCGGGGGCGTTGGCCGATCGGGAGAGCGAGCGGCGGCTCGCGCGGCTGTTGGCCGAGGCGCTGTGGCCGGAGGCCCTGACGGCGCAGATACGCCAGGTGTCGGAGCGTCTGGGCCGTCCGCTGGTGCGGATCCAGCCGTCTCCCCGGGTGGCCCAGGTGCCCTGGGAGCTGCTCGCCGTCGACGCGGACGGCACACGGCTGATCGATCTGGCGGATGTCGTGACCACCGTGCCGGCGTCGTTGCGGCGGCGGCACCCGGCCGCACCTCCGACGGCGGATACGGTCACGGATACGGACCCGGACACCGACGCGGTCGTTCTCGTCCTGGACCCCCGGGTCCCCGGATTCCGGGCCGACTCCCCGCTCGGCTCGGTCCTGGGCCCGCCCGGATCGGACCCGGAGCTGCTGGCGCTCCTCCGCGGTCGCCTCGACGCGGGCGCGGTCCTGCCGTCCGTCGCCGGCCCGGCCGAGGCGTTCCGCCGCACCGACCTGGACCGGGACTGGCTGAGCGGGGTCCTCCGCAAGGGGGCGCGCAGACTCATGTACGTCGGGCATGTGAGCGGCGCGCCGGTCGAGGGCGGGCAGAGCGAGGACGGCGCGCTCCATCTGTGCTGCGGTTCCCAGACCGACGGCCTGGTCGATCCGGTCCGCACCCATCGGCCGCTGTCGGCCAAGGACCTCCTGCTGGGCACGCTGCCCCTGAGCGCGGACGGTGAGCCCGGCGCGAGGATCTGGCCCGCGCCGCCGCGGGTCGCGCTCATCGGCTGCGAGAGCGGTGGCGATCTGCGGTTCGCCGAGTCGTTCGGCCTGGCGACGGCCATGCTCCACAACGGTGCCGAGCTGGTCACCGCCACGCGCTGGGTGCTCCCGACCAGCTTCGCGTTCCATCGGCTGGCCGGCCTGCCCGCGTCCGTACGCCCGCTGTCCGAGGCGATCGTGGCCGTCGACACCGCGCACGAGCACCGCGATCCGGTGCGCCGGCTCGGCCGCTGGCAGCGCGAGCAACTCGACCGGTGGCGTGCCGGTGGCCGGATCGAGCACTCACCCCTGCTGTGGGCCGCCATGACCTGCATGGTCGTCTGACCGCCGGGCGATCCGCCGGCCCCGTCGCCCACCGCGCGTGCTCGTCGGCACGTTCGACCACACCGATGAGGCCGAACGGGGTGCGCGCGACCTCCACCCAGCGACCCGCGACCGCCTCACCGGCCCGGGCCGCCCCGCCCGCGAGGACACGGGCGGGGCAGCCCTCACCGGGCGCTCGACTCCGCCCTATCCGGTGATCTTCCCGTTCGTGTAGAAGACGTTGTGATAGTCGGTGGGCAGATCCGGGTTGATCCACACGTTGTTGCTGCCCGCGTCGGGCCAGCTACCCGAGCAACTCGAGTTGTGGTAGGCGTCGATGTGCACGTATCCCGACCACCACCAGCCGTCGAGGTTCGTGGTGCTGTGCGGGGTGCCGAAGCAGTTGCTGACCCACTGCCCGTTCTGGTTGTAGCCGGATACCCAGACGGAGTAGACCGTTCCGTCGTTGTCGTAGAAGCGGATCTGGTTGCCGTTGCTGCCGGCCGCGGCGGGCCCGGCCGCCAGGGCGACACCGGCCACCGCCATGCCGAGGGCCGCCACACCCGTACGGATCTTGCTTCGGATACGCATCGTGAATCCCCGCTTTCGATGTTCGATCCGGCCGGAGCGGCCGGATCCCCATGCCCCTCACCGTAGGGAGCGCGTTCCCCGCACCGCCGCCTGAGCAGTGCACGGTCCCCGGCCGCCAGGGACTCACCAGTGCACAACCGACCGCACTCACCAGCCACTTCGCCCCATGCGCCGGCGGCCGACGGCCACGCGGCCGCTCGCCGCGGCGGTCCGGCGGGTGGGTCAGTGGCTCAGTGCGCGCCGGGGCAGCGGGGAGGAGTACACGACGCTGGTCGTCACGGCGCCCAGGCCGCCGATTCGGCCGGCGATCTCTTCCAGGTGGCGCATGGAACGCGCCGCGACCTTGATGACGAAGCAGTCGTCGCCGGTCACGTGATGGGCCTCCAGGATCTCCGGCATCGCCTCGACCAGGTCGTGGAAGGGCTTGTAGTTGCTGTTCGGGTAGCGCAGCCGCACGAACGCCATGATCGTCAGCCCGACCTTGTCCGGGTCCACGACCGCCGTGTAGCCGCTGATGACCCCGGCCTCCTCCAGCCGGCGCACGCGCTCGGTGACCGCGCTGGCCGACATGGAGACGGCACGCGCGAGGTCGGCGAAGCTGGCCCGGCCGTCGAGCTGGAGGAAGTCGAGGATGCGCCAGTCGATGGCGTCCAGGGAAATCACGGTCATGCCGGAGAACTACCACGGATTCCCCGGCGGCAGCAATGAGAGACCGTTGGTCTTCCCTTCAGGGTGCCGGTTTCGGCCCGTAGATTCGAAGGCGTAGGCACCAGCCGGGCCGTCCCGCTCGGCATCACGAAAGGCCCCTTCCATGACCACGACCGTTCCGAACCCCGTCCTGAGCGTCGCCCCCGCGGCCCCCGCCGAAGCGGCCGGCTACTTCCGCGCCTCGCTGCGCTTCCACGCCGACGTGTCCGACGTCGCCGCGGCCCTCATGGACGGAGGCGACCCGGGGTTCGTGCTTCTCGACTCCCGCTCCACCGAATCCTGGGACCAGGGACACATCCCCGGCGCGGTCCACCTGCCCACCGCGCTCATCCCCGACCGGGCCGGGGACCTGCTCGACAGGTCGGTGCCCGTCGTCACCTACTGCTGGGGGCCCGGCTGCGACGGCGCCACCCGTGCTGCCCTCGCCCTCGCCGAACTCGGCTACCAGGTCAAGGAGATGCTCGGCGGATTCGAGTACTGGGCGCGCGAGGGATTCGCGTACGAGACCTGGCAGGGTCCGGAGCGCCGCGACGCCGACCCGCTGACCGCCCCGGTCGCGGGCGCCTGCGGCTGCTGAGGCCACCGCGGCGTCTTGCTGCCAACTCCCGTACCAGCAGGGTTGGTTGTGCGGTGATCCGCGTACGATCCCGGGCATGGCCTCAGTGATCGAGCCGCTGCCGAACGGTGCGCCCGCACGGCTCGGCGGCTATCTGATCCTCGGAATTCTCGGTTCCGGTGGCATGGGGACGGTCTATCTGGCCCGCGGCTCCGGGCGCCGGGTGGCGCTGAAGACGGTCCGGCCCGAGCTGCTGCGCGACCAGGGGCTGCGAGACCGGTTCGCCCGGGAGGCGGCCGCCGCGGCGGCGGTGCGCAGCCCGTTCGTGGCCGCCGTGCTCGGCTCGGCGCCGCGGACCGGCGTCCCGTGGCTGGCCTCCGAGTTCGTGCCGGGACCGACGCTCGGGCAGGCCGTGCTCCGGCACGGGCCGCTGCCGGTGCCCGCGGTGCGCGCCCTGGCCGGGGCGCTGGGCCGGGCACTGACGGCGCTGGCCGCGGCCGGCGTGGTGCACCGCGACCTCAAGCCGTCGAACCTCCTGCTGGCCGCCGACCGGCCCCGGCTGGTCGACTTCGGTATCGCCCGGGTGGCCGGTGACGCCACCTTGACCACGGCCGGGCAGCGCCCGGGGACCCCGGGCTACATGTCGCCCGAGCAGGTGGTGAAGGGCGAGCTCGGGCCGGCCAGCGACGTGTTCTGCGCCGGTGCCCTGCTGGTGTTCGCGGTGACCGGGCGGCATGTCTTCCTCGATGGTGACCAGGCCGGGACGGACGTCCGCATCGTGTACGGCGAACCCGGACTCGACGACGTACCGGGCACGCTGCTGCCGGTGGTGCGGGCCTGTCTGGCGAAACGACCGGCCGACCGGCCCACCGCCGCGGAGCTGGCGGCGGAACTCGACCCGCACGGCACGGCGGCGCGCGCCGCCGAGCGCTGGCTGCCAGCCGGGGTACGCGCCGACATCGCCGAGATCGAACGGGCCGCGGCCGCGTTGGGCGCCGGCTCCGGGCGGCCGGCTCGGCGGCGTGCCGTGCTCGGCGCGGGCGGGGCCCTGGCACTCGCCGCCGGCGCCGCCGTACTGGCCCGGCCGCGCTCCGGCTCAGGCGCCGACCGCGCCCCCACCCCGCGCTGGAGCGGGGCCCCGGGCGTGGTGCCGCGGCCCCTGTGGTCCTACGACCGGGCCGCGGCGAATCCGTCCTTCGCGCCGGTCGAGGCGGACGGGGTGGTGTGCTTCCCGGACGCCGGCGGGCGCATCACCGGATACGACCCGGTCTCCGGCGAGCGGCGCTGGCACGGGCCGGCGGCCAGGGCGCTGCTCGGCGGACGACGCCCGGTGGCCCTGGGCGCGGACGGCACCGTCCTGCTCCTGGACGCCGGTAGCGGTGCGGTGCGCCGCCGGGTCCAGGCCGACGCGGACCGCTTGCTCGCCGCCGACGACGACACCGCGTACGTCCTGGATCGCGCCGGGCGGATCCGGGCACTGGGGACGGCCGACGGCCGGCAGCGCTGGGACCGGCCGCTGCCGGTGCCCGGCCCGGTCGGCGCGGCCGCCGGGCAGGGGCTGCTGGTGGTGGCCTCCGGTACGGGAGCGGTCACCGCGCTCTCCGCCGGCGGCGAGCAGCTGTGGCGGCATCCCGCGGCCGGGAGGGCACCGTCCGGCACGGGAACCGGCGGCAGGCGGCCGGCCGCACCGTACCGGCCCGGGATCTCCCCCCAGGTCGTGGTGGTGGGCGGTGGACGCTCCCTCATCGGCCTCGACCCGGCCGGCGGCGGCCGGCTGTGGTCGCTGCCCGCGGACGAGGATCAGGGCTTCGGCGAGCCCGCGGTGGCGGGCCGGACGGTGTACGTGGCGGACGGCGGCCAGCTGCGGGCCGTCGGCGCGGTGGCCGGGAAACCCTTGTGGACCGTGCCGGCCGGTGGTGAACTCGCCTCGCGCCCCGCGCCGTTGACGACCGCCTCCGGGGTGCATGCCGCCTTGGCGAATCCCGAGCTCGGCACGGTCGCGGTGCATACCGGTCGGGCCGCCGAGCAGTACCGCTACGCCCCGGCCGGCCTGGCGGGCAGCCGCTGGCTGGGTGCGGTGGTGCGCGGCGCCGTGGTGTGGCAGCGCGGCCCGGCCGTCCGCGCGCTGCCGGGACTGTGAACCGGACCCGCACGGGGCCGAGGAACCGAGAAAAACCGAGAACCGAGAAAAACCGAGAACCGAGAAAAACCGAGAAGGGGGATGGGTGTGGTCCAGGGGCTGCTTCCGGAGGATCCGCGTGTCCTGGGGCCGTACCGGCTGCTGGCCCGCTGGCCTGGGCCCGAACCGGGTTTCCCGGCCGGGGCCATGTACCTGGGCCGGGACCGCGAGCTGACACCCGCGGTGCTCTGTGTGCTGCCCGGCCCCGCGTGCGAGGCGGCCACCGAACTCAGCCTCCGGCCGGTGCCCGGTGTCCCGACCGTACGCGAGCTGTCCACCGATGCCGAACCCCGCTGGGCCGCGCTGGCGTACACCCCCGCGGTGACCCTGTCCGAGGTGAGGGGATCCGCCGAGGGGTCCGCGATCCTGGCACCGCACCAGGTGGCGGCGCTCGGCGGCGCGGTCGCCGGCACCCTGGCCGCGCTGCACGCCCGGGGCATCGGTTACGGCGCGGTGTCCCCCGCGGGGGTCTGGCTGACCACCGGGCGACCGCTGCTGATGGCCCTGCACGCCTGCCGTACCGGGCCGAACCCGGCGGCCCGGGCCGCCGGGGTACGGCCGGAGCCGGTCAGCCGGGTGTCGACGGTGCCGGTGGCCTTCATGGCCCCGGAAGTGGCCGCCGGAGGCACCGCCGCCCCGGCCGCCGACGTCTACGCGCTGGGGGTGCTGCTGGCGTACGCCGCCACCGGACGGCTCCCCTTCGGCGACGGCCCACCGCCCGTACTGGCCTACCGCGCCCTCCACGACCGGCCCGCACTGCTCGGCATGGAGCAGGACCTCGCGGAGGTCGTCACCGCCGCGCTGGCCCCGCGGCCGGAGGACCGCCCGACCGCCGCCGAACTGGTCCGGATCCCGATGTCGGCCTCCGGCGAGGTGGACCGGCCGGGCCCGCCGCCCGGCCGGGTGGTGGCCGCGCTGGCCCTCCGTGCCCAGCGGATCGCCGAACTCGACCCGGACGGGCAGGGTCCGACCACCACCCCCACGGCGTCGGCCACCCGGTTGCTGAGGCGAGGCGCGCCGGTCGGCCCGGACCCCGTGGCCACCCCCGCCACTCAGGGCACCAC
>NZ_SRID01000609.1 GCF_004684805.1 Streptomyces palmae
GGTGGGCTGCGCGGTGCCCCGGGCGGGGCGTGCGGGGCGGCTCTGGTGGCGTGCGGGTAGGTGTACCGAGCCGCCGGGTCACTGTCAGTCGGGTTGGCCGTAGCCGCGCAGTTTGGCGGCGGCGGCGTCGAGCTGGGCCGGGGTGAGCAGGCTGGGGGTGCGGTCGGGGACGGCGGAGGCGGCCAGCCAGACCCGGCACATCCACTCCAGCTGGGCGGTGCGGTCGTACGCCTGCGCCAGGGTGTCGCCGTGGACCAGGGTGCCGTGGTTGCGCAGCAGGCAGCCGGTGCGGCCGCGCAGGGCGTGCAGCATGTGCGCGGCCAGCTCCCCGGTGCCGTACAGGGCGTACTCGGCGACCCGGGGCGGCCCGCCGAGTATCCCGGCCATGTAGTGCACCGGGGGCAGCTCGTCGACGAGGGTGGAGACGGCGGTGGCGTGCACCGCGTGGGTGTGCACCACGGCCGCGGCACCGGTGGCCCGGTAGACGGCCAGGTGCATCGGCAGCTCGCTGGTGGGAACCAGGTCGCCGATCACCTGCCGGCCGTCCAGCGTGACGCCGGTGATCGCCTCCGGGCCGAGCCGGTCGTACGGGATGCCGCTGGGGGTCACCAGTACGATGTCGCCGACCCGGGCCGAGACATTGCCCGAGGTGCCGACGACCAGTCCGTCGGCCGTGGTCCGCCGTGCCGTGTCCACCACCTCGATCCAGGTCTGACGGAGCGCCTCTCCCGCCGTGCCGGCTGTCGCGTGTGTCACCTTCGTCACCTCCCGGGCGGAATGATGCCAAGCCCCACACGGCCATACCAGGACTCACTTCAGCCACGTCACCCCGAAGCCCGAACTCGTTCACCTTCCGTTCACCCGGTGTCCTTACCGTCGCCGTGCTACTGACCGCCTAACGGATTGCCTGGGTGAATGGAACACATCACGCTTCTCATCGGGATCGTGATCATCACGGCCTTGGTGTTCGACTTTACGAACGGCTTCCATGACACGGCCAACGCCATGGCCACCACCATCTCCACCGGCGCCATGAAGCCGAAGATGGCGGTGGCGATGTCGGCCGCCCTCAATCTCGTCGGTGCTTTCCTGTCCGTCGAGGTGGCCGCGACCATCTCGAAGGGCATCGTCGACGAAAACGGCATCCAACCCGAAGTGATCTTCGCCGGCCTGGTCGGCGCGATCATCTGGAATCTGCTGACCTGGCTCGCGGGGCTGCCCTCCAGCTCCTCGCACGCCCTGTTCGGCGGTCTGATCGGCGCCACCGTCGCCTCCGTCGGCTTCGACGCCGTACACGGCGACGCGGTCATCATGAAGATCCTCATCCCGGCCATCGCCGCGCCCCTCGTGGCCGGCGTCGCCACCGTGCTGGCCACCCGGCTGACCTACCGGATCACCCGGGGAACCAACGCCGAGGACACCGCCAAGGGCTTCCGCGCCGGGCAGATCGCCTCGGCCGCCCTGGTCTCCCTGGCGCACGGCACCAACGACGCCCAGAAGACCATGGGTGTGATCACCCTGGCGCTGGTCAGCGGCGGAGTGATCGCCCCGCACTCGGACCCGCCGATGTGGGTCATCGTCTCGGCCGGTCTGGCCATCGCCCTCGGCACCTACCTGGGCGGCTGGCGCATCATCCGTACGCTGGGCAGCGGGCTGGCCGACATCCAGCCGCCGCAGGGCTTCGCCGCCCAGACCGGTGCCGCGGTCACCATCCTGTCCTCCTCCCACCTGGGCTTCGCGCTCTCCACCACCCAGGTCTGCTCCGGTGCCGTGATGGGCTCGGGCCTGGGCCGCAAGGGCGGCGTGGTGCGCTGGTCCACCGCGGGCCGGATGGCCGCCGCCTGGGTGCTGACGCTGCCCGCCGCCGGACTGGTCGGTGGCGGTGCCGCCCTGCTGGCCAAGCAGGGCGACTGGGGCGTCACCCTGGTCGCGGTGCTGGCGCTCGCCGCCTGCCTGGCGATCTACGTGGCCTCGCGCCGCAAGCCGGTCCACGCCGACAACGTCAACGAGACCGTCCCGGACACCGCCGAGCCGGTGGGTGTGGTCACCGCCGCGCTGCAGGCGGTCGCCCCGCCGCCGGCCGGGCCGGTCGTCGCGGCCACCGAGCCCCCC
>NZ_SRID01000610.1 GCF_004684805.1 Streptomyces palmae
CACCCACACCCTCACCGTCCAGGACCCCAAGAACATGGTGGCCATCGTGATCTTCTTCGCGGTGGCCGTCTCGGTCGCCTCGGTGGTGGATCTGGCCGCCCGCCGCACCCACCAGGCGGCCCGGCTGCGCGCCGAGTCCGAGGTGCTGTCCTTCCTGGCCGGCAGCGTGCTGCGGGGCGAGGACAGCCTGGAGGCGCTCCTCCAGCGGGTCCGGGAGACCTTCGCCATGGACTCGGTGGCCCTGCTGGAGCGGGCCAGCGACGTGGACCCGTGGACCTGCGCGGCCAGCGCCGGGGCCGGCGGCGCCCCGCCGCCCGAGCGCCCCGAGGACGCCGAGGTGGACATGCCCGTCGGCGACCGGATGGCGCTGGCCCTCAGCGGCCGGGTCCTGCCCGCCGAGGACCGCCGGGTGCTCGCCGCCTTCGCCGCCCAGGCCGCCGTGGTCCTGGACCGGCAGCGGCTGCTCGGCGAGGCCGCCCGGGCCCGCGAACTCGCCGAGGGCAACCGCATCCGCACCGCGCTGCTCGCCGCCGTCAGCCACGACCTGCGCACCCCGCTGGCCGGGATCAAGGCCTCCGTCTCCTCGCTGCGCTCCGACGACGTGGCCTGGTCCCCGGAGGACGAGGCGGAGCTGCTGGCCGGCATCGAGGAGGGCGCCGACCGGCTCGACCACCTGGTGGGCAACCTGCTGGACATGTCCCGGCTGCAGACCGGCACCGTCACCCCGCTGATCCGCGAGATCGACCTGGACGAGGTGGTGCCGATGGCGCTGGTCGGCGTCCCGGAGGAGAGCGTCACCCTCGACATCCCCGAGGAACTGCCGATGGTCGCCGTCGACCCCGGCCTGCTGGAACGCAGCGTCGCCAACGTGGTCGAGAACGCCGTGAAGTACAGTCCCGCCGGCACACCGGTGCTGGTGGCCGCGAGCGCCCTGGGCGACCGGGTGGAGCTGCGGGTGGCCGACCGGGGGCCCGGCGTCCCGGACAGCGCCAAGGACCGCATCTTCGAACCCTTCCAGCGCTACGGCGACGCCCCGCGCGGCGCCGGCGTGGGGCTCGGCCTCGCCGTGGCCAGGGGGTTCGCCGAGGCCATGGGCGGAGCGCTGGCCGCCGAGGACACCCCCGGCGGCGGCATGACCATGGTGCTCACGCTGCGCGCCGCCCCCGGCCGACCGCCGTTCCGCCCGGAGCTGCCCGCCCGGGCCACGTCATGACCAGCCACGACAGCACAGAGAGGCGACCGATGCCGCGACCTTCCGGGACCGACCAGAAGACCCCCGTGCGGGTGCTCGTGGTGGACGACGAGCCGCAGATCGTACGCGCCCTGGTGATCAACCTGAAGGCCCGCAGGTACGAGGTGGACGCCGCCCCGGACGGCACCACCGCGCTCGAACTCGCCGCCACCCGCCACCCCGACGTGGTCGTCCTGGACCTCGGCCTGCCCGACATGGACGGCGTGGAGGTGATCAAGGGGCTGCGCGGCTGGACCCGCGTCCCGATCCTGGTGCTCTCGGCCCGCCAGACCTCCGACGAGAAGGTCGAGGCGCTGGACGCCGGCGCCGACGACTACGTCACCAAGCCGTTCGGCATGGACGAGCTGCTGGCCCGGCTGCGCGCCGCGGTGCGCCGCGCCGAGCCGGTGGGGCAGCACGAGGCCGAGGTGGTCGTCCGGACCGACACCTTCGGCATCGACCTGGCCGCGAAGAAGGTGAACCGCGGGGGCCGTGACGTACGCCTCACCCCGACCGAATGGCACCTGCTGGAGGTCCTGGTGCGCAACACGGGGCGGCTGGTCAGCCAGAAGCAGCTGCTCCAGGAGGTCTGGGGCCCCGCCTACGGCACCGAGACCAACTACCTGCGGGTCTACATGGCCCAACTGCGCCGCAAACTGGAGGCCGACCCCTCCCACCCCCGCCACTTCATCACCGAACCAGGAATGGGCTACCGCTTCGAACCCTGAGCCCACCCAGCGCACACGGCCGCGTGAGCCAGGGGGGCGCGGGGAACTGCGCGACCAGCCACCCGCAGGCCGCAGTGACCCACAACCGCAACCCAGCCCCGCACACACCCCTGGCGGCGGGCCGCCCCCGCCAGGGGGCGCGGGGAAC
>NZ_SRID01000611.1 GCF_004684805.1 Streptomyces palmae
GGGCGGGTACCTCGGGGGGCAGTGGCTGGCGAACCTGGGAGTCGTCTCCCTCCATGTGATCCATGCTCACTCCGCGATCTTGGTCAGAATGGGGGGGGTGCGGTCGCCGGTGACGGTCGTCATCGAGATGACCGCGTGCCCGGGCGGCACCTCGTTCGCCAGGTCCGAGGCCGACCACCGCTGGCGCTGCTCGCGCCGCACGGTGACGCTCTCCCGCGTCACGGCCTTCCCGCTGGTGAACTTCTTGAGCTGATGCATGGCGCGCGTCAGCGGCTCGTCCGCGATGCGCTCGTGAGCGGTCACCGTGCGAGTCTCGACCCACTCCAGGCCCCACGCCGATGCGAAATGCTCGCCGTCCCAGGGCGAGCACCCGGCCGCTGCGGCGCGGCACCCCACGGCGCCCAGCAAGGGGGCGCGGAGATGGTCTGGCACATCGGTCAGGGTGGGTAGCCCGAACACGACCCCGGCATGTCCGTGCAGGCGTTGGATGCCGCGCAGCGACTGAGGGGTAATGACCTGGGTGGCGTCCGTCATCACCAGGCCGGAGAAGCGGCCGGTCCGGGCGCGGGCGGCGCTGTCCAGGAACTGGGCGAGCACCAGGCGGGCGATGATGCGGGAGGCCACCGCGTGCCCCCGCTCGGGGAGGTCTATCCGCACCCGCAGCGGGTGATGCAGCGCCGCGAGGGAGAACGGGCGGTACCCCGTCCCCGCCGTCCCGGCCGGGTCCGCCGCGAAAAAGCCGTCGAAGGCGGGCCGGTCCAGCAGTGCGATGCGCTCGGCCAGCAGCCCGACGACGGGCTGGGAGAGCTGCCGGGCGAAAGCGTCCAGGTCACGGGCCTGCGCCGTCGCGCCCGCCCTTGCCACAGCGTGGCGCAGCTCATCAAGTGTGGGGCCAGTGCCCTCCAGCAGATCGCGCAACTCCCGCACGGTGGGGCACCGCTGGTGCACCGCAGCGAAGGGGCCCAGCAGTTGGGCCAGGACGGTCGCGGCGCGGCGGCTGTCGCCACCGGGTAGCAGCGCCACTTGATCGCCCACCAGGGCCTCGGCCAGATTGCCGGCCGCTTCGTCCGGGTCGGTGCTGCCGCCGTACAGATCGAGTCCATGCGTCGAGGTCGGGTCGCCGGGCCGCACCACGACGTCGAACGCGGCGTCCGGGGCCAGTGGTGCGGTGGATCCGGCGGTCACCACGATCATCGACGCGGCGTCGGCCAGCGCGTGGAGTCCCAGCGACTCGACCACTGGGCGGAGCAGCCGGCCCACGAGCATGGGCGGGCCCACGGCGACCATGGACGTGCCCAGCACGCCAGGGCCCACCGCGATACTCGCGGTGCGGTAGTCCCACGGATTGCGGTCGACGTCGGCGGCGACACCGACCCGCACCTGTCCGGCCACCAGGTCGTGCTGGGCAGTGCGCACCGGCAGATCGCGGGCGCCCGATCCGTGTGCGAAGGCCGCCGCGCCGTCGCGCAGGACGGCTTCGGTGAAGGCGGCCTGCTGCTGCGGGTGGTGGCGGGCGGCCTGCCACGCCCGGTCAATGCGGGCGTAGTCCACATCACTCAGGCGGCCCGCGTACAGCTCGGCCGTCAGCCGGTCCGCCGCCTGGACGGCGCCGGCGGCCCGCAGGTGGGCCCAGCGTGCCGGATCCGCATGGGGTGGCGGGGCCGGCTGCCGCGAGGGGCGAAGCGGAGCCCCGACCGGAGAGGGGCGCTCCTTGGTGAGCCACCGGCCCAGCCTGCGCAGCACCTCACCCCAGCGCCCCAGCCGATAGCAGAAAGCGGCAATGGCGAGCTTGACTATCCAGAAGTATGTTTTTGCGGCGAAAATGTACAAGTCGGGTGTCTTGGCCCAGGATTTGGGGATCAGGACTGCCGCCGGCCACTGCCAGTACCACCCCAAATACCCCTCCCACAGGAGCCTCCAGAACAGCCACCCGCCCAGCGCGGTGCCGAGCGCACCGAGGACGAGTACGCGCGTGCGCACCCGGTCCGGATCCTCCGGAGGGCGCGGGACGTGGCCGCAGCGCCAGATCCCTGGCTCGGCTTCGGGGCGAGGAGCGCGCAGCCACGCCGCCAGCGGCGAGTCGAGGGCAGGGGGGGGTGTCTGG
>NZ_SRID01000612.1 GCF_004684805.1 Streptomyces palmae
GGGGTGCCGTAGTGCTGGTGGGGGCGCTGCGGGCGCGGGCTCATCCGGTGGCTCCTGTTCGACTGCGGCTGAGTGGCCCGCATCACCTTGCCATGGCCGGGGAGCAACCTGATCGCAACCTGCCGGGGGTGTTGCGGAGTCGGGTGTTCAGGTCAGAATCTACGCGCGTTGTGCACATTGTTCAGTTGTGCACGGTTCATCAGGGAGATGCACATGCCGCTCAACCGTAGGACGTTCCTGGGCCGTTCGGCCGCCACTGGCGCGGGGGTCGCGCTGACCGGGGCGGTGGCCGCGGCGCCGGCCCAGGCTCAGGGCCGGCAGGCGGCGGGCTCGCACGCCAAGCGGTACTCCTTCACGGTGATGGGCACCACGGACCTGCATGGCAACGTCTTCAACTGGGACTACTTCACCGACGCCGAGTACGACGACAAGGCGCACAACGACGTGGGCCTGGCGAAGATCTCGACGCTGGTGAAGCAGGTGCGTCAGGAGAAGGGCCGCGGGAACACGCTGCTGATCGACGCGGGCGACACCATCCAGGGCACCCAGCTGTCGTACTACTACGCCAAGGTGGACCCGATCACCGGTGCGGGTGGCCCGGTGCATCCGATGGCGCAGGCGATGAACGCGATCGGCTATGACGCTGCGGCGCTGGGCAACCACGAGTTCAACTACGGCATCCCGGTGCTGCGGAAGTTCGAGGAGCAGTGCGACTTCCCGCTGCTGGGGGCGAACGCGCTGGACGCGGTGACGCTGCGGCCGGCCTTCCCGCCGTACTGGATGACGCGGCTGCGTACCCCGCACGGCCGGGATGTGAAGGTGGCGGTGCTGGGTCTGACCAACCCGGGGATCGCCATCTGGGACAAGGCCAACGTGCAGGGCAAGATGACCTTCCCGGGGCTTGAGGAGCAGGCCGCGGTGTGGGTGCCCAAGCTGCGTTCGATGGGCGCGGACGTGGTGGTCGTCGCGGCGCACTCGGGCACCAGCGGCACCTCCAGCTACGGGGACCAGGTGCCGTACGTGGAGAACGCGGCGGCGCTGGTGGCCGAGCGGGTGCCGGGGATCGACGCGATCCTGGTGGGGCACGCGCACCTGGAGATCCCGGAGTACCGGGTGGTGAACCAGCAGACCGGTGCCGAGGTGGTGCTCTCGGAGCCGCTGCGGTGGGGGCAGCGGTTGACGCTGTTCGACTTCGAGCTGGTGTGGGGCAAGGGCCGCTGGACGGTGGAGTCGGTCTCGGCGCGGGTGGTGAACTCCAACACGGCGGCGGAGGACCCGGAGATCACCGGGCTGCTGAGTGACGAGCACCGCAAGGTGGTGGCCTATGTGAACCAGGTCATCGGGACCTCCACGGCGGCGATGGCGGCGGACGAGGCGCCGTACAAGGACACCGCGATCATCGACTTCATCAACCATGTGCAGGCGGAGACGGTGCGGGAGGCGCTGGCGGGGACGGAGTACGCGGCGCTGCCGGTGCTCTCCCAGGCGTCCTGCTTCTCGCGTACGGCGGCGATTCCGGCGGGTCAGGTGACGATCCGGGAGGTGGCGGGGCTCTACCCGTTCGAGAACACGCTGGAGGCGCGGGTGCTGACCGGGGCGCAGCTGA
Source organism: Streptomyces palmae (assembly GCF_004684805.1). Lineage (GTDB taxonomy): Bacteria > Actinomycetota > Actinomycetes > Streptomycetales > Streptomycetaceae > Streptomyces > Streptomyces palmae. The sequence goes on from NZ_SRID01000612.1 coordinate 1,607, forward strand.
AGGACTACCTGGAGTTCTCGGCGCGGTACTACGCGCGGACGCCGGTGGGCGCCGAGGTGGATCCGGCGAAGCTCACCAACGCGGAGAACATCCCGGACTACAACTACGACGCGGTGAGTGGTCTGACGTATGAGATCGACATCGCCAGGGAGCCGGGGGCGCGGATCGGGAAGCTGTCCTTCCAGGGGGAGCCGATCGATCCGGCGGCGCGCTTCGTGCTGGCGGTGAACAACTACCGGGCGTCGGGTGGCGGGAACTTCCCGCATGTGGCCTCGGCCCAGCAGGTGTGGGCGAACTCGGAGGAGATCCGCAACACCATCATCAGCTGGGTGAAGGCGAAGGGTTCGATCGATGGTGCGCGGTTCGCCTCGGTGGACTGGAAGCTGACCCGGGAGGGTACGCCGGTGTTCTGACCGGCTCGCGGTAGGGCGCCGGGGCCCGCCGTCCCCGTCGGCCTGCCGCTCCCCTGGGGGCGGTGGGTCGGTGG
>NZ_SRID01000613.1 GCF_004684805.1 Streptomyces palmae
ATGTCGGGCAGGGCGGGGCCGGGATCCTGGCCCAGGGTGGCGAAGCGCCCGCTGTCCACCGCGATCCGCAGCCGGACCGGTAGCTCGGGGTGCCGTTCCAGCAGGACGGACTCACCGATCACCGCGATCGCGCCGGTGCGCTGGACGATCCCGGTCACCTCGGCCGGGGTCAGGCTGTGGTTGAGCGGTACGAAGAGCGCGCCCAGCCGGGCCAGCGCGAAGTAGGTCTCCATGACCTCGATGCGGTCCAGGGAGAGCACCGCGACCCGGTCGCCCTGCCGGATGCCCAGCCCGGCCAGCCCGCCGGCGAGCTGTTCGGTCCGTTCGCGGAACTCGGCCCAGCTGACCGAGCGGTGCTCGTCCACCAGGGCCGTACGGTCCGGAAAGCACTGGTGGTTGCGCTCCACCAGCTGGGTCAGCCACATCAGGAGCCGTCCCGCCGGGCCCCGCCGCGCTCGGCCAGGAACCGCTCGTAGTCGGCGATGGTGACCAGCTTCTCCATGTCCTCGGCGGTCACCTCGGCACCGGTGCGCTGCTCGATGAGCAGGACCAGGCGCACCAGGTCGCCGGAGTCGATGCCGCTGGCGCTGAGATCGGCGTCGTCGCTGATCCCCTCGGCGAACTCCGGCGTGCCGGTCAGTTCGACGAGCATCTCCCGAACGGTACTCATGCGTGTCCTCTCAGAGCGCTTCCGGTACGGCTCCGGGCACCGCGGACGGTGGTGCGCCGGTGCTGCCACTCATAGAGAGAGGCGCCGATCCCCCGGCACTCTCCCTCGGCCCCGCGGATTCTTGGGCTGTTCGCCGTTGTTCGACCACCCGCCGGCCACCGGGCCGAGGGATAGCCCGTGCCCGGCCCGGACTCCTTATGAGAAGGAAGGCACGAACGAGGCAGGCGTCCGCCGCCCGGCGGTCGCGAACGAAGGGGGGACCAGGTGCGCTCAGGGCTCAGCGGCCCGACGGCCCGCGGGCCGGGGCGGGGTCCGCGTGGAGGCGGCGCCGCGCTCTCGGCCCTCGCCGCACCGCGGGCGGGGACCGGACGAGGGCGGCGCGATGTCCGGTGACCCGGGTGCGGCGCGGGGCGCCGCGGCGCGGGCCGGGGAGCCGGAGAGGCACTTCGAGGCGCTGCTGGCGGCCGGCGAGCAGATCGAGCCGCGGGACTGGATGCCCGACGGCTACCGGCGGATGCTGATCCGGCAGATCTCCCAACACGCGCACTCGGAGATCATCGGCATGCAGCCGGAGGGGGCCTGGCTCACCCGGGCGCCCACGCTGCACCGCAAGGCGAGTCTGCTGGCCAAGGTGCAGGACGAGGCCGGCCACGGGCTCTACCTCTACGCGGCGGCCGAGACCCTGGGCGTGACCCGCGAGCAGCTGCTCGACGCGCTGCACAGCGGGCACCAGCGTTACTCGGCGACCTTTGACCACCCGGCCCTGACCTGGGCGGACACCGGGGCGATCGCCTGGCTGACGGATGGCGCGGCGGTGGTCAACCAGGTGCCGCTGTGCCACACCTCCTACGGGCCGTACGCGCGGGCCATGCGCCGGGTGTGCCAGGAGGAGGCCTTCCACGTCCGGCAGGGCTATGACGTGCTGTGGGCGTTGAGCCGCGGGACTCCGGAGCAGAAGCGGATGGCACAGGACGCGGTGGACCGCTGGTGGCTGCCGGCGGTGGCCTTGATGTTCGGCCCGCCCGACACGGTGGCGGGCGGGGCGGACGAGCGTACCGCGGCCATGGGTGCGGCGGTCTCCCGGCGCTCGATGGCCTGGGGGGTCAAGCGGCACACCAACGACGAGTTGCGGCAGCGCTTCGTCGACAACTGCGTGCCGCAGGCGGAGCGGCTGGGGCTCACGCTGCCCGATCCGGCGATCCGGTGGAACGCGGAGCGCGGGCACTACGACTTCGGTCCGATCGACTGGCGGCGGTTTCGGGACGCGTTCGCCGGGGGCTCGCAGTGCGCCCGGCGGCGGCTGGCCCATCGGGTGGCGGCGCACCGGGAGGGAGCCTGGGTGCGCGCCGCGGTGGACGCCTACGCGGCCCGGCGGGAGGAAGGGAGGCGGCCGGCATGACGGGTTCGGGGG
>NZ_SRID01000614.1 GCF_004684805.1 Streptomyces palmae
GATCACCGCACCGTTGCGGCCCGCCCCCGCCCAGGACGAGCACGGCCGCGGCCTCTTCCTGATCGAGGCCCTCACCGACCACGTCCGCTACCGCAACCGCACGGGCCGCAACGGTGCGGTGATCAGCTTCGACAAGATCCTCAAGTGGAGGGAAGACGCGCTGCTGAAGGCGTCCTGAGCCAGGGGCGCGCGGGCGCCGCGGCGCCGCACGGCGCGCGAGGCCCGAGGCCGACCGGGGCGACCGGATCCGCGCGGGCGCCCGGGTAGCGGCTGCCGACTTGGGCGACCGGATCCGCGCGGGCGCCCGGATAGCGGCTGGGCGAATCCCGCCCGGGCCCGTGCCGCTATCCCTAACAATGTGTGCATGCTTGACGACTGGAAGCGACGTCTCGATGCCGTGCACGCGGAGTTGGTCTCCGCCGACGACCCCGTCGCCTGGGTGACCGAGGCCGACGCGGTGAACGCCTCGCAGCGGTACCCGCATCTGGTGCTGCGCGGGCCCGTCTTCGGTGTCGCCGTGCAGGACCCCGCCGTCGGGCCGGAGTGGCGCCTGCTGCTGCCGGTCGTGGACGGGATGCCCCAACAGGCCCGGGACGGTCTCCAGTCCCACCTGTTCTTCAAGGCCAAGGACGACACCGACGACCCCGCCGTGCGGCGCGAGCTCATGGCCGCCGTGGCCGTGCTGGAACGCGAGCCGGCCAACGAGGTGGAGGCCCTCGGGGCGCGCTACCGGGTGGTGCGGGGCGACGAGTTCGCGCGCGAGGGGAAGGACGGACTGGAGCCGCCTCGCCCCACCGACCGGGAACCGGCCGACAGGACCTGGGGCGGGAACCGCCGCACGCCCTCGCCGGACGTGGGCTTCGTCTGCGACCCCGGCCGGGACGACGGGCTGATGGCAGCCGCCCTGAAGCTGAGCCTGCGCGACTTCGCCTACACCGGCTCCCGCTTCACCGCCGAGATGCGCGCGGACTCGCGGCGGGCGGCCGCGGCCTACCCGGACATCGCCCTGCTCCCCATCGGCTTCGGCGTGGCGGAGAACGACGGCACGGGGTGGCGGCAGCGCGGCGCCATGATGCCCACGCCGCACGACGCGCGGGACCTCCTCTACAACGGGATGTCCGAGATCTGGCCCGTGCTCTACCGGTTCGACGAGGACGAGAAGGCCGCGTACACCAAGGTCGCCGAGGAGTTCCGGGCCGCCGGCCACGCCAACGAGGCGCGCATGGGCGACACCCTGTACCGCATCTGCCGCATCGAACGCCTGGTCCGCTGCGGCCCGGACGGCCCGGAGCCGGCGCGCGCCTCGGATGCCGACGAGTACGGCCCCATGAAGATGCACCCGTCGATGGACGAGGACGGCACCCTCCACTACGACTGACCCCCGCGCCGACCGCGCCGCACCGCCGAGCCCCGCCGGTGACGGCCCGTAGGCGCGGGCGGTGGGAGTCGTGCCGACCGGCTGCCGGTCCCCCGCAGGGTTCACTCTTGCGCCGGTCGCACCCCCGTTCCGCCCGGCCAAGAATGACCGTGTACGAGGAGGCACATCGACTACGGCGCGGCCGCTGTGTGCCGCCCGCCGGACGGGTGGTCATGGTGACGGCTTCGCCCTTCGGGTCCGGGGACCCGTTCTCCGACCTGTTCAACCGCTTCTTCGGGATGAGCCCGGCGGCCTCCCCGCCGGCCGTGCAGCGGGTGCCCATCGGGCGGCTGCTCAGCGAGTCCTCGCACGAGCTGCTGGCGGCGGCCGGCGCGCGGGCGGCGGAGGACGGATCGGACCTGGACGCCGCCCATCTGCTGTGGGCCGCCACCCGGGTGCCGGCCGCGCGGCAGGTGCTGGAGCAGGCGGGGGTGGACCCGGACCGGATGGCCGAGCAGGTGGCCCGGGCGCTGCCCTCCGGCGCGGGGGACGGGGAGCCCAGCCTCACCCCGGCCGCCAAACGCGCGCTGCTCAACGCCCACGCCCGCTCGCAGGCCGCCGGCGCCTCGTACATCGGCCCCGAGCACATCCTGGCCGCGCTGCTGGAGGACCCCCGGACGGGCCTCGCGGAGACGCTGGGGGCCGAGGGGGGCCC
>NZ_SRID01000615.1 GCF_004684805.1 Streptomyces palmae
CGCCCAGGCTTCGGACTCAAGCCCCCGCCGGCCCCGAGGCCGCTCCCCGGGCCCGGCGACATCATCGAGGCTTCGGCCCATGGCCCGCCCCGGCCCTGGGGGCGACCCCCTCCGCCCGATCACCGCCTTCCTGCGAGAAGGAACGGTCCGCCGGCGAGCCGCCGTGAGGCGACGCCGCCGACGGACGTCCCCTTCAAACCGACGTCACCGGAGCTGCCGCCGCCACCGGCAACAACCCCACCGCCGCGTAGGCCGCGTCGACCCGGGGTCGGGCCAGCGACCGCGCCCGTTCCGCGCCGGACCGCAGCACCTCGTCCACCGAGGCGGGGTCGGCGCACAGCTCGGCATGCCGCTTCTGGATCGGGCGCAGCACCTCCACCACCGCCTCCGCGGTGTCCTTCTTCAACGCTCCGTACGAGCCGTACGCGGCGGCCAGCGTCTCCGGCCGGCCGCCGGTGCAGGCGGCGAGGATGCTGAGCAGGTTCGCCACCCCCGGCCGGCTCACCCGGTCGAACTCGATCGCCCCGGTCGCGCCGCTGTCCGTGATCGCCCGCATCACCTTCCGGCGAGCCACGTCCGGCTCGTCCAGCAGATAGACGATGCCGCTGGTCTCGGCGTGCGACTTGCCCATCTTGGAGGTGGGGTCCCGCAGGTCCATGACGCGCGCCGCCACCTCCGGCCGGGTGGCCCGCGGGACCTTGAACACCGTCCCGTACCGCTGGTTGAACCGCACCGCCAGGTCCCGGGCCAGCTCCACATGCTGGGTCTGGTCCTCGCCCACCGGCACCTCCTCGGTCCCGAAGGCCAGGATGTCCGCCGCCATCAGCGCCGGATAGGTGAGCAGCGACAGGCGCACCGAGCCGCCGCGCTCGGCCTCGCGGGCGGCCTTCTCCTTGTACTGGATCATCCGCCGCATCTCGCCATCGCTGGCGGTGCACTCCATCAGATAGGAGAGCCGGGCGTGCTCGTCCACATGGCTCTGCACATACAGCGTGCACAGCTGGGGATCCAGCCCCGCCGCCAGCAGCAGGGTCGCCGCCTGCCGGGTGAGGCGCCGGATCCGCGCCGGATCGTGGTCCACGGTCAACGCGTGCAGGTCCACCACGCAGAACAGCGCGTCCGCCTGGTGCTGGTCCCTCTCGACCCAGCCCCGGATCGCGCCCAGGTAGTTCCCCAGTGTCAGATGCCCGGTGGGCTTGATTCCGCTGAAGATCCGGTGTCGTGCCGTCGCTGCCATCGCAGCCTCCCTGTCCATCGGTGTCGATCGGTCGTGGGACCGCCGCACCGGATGGCCGGCTGCGAGGGACTGCAGATACGCGAACGGCCGCCGGAGCGGCGGCCGTGTCAGTGCATACGCGAGAGGTGGCCGCCGTCAGGCGGGCCACCAGAGAAGACTGTGCGCATGCTTGGACATGCCGACACCATACGGCGGCTGCGACGCGGCCCGCCAGGACCCGCCGCCACCGCACTGCCGGGATCCAGCCACAGGGGTGACGCACGCCCCCCTCCCCAGGTTTGAAGCTCGTACGGGCGTCATGTAGTGTTCTTCGAGTTGTCACGCCGTCCCCATCAGGTCGGCAGGGCAACCACTCGCGCCGCACCGGCGGCAAACCACTACTGCACGGCCCTTGAACGGGATGAATTTCGGCATGCCGAATTTCGGACCGAATGGCTCGATTATGAGCCGGCAAGGAAAACCGCTAAAGTAGTGATCACGCCGGAAGGCGCAAACCCCCTCCGACGGGGAATCGGAAACGAACTCGGGCCGGGAACGGAACGAAAAAGAATCTGATAGAGTCGGAAAGGCCGGAAAGCGAAAGCGGGAAGGCCGCCCCGCTCCAGCAGGGGGCCGGATACGGAGAGCGGAAACGCGAAACGGATCTGGTAAGGTTGGAAACACCGAAGGGAAGCGCCCGGAGGAAAGCCCGAGAGGGTGAGTACGAAGGAAGCGTCCGTTCCTTGAGAACTCAACAGCGTGCCAAAAGTCAACGCCAGATTAGTTGATACCCCGTCTCCGGGCCTGATGGTCTGGGACGAGGTTCCTTTGAAGAAAAAACACAGCGAGGA
>NZ_SRID01000616.1 GCF_004684805.1 Streptomyces palmae
GGGTCAGGGCGCCATGAGCCTCGGCTGGCGGGGGGTGACGAGTGGTGCGTCAGGGCGCCGTGAGCCTCGGTTGGGGTGGCGGCGGGTCGGGTGGGGCCCGGAAGCCGCGGGTCTCGGTCGAGGGCGGTGATGGGCGACACGGGACGGGGGGCAGGACGCCGCCCGTCTCGGTCGAGGCGGTGGGCGACGAGGTGGGAGGACCGCCCGGCGGTCGTGCCCGGTGCCGAGGCAATAGGCTGGGGGCGTCGACGTCAGCACCACGTCGTCGCCGCTCAGACGGCGACGGCATCCCGCGCCGAGGAGCCATCCGCCGTGTCAGAGCCTTCCGCCGCCTCCGGCGGGGAGACCCCGTTCCGCCCCCGTGCGTCCCTCCGCACCGCCGTGGTGTGGGAGGTCCTCAAGGACGCCCTGGACCGCCGGGCGAAAGCCGCGGATGTGCCCGGCGGGGTCCTGGACGTGCTGGACACGGGCGGCGGCACCGGCAACTTCGCGGTGCCGGTCGCACGGCTCGGCCACCGGGTGACCGTGGTCGACCCCAGCCCGAACGCGCTGTTCGCCCTGGAGCGGCGGGCCGCCGAGGCCGGGGTCGCCGACCGGGTGCGCGGCGTCCAGGGCGATGCCCACGGACTCTTCGACGTGGTCGAGCGGGCCGGCTATGACGTGGTGCTCTGCCACGGCGTGCTGGAGTACGTGGACGACCCCGCCGAGGGGGTACGGAACGCCGCCGCCGCCCTCCGCCCCGCCGGCACCCTCAGCCTGCTCGCGGCCGGGCTCGGCGGCGCGGTGCTGGCCCGTGCGCTGGCCGGTCACTTCACCGAGGCCCGGCGGGCCCTCGGCGACCCGGCGGGCCGCTGGGGCGAGGGGGACCCGGTGCCGCACCGCTTCACCGCCGAGCAGCTGACCGGACTGGTCGGCGACGCCGGGCTGCGGGTGGGTTCGGTGCACGGCGTACGCGTCTTCGCCGACCTGGTGCCCGGCGTGCTGGTGGACACCGAGCCCGGTGCCGTGGACGCCCTGCTCCAGCTGGAGACGGCCGTCGCGGAACTGCCCGCCTTCCATTCCGTGGCGAGCCAGCTGCACGTGCTCGCCGAGCGGGACTGACGCCCCGACGGGGCGGCGCCGTCCGCCACCTCGGCGGGCGGGCCCGGGTCGTACCAGGCCGCCGGCGCGCGAACGCCGCTTCCCTGTGCCGCTCGGCGGCACAGGGGGAGGCCACCGCCCACGCGATCAGCGGCTTCGCCCCGTATGATCGGGGGAACCGTCCGGCATGGCGGGTCGGCGGGTGGGGAATGCAGCTTTCAGCACCACCATCCACCACGACGATGCCGGTGGGTTGATTGGCGCAGAGGGGCGGGTTTCACGGGGGCGAATCCCTGCCTATCCTGAAAGGGTCGCACGACCCGGTCGCCCCCCGCGACCGACGAGTAGGAGGACTCCGTGCCGCTCTCGGAGCACGAGCAGCGCATGCTCGAGCAGATGGAGCGAGCGCTGTATGCCGAAGATCCCAAGTTCGCGACAGCGCTTGAGGGCAGCGGCCTGCGCACGCACACCCGGCGACGGGTCTATCAGGCAGCCGCTGGTTTCCTGGTGGGTATCGCGCTCCTGATGGTCGGCGTGGTGATCCAGCAGATCCCGGTCAGTGTGGTGGGCTTCCTGGTCATGCTCGGCTGTGCCGTGCTGATGGTCACCGGCTGGCGCAAGGCCCCCAGGTCCGAGCCCCGGTCCGGTGGTCCGGGAGGCAGGCTGGCCGCCCCACGTCAGGGCAGGCAGCGCCGTTCGATGATGCACCGGATCGAGGAGCGGTGGCAGCGCCGCCGCGACGAACAGGGCCACTGAGCCACCCGGCGCCGGCTCGGTGCCGGCGCACCAGAGTCTGACGGAGGGCGGACGCCGCGAGGCGTCCGCCCTTCCTCGTGTGCCCGGCCCGCCGCCAGGCCGTCCAAGGACGAGCTGAAGGCGCACCTGGAGTTCCTGGCCGAGGCCGAGAAGCGCGACCACCGCAAGCTCGGCACCGAGCTCGACCTGTTCTCCATCCCGGAGGAGCTGGGTTCGGGTCTGGC
>NZ_SRID01000617.1 GCF_004684805.1 Streptomyces palmae
CCCCGGCCCCCCAAGCCCATCCCGCCGCAAACTCCTCACCATCGGCGCAGGATCAGCGGCAGCCATCACCGCCGCGGGAGCAGGAGGCCGGCTGTGGTGGAACGGACGGGAAGAGCCACAGAGCAAACCCGTCTCACGCCGTAGCCCAGCCCGTAGGCCGCCGAACGTGCCCTCACGCGCGGTGTGGTGGAGGCAAGTCCCGCCGACGGACTCGCAGTTCCCCCCGTTGGCGGTCGCGGACCTGATCCTGGTGCAGCACGACAGGAGCCTGCGGGCGCTGGACGCGAGGACCGGCGAGAAGCGATGGACCTCCTCGTACACGAGAGACGGGGGCTACGCCCCTTGGACACTGGCCCTGGAGAAGGACCGGCTCTATGCATTTCGGGACGAAGTCAACCCGCGAAATGCGCTCTCACTGCACTCCGTCGATCTCAAAACTGGCTCCCTGCGCTCCCTTCCCGTCTCCTTGCCGGATTTCGACGGGGGCCGGAGGGCCCATGAAACACGGCTTCTCCTGGTCGCCGGCGGGACGGCATACGTTTACGCCCAGAAGAGAGCGGAGGAGAAGTCCGACGAGGGATGGCACATCGTCGCCATCGATCTGCGAACCGGCAGGGAACGCTGGCGCAAGCCGGTTGGCTACGACGGTCAGGACGGCATCACTGCCAAGGCCAGGGGACGTCACCTGGTCACCGCCCGTCCCATGGAGGACACCCTGGAAGCCTGGGACACCCGCACCGGCAAGGTCATCTGGGACTGGTCTCTGCCGGGCACCGGGCTGTTCCTCTACCGGAACCAACTGGCCTTGGACAGCACGTGCTTGTACTACAGCACGTCCGAGCTGCGTTCCATCCCCTTCCGCGACCCGAACGGCGGGTGGCGGTTCGGCAAAGGGCGGGACAAGGGTCTCGCTACCGGCTCCCGTCTGTACGGCCGACCAGCGTTGAAGGACGGTGTCGTGTACGCGGCCGAGGGTACCCGTGGCCTGGTCGCCGTGGACGCCCGCGACGGCACCCTGCTGTGGGAATGCGACATCGACCAGAAGCCCAACCTCGATACGACCCCACTGGTCGGAAAGAAGTACGTCTACCTCGCGGACGACCGCAGCTCGCAGATCAGCGCGATCGACCTGCGGGACCACAAAGTCGCCTGGACCACGCCCGTCCCCAGCAGGTTCGACACCACTCCGGTCGCGCACGAACGCGCCAGAAGGTTCATCTGGATCAGTGGCGAGATCGTATGCGCCCTGCCCTTCGAGTAAGCGCCACCTCAGCCATGGCAGTCAGGCAGTCCTGACAGGAAGAGACCAGCGATGAAGCCACTCGGCACCGGCGATCCGCTCCGCCTGGGCCCGTACCGCGTCCTCGGCGTCCTCGGCGAGGGCGGCATGGGCAAGGTGTACCTCGGCCGTGACGACAACGGCCGACCCGTCGCGGTGAAAGTACTCCGCCCCGAACTCGCCCACGACCACGGCATGGCCCAACGCTTCCTCCGCGAAGCACAGGCCGCCCAAGCCGTCACCAGCCCGGGTGTCGCCCGAGTACTGGGCGCCTGGACCGAAGGCGGCCGACCCTGGATCGCCACCGAGTTCCTGCCCGGACCCACCCTGGAAGAAGCAGTCGAGAAACACGGCCCACTCGGCGGACTGGGCACCCAAGAACTGGCGGCCGCGCTGGCAGCCACCCTCCAGGACATCCACGCAGCCGGACTCGTCCACCGTGACCTCAAACCCGCCAACATCATCCTCACCTCGGACGGACCCCGCATCATCGACTTCGGCATCGCCCGACCCGAACACGGCCTCACCCTCACCACCACCGGCCACATACCCGTCACCCCCGGATACGGCGCCCCCGAACAAGCCCTCGGCCAACGCGTCGGCCCAGCCGGCGACATCTTCGCCCTCGGCGCCGTACTCACCTACGCGGCCGGCGGACGACGCGCCTTCGACGGCAGCCACATAGCCGCAGTGCAATACGAAGTGGTACACGGCGAACCCGACCTCTCCGCCGTCCCCACACCGCTCCACCCCCTCATCACCCCCTGCCTGGCCAAAGAC
>NZ_SRID01000618.1 GCF_004684805.1 Streptomyces palmae
CCCATCTCCCGTACCCGCCGCTCCACCCGTCCGGTGTGCGACGGCGGCCCGACCCCTGCTCACCAAGCGACGCGCCCCGCCGCGCCCCCGGGCCGGCCTCGGGCGCGCTGGAGGCACCCTCATGAACAGAACCCTTCTCGACCGTGTCCGACCCGCGGGCGGCACCGGCACACTCCGGGCCGATGTCACCGCCTCGATCGTCGTGTTCCTCGTCGCCGTGCCGCTGTGCGTGGGCGTCGCCGTGGCCTCCGGCGTACCCGCCGAACTGGGCCTGATCACCGGAATCGTCGGCGGCCTGGTCGCCGGGGCGCTGCCGGGCAGCAGCCTCCAGGTCAGCGGCCCGGCCGCCGGGCTGACCGTGCTGGTCCACGAGGCGGTGGACGAGTACGGGCTGTCCGTGCTCGGCGTCCTGGTGCTGGCCGCCGGGGTGCTCCAGCTGGCCATGGGTTTACTGCGGCTGGGCCGCTGGTTCCGGGCCATCTCGGTGGCCGTGGTGCAGGGCATGCTGGCCGGGATCGGGTTGGTCCTGATCGCCGGCCAGCTCTACGCGCTCGCCGACACCCCGGCCCCGGGCAGCGGCCCGGCGAAGCTCGCCCACCTGCCCGATCTGGTGCTGGACACGGCCCGGTCCGGCACCGCGCTCCAGGCCGCGGCGGTGGGCGCGGGCACCATGGTGGTGCTCGTCCTGTGGCCCACCTGGCGCCGGGGGGCGAGGGCGCTGCCCGCCCCGCTGGCCGCGGTGGCGCTGGCCACCCTGGCGGTGGCGGTGCTGGACCTGCCCGTCGCGCGAGTGGAGGTGCAGGGGCTGCTGGACGCGGTGCAGCCGCCGGGCGGTGACGAGGTCGGGAAGCTCGCGGAGTTCGGGGTGCTGGGCACGGTGCTGGCCTTCACGCTGATCGCCTCGGCGGAGAGCCTGTTCAGCGCGGCGGCGGTGGACCGGCTGCACCACGGGCCGCGCACCGACTACGACAAGGAGCTGATCGCCCAGGGCGCGGGCAACGCGGTGTGCGGGGCGCTCGGGGCGCTCCCGATGACCGCGGTGATCGTGCGCAGCTCGGCCAACGTCCGGGCGGGCGCCAGGACCAAGGCCTCGCGGGTGCTGCACGGGGTGTGGCTGCTGGTCTTCGCGGTGCTGTTCCCGGCCGCGCTGGGGGTGATCCCGATCTGTGCGCTGGCCGGGGTGCTGGTGCACGCCGGCTGGAAGCTGCTCCCGGTGCGTGAGCTGGCCCCGCTGTGGCGGGAGCACCGGGGTGAGGCGGTGGTGCTGGTGGTGACCGCGGCGGCGATCGTGCTCACCAACATGTTCGAGGGGGTGCTGGTCGGGCTGCTGATGGCGGTGGCCAAGTCCGCCTGGGAGACCTCGCACGTCCACCTGGACATCGCCGGCCTGGAGGAAGCGGAGGGGCCGGTACGGGTGCGGGTGCTGGGCAACGCGACGTTCCTGCGGCTGCCCAAACTCCTCGACGAGCTGGAAGCCCTCCCCCGCGACCGCGAGGTACGGCTCGACCTGCACGGCCTGCGGCACATGGATCATGCCTGCGGCATGGCCCTGTCGGGCTGGGCCGAACGCCGGGACGCCGCGCGCCGGGCCGCCGGTGACCTGGCGGTCGGCGACGGATGACCTGGTGACCTGGCGGTCGGCGGCTGCCGGCCCGGGCTGGGTGCGCTCGCCCCGGCCGGTGTTCCGCGGGAGGCCGGCCGGGGCTGGCCGGCGCCGGGGCGACCCGGTGCCGGTCTCCCCCGGGCGGGCATTACCCGGCGGGTAATCGACCCGGATGGCCGGGCCCGGCAGGCTCTGTCCCGACACGCGAGACGCGCGGGACACACGAGATGTGCGGGGCGCGGGCGACGCGCGACGGACCACCGGGGACGGGAGAGCGATCATGGGCAGCAGTGCGATCAGCGGCAACGAGACGGTCACCGAGCAGACCCGGGCGGTCGTCCAGGACTTCCTGGCCCGGACCGCCTCGCGCGATCCCGAGCACATCGCCGCGGTCTACGCGGAGCAGGTCGACTGGCAGGTCGCCCCGAACCCCGCCGCCCCCTGGATC
>NZ_SRID01000061.1 GCF_004684805.1 Streptomyces palmae
GGGCGGCCCGGTGCCTCGGCGTCAGACGGTCATCGCCTCCTGGATCCACCGCCGGACCCGGTAGGGCAGCCACCAGGCCAGATCGCCGACCTGGCCGACCAGCTGCTCCGCGCGGAAGTCGGCCAGGATCTCCGGCGGCAGGGCGTGGCAGGGCGCACCGTCGGACAGCTGGGCGATGGCCTCCGGGTATCCCGGTTCGGCCACGGTGAAGCGGCGCAGCTCACCCCAGCGGCGGTCGCGGATCTGGAGGAAGCCGGGACCCTGCCGCCACAGGCACTTGCACAGGTAGTGGTTCTCCCGCCACGTCTGCAGCGCGGCGGCCGGGTCGCCGGGGCCGGTGAGCTCCAGCGGCGGCTGGAGGTGGTTCAGCGGCTGCCAGGCGTCCGGGCCGTCGGCGGGCAGCCGCAGCCGCCACCGTACGACGAGGGCCTGCGCGGTGAAGTCGCGGACCAGGCACAGCGCCCGCACCGCCCGGGCCGCCGCCCGCGGATCGTCCGCCGCGGCGGCCAGGTCCACGGCGTACGGCAGCTGGACCTGCCGGGCGCCCAGTTCCCACAGCCGCCGGGCCTCCTCGCCGGCCCCGCCGGTGAGCCGCACCTCGCCCAGCTCCATGCCGGGCACCCGGCAGGCGTCGGGGTCGTAGTCCCGCCAGGCGAGCACGCTGAGCTCGTCCCGGATGGCCGCGGTGCTGGTCGTGCTGCTCATGGCTCCTCCTGCTGCGGGGTGCGGACGGACCGCCGGGGCGGGAACGGGCCCCGCGGGGACGGACGGGCTGTCGGTGCGGTACGGAACCTCAGCCGCACACGGCGGCTTCGGCGGGTTTGGCGGCTTCGGTGCCGGCGTACCGGTGGCGCATGAAGTACAGCCGCAGCAGGTCCGCGTTGACCGCCGCCGGCGCCACATGGACGTACTGACCGCCGTCGGTGAACACCAGCCCGAGGTCGAGCCAGCCCTTCAGCAGCGCGGTCACCGCGGACTCCTCCGGTGCCGCGTCCGGCAGCCGGGCGGCGATCTTGCGGGTCAGCGCGGCGGGCGAATGCGGCTGGTCCAGCAGCCGGAACGCCGCCAGCTGCATCGGGTCGGTCAGCTCCATGGCGCCCCAGTCGAACAGCCGCCGGCGGCTGACCAGCACGATCCGGTCGCCCAGGTCGGTGTGGGTCAGCCGGCTGTCGGAGTGGTGCTTCTTCCAGGCGCCCAGCGCCTCGTTCAGGGCGGTCACGGTCGGCTCGCCGATACCGCGCTCCGGCGCCTCGAAGACATAGGCCAGGTCGAGCAGCTCCGCCTCCGGCAGATCGTAGGTGAACCGGTAGTGCTCCTCCGGACGCAGCCCGGAGAACCCCAGCTCGGGCCGGTTGAAGTAGGGACTGAAGCGCTCGATGGCGATCCGGGCCGACAGGTCCACCGGGGGATCGAGGTGCTCCAGGGCCGGCAGCTGCGCGATCACCGGTGTGTAGTCGGCCTCCGTCTCACCCGGGAAGCCGTGCAGGTAGTTCCAGGACACCGAGAGCCCGGTCTCCGCTCCGTCGCGCAGCATCCGGACGTTCTGGCATCCGCTGACGCCCTTGTCCATCAGCCCCAGCACCCGACTGTTGAGGCTCTCGATGCCCGGCTGGACGTAGATCATCCCGGCCTCGGCCAGGGTGCGCAGCTGGGGACGCCGCATGTTCGCCTTGATCTCGATGTGCAGCCGCAGGTCGTGGCCGGACTCGATGACCCGGGGAAGCACCGTGGTCAGGTAGTTCATGTCGAGGATGTTGTCCACCACGTACATGTCGAGCACCCGGTGGCGCCGGGCCAGATCGGTGATCTCCTGGTAGAAGACCTCCGGGCTCTTGCTGCGGAACTGCATGAACGAGCCGTTGAGGCCGCAGAAGGTGCAGTGGTGCTTCTCCCCCCACCAGCACCCCCGGGCGCCCTCCACCACCAGCTTGGGCTCCACCCAGGCGTGGGCCGCGGAGTCCGCGAGCCGCTCGAAGTACCCGGAGTAGTCGGGCGGCAGGATCGCGGCGGGCGGCAGCGGGCTGCTGCTCATCGGGTTGGCGACGCTGCCGCCGCCGGCCGGCCGGTGGCACAGCCCGGGGACGCCGGACAGGTCCGTGGACCCCTCGGTGAGCGCGGTGAGCAGGGCCGGGAACGCGGCCTCCCCCTCGCCGCGCACCACATAGTCCACGAAGGGGAAGTTGCGGTGGACGGCGGCGCCCTGCTCGGCGTCGCAGTTGGCGCCGCCGAACACCGTCACGATGTGCGGGGCCAGGAGCTTGACAGCCTTGGCCGCCGCCAGCGCCGCGGTGTTCTGCTGGAAGGTCGAGGTGAACCCGACCACGTCCGGGCGGTGCGCGACGATGCGCTCCGCGATCTCCCGCACGAACTCCGGCGCCAACCGGTGCAGTTCCCGGGACTTGCGCAGCCGGGAGGCGCTCAGCTTCTCCTTCATCGCCGCCTCGAACTCCGCCTCCCGCCACCGCGGGTCGTCGTAGAGGGCGGCGGAGAACACCCAGTCTCCGCAGCCCAGGAAGTAGGAGGACAGCGCGTAGAACTCGTAGTCGGCGGCGGTGAAGCGGAGGCGGTCGGTGATCCAGTCGGTGAACTCCAGGTTGGCGTGCAGGACTTCCGCCTCGGCCCCTGGGACCCGCTCGTCGACGCCACGCTTGAGGATGCCGAGCGCGAGCGAGGGCAGGTCGACGGGGGACCAGGGCATGTTGACCAGCAGGACGCGCATGACGGCTCCTCGGTGCGGGGTACGGGACGAGTGGAGCGCCGGGCACCCGGCCGGCCCGGATCGGGACCGGGCCGGCCGGGGGAGGATCACTCCTCCTCGCTGTCCTCGGCGCTGCGGAACGGGACGGTGATGCTGATCCCCACGCCCGGACTGCGGCTCTCCTCGTCGCCCGTCAGCGGGTCGTTGTGGATGATGTCCTTCTGCATGGCTCTACCCCCTCTCCGTGGTCTCGTCGGCCCCACCGGGCACACCGGTCGTGCCGTCGGGGCCGTGCGGTCGATCCCGGCGAGCGGCTGTGGCACGGCCGCCGCCTTCCCCGGGCCGGTCGGCGCCGGGAGCATGGGAGGCCGTCCGCCGCGGGCCGCGCAGGGCCCGGTCGAGGAAGGCCATGGCGCGGCGCAGCACCGTCATGTGCTCGCCGCCGAGGTAGCCGTCGTGGCCGGTGTCCAGCCACAGGGCCTCGTGCCACACCCCGGCGGCGGTCAGCGCGGCCAGGTAGTCGCGCACCTGCCCGGGCGGGCACTTCTCGTCCCGGGCCCCCGCCACCACCAGCAGCGGCGCCCGCACCCGAGAGGCGTACCGGATCGGCGAGCTGCGCGCGTACGCCGCGGGGACCTGCTCCGGGGGGCCGCCGAACAGCGCCTCGTCCAGGGCGCGGAGCGCCGGTGTGCCGGCGTGGTAGGCGGCCGCGCAGTCCGCCACCGGCTTCACCGCCACCCCCGCCTGCCACAGGTCCGGCCGGGTGCCCAGGGCCAGCAGCGCCAGGTAGGCGCCCCAGGAGGTGCCCCAGAGGCCGATCGCGTCCGCCCGGGCCAGGCCGCGGCGCAGCAGATCCGCCCGGACCGCGGCGAGGTCGGCGACCTGGGTGAGCCCGACCCCCTCGCGGTACGCGGAGCGCCAGCGCGGTCCGTACCCGGTGGAGCCGCGGTAGTTGACGCGGGCGACCGCGAACCCCGAGGCGACCAGCGAGTGCACCATCGGGTCGTAGGCGTCCCGGTCGTGGTCGGCGGGACCGCCGTGCACCAGGAAGACCAGGGGCGGGCGGTGCACCGGGGGGCCGGGCAGGCTCAGCAGGGTGTGCACCGGTCCGTCCGGGCCGTCGGTCCACAGCTGGGTGTGCCGGCCGGGCACCCGCCCCTCGGGCGCGCCCACCGTGGGCAGCGGGGTGCCCGCGGTGGAGCCCAGCCGGGGCGGGGTGGCGGAGTCGGTCCACAGGTAGTGCACCTCGCCCCCGGGCCGGGGCGCGGCGTCCAGCAGGCTGCCGGGCGCCACCGGCACCGGGTCCAGGGTCCGGCGGTCCAGGTCGGCGACGGACAGCGTGCTGCGTCCGCGGCGGTCCTGGCGGATCAGCACCCGCCGCCCGTCCGGGTACCAGCGTGCGCTGATCTCGGTGTCGAAGGCGCACCAGCGGTACTCCCGCAGACCGCTGCCGGGCCGCCAGCCGGCCAGTACGTAGCGATCCGCCTCCTCGCGGACGAGCAGCAGTTCGGCGGGTGCGCCGGCCTGCCGGGCGGCGAACCCGAGGGCCCACAGCCGCCCGTGCCGGCCGGAGAGCCGCGCCACCGGCTCGCCGACCCGGCCGCCGGCCGCCGCGTGGACGGTGACCGCCCGCGGGCCGGCGGCGTGCTCGGTCACCGCCAGCAGGTCGCCGCCGGGGGAGAACCCGGCGAGCACCGCGGGGCCCGGGACCCGCAGCACCCGGTGCCCGGGGCGTCCGCGGTGTCCCAGGTGGACGTTGAGGCCGTCCGGTCCGCCGAGGCCGACGGCCACCGTGCCGTCGTCGGCGCGGGACAGCCCGCGGGGCGTCCCCGGGGGCACTCCGGTGAGCCCCGGCAGGTGCGGGCCGCCGTGGAAGTGCTGGTAGCGCCAACCGCCGCGGCCGTCCCGGTCCTCGTCGAACCACCAGATCGCGGCGTCCGCGTCGATGGCGCAGTGCAGGGTGCCGTGCGGCCGGTCGGTGACCTGCCGGGCGCGGCGGGTGCCCGCGTGCCAGGCGAAGACCTCGCACCGCCCGCCCGCGTCCCCGGCCAGCGCCATCAACCGCGGGTCGCTCTGGCACACCTCGGGCAGCACCGGGCGGTAGACCCGGAAGCCGGATCCGGCGGGGAGCCCCGCGCCGTCCGCACCGGCCGCGCGGGGCTCCGGCCCGCGGCTCACACCGCACCGCCCGGGGCATCGGCGGTACGGACCCACCCGGGCCGCCGCGGGTTCCTGGCCGAGCCGGAGTGGGAGCCGCAGTGGGAGTCGAAGCGGGAGCCGGTGCCGGGGTGGGGGCCGGCGTGGGAACGGGGGTCGGTTGCGGCGCCGGCGGAGTCGGGCCGGGGCGCCTTGGCGGCCATCACCGGACCCGGGTCAGCACCTGGGCCCTGGATACGAAAGTCGGGGGCAGGGGGCAGTCGGGCTGCGGAAGTCCGAGCGGGACATCGCGTGGAACGTCCGACGCCGGCCCCCGCGAGCTGCCGGGAAGTAAGGCTCCGGGCGCCTCGGCGCCGGTACGTCGTTCCACTCGAACCCCCTGGTAAGCGCATCCCCTGCGAAGAACATGAGGATCGCCGATCATGCGTGATCAGCATGTGAAGGAAATGTGCATCTGGTGAAACGCCGGGGAGTCTAACCAGACTGTGGCGCGCGCCACAAGACCCGTTGAGCATTCGGCGGCGGCCGCCATCGGGCTCGTCTCGCGCAGGCGTGGCACAGGCTTTCGATCACCGAAGTCCGCGGCCGCACGGCCAACCCATCGACGGGTCCCGCGCCATGCGGACCGGCCCCGAACCGGCGTCCCACAGCCGCCCGGGCCGGCTCCTCAGCTTGGCCGATCAGCGCCGTTGACGGGGGTCGGAGAAGGCTGTAAAGCCAGCGTCCATCCGAGCCGCCCCGCCGTGTCCCGCTCGGGCCGCGCCCCACGGTCCCGGAGCACCCGTACCGCCCGAGCGGACGTCGCACACGACGAGCGGCGCGCCGCCCACCAGACCGTGGACGGCGCGCCGCTCGAACAGGGGGTCAGGCGCCGGTCGGCGGACGCCCGGTGAAGCGCGGGTGACGGGTCAGCACATAGCCGCCCACGCCCGCCAGCGCGCCCAGCACGGCACCGGCCACGGTCCACACCCAGCGGTCGGAGAACCAGCCACCGTCCCAGCCGTCCTCCGGCTCGCTCACCGCGGTGGCCCGGGTGGTGCTCTGCTCGTCGCCGGCCGCAGCGGAGTCCGCCGCGGCCACCTTGCCGGCCCGGACCCGCGGGTTCAGCGGAGCCACCGAGCCGCCCTCGGCGTACCGGCCGCCCGCGTCCCGCGAAGCCGCCTCGACCTGGGCCTGGATCGGCAGACCGAGATCCTGGTCAGGCAGGTCCACGACGGTCAGGCGCACGTAGTACGCGCCCGGCAGCGGGTCGTTGGCCCAGGTCTCCGACCACGGGCGCACCTGGCGCAGCGTGCAGCGCAGCGAGACCGACTGGTCCTGCTGCCCCGCGGAACGGGTCTGCCGGCCGGTGGTGCACGCCTGGTGTCGGCGCAGACCGTCGTACACGTCCAGTTGCCAGGTGGTGCCGCCGTGCCGGCTCGCCGCCGGGGGCAGCTTCACCGTCGCCTCGACGGTGGGTATCTGACCGGCCGCGGCCGGGAAGACCCAGTACAGGTAGTCGCCGTTGGACGCCGAGGCGGTGGCCGTCTGGCCCTGCTCGATCTCGGTGGCGGTACGGAAGCCGGTTCCCGCCTCGGTCGGCGCGGAGGGGTCGGAATCCGCCTGTGCCGCGGGCGCCGCGGCGAACAGGGCGGCACACAGTGCGGCGGCGGCGCCCGCCATACGAAGGGCACGCATCAGTTGGACCTCCAGATGGTGATGCGCCAGCGCGCGAGCCAGCCCCACAGGAGTCCGGCGAGCAGACCGGTGACGGTGAGCACGGCCAGCAGCACCCAGCCGCGGCCCAGCCCGAAGGCGGCGGCGTCCATCGGCCGGTCGTCGGTGTCCACGAGGTCGATGGCCAACTCCACGGGCAGGCCGGGGCTGCGCTTGACCGAGGGCGGAGCCGAGAAGGAGTGGGTCACCTCCAGGCAGATCGTCCGCGCCTCCTCGTCGTCCTCCTTCTCGGCGATCGGATAGCGCAGCCCCGCCGAGACCACATCGGTGCGGCCGTTGCCGGACTCCTGTCCGCGCACCAACTCCCGGCCGCCCGCGTCCACCGCGCGTACCAGCACGCCGTAGTTGGGGTCGACCGCGCGGTCGGCGCCGACGCTCACTCCGGCTCGCAGCTCCTGCCCCGGCTTGACCTGGACCTGGTACCAGCGCCGCTCACCGAAGCCCTCCCGGTCGGTGTACAGCCCGGCCCCGAGCGAGGGGGCGGCCCGGCAGGCGCGGGCGCCCTCGACCGCCGCCGGCGTCTCCACCGGCGCGTCGGCCGAACGCCGCACCAACTGCTTGATGCGGGTGGAGAGCTGATCGGTGTGCTGGACCGCGGTGTAGGTGCCGCCGGTGGCCTCGGCGATACAGCTCAGCTGCTCGCGGACCTTGCGGTCCAGGGTCAGGCCGAGGGTGTCCACCACCAGGTGGGTGCCGTCGGCGGCCAGTTCGCGGGCCACGTCGCAGGGGTCGGGCCGGCCGCAGGAGTCCTCGCCGTCGGTGATGAGCACGATCCGGCGGGTCGCGTTGCCGCCCGACAGGTCCTTGGAGGCCCCGCGCAGGGCCAGACCGATCGGTGTCCAGCCGGTGGGCCGCAGCGTCGCCACGGCGGTCTTCGCCTCGGTGCGGTCCACCGGGCCCACCGGGTACAGCTGCTGACTGTCCCGGCAGCCCACCACCCGGTCCTTGCCCGGATAGGTGGCGCCCAGGGTACGGATACCGAGCTGCACCTCCTGAGGCACCGCGTCCAGCACCTCGTTGAAGGCCTGCTTGGCCGCTGCCATCCGGGACATACCGTCCACGTCACGGGCCCGCATGGACCCGCTGACATCCAGCACCAGCTCGACCTTGGGGGATTCCTTCGCCGGTTCGTCGGCAAGGGCAGCCGGCGGTGATATCAGGCCGCACGCCAGGGCCGCCAGCAGCCCGAGCGCGCCTGCCGCCAGGCGTTTCTTTGTGATCATCGGCGCATCCTACGGAGCATCAGCAGGCAGGTACAAAGCCGCTGGGCACACCACGGAGCCGAGTACACCGCCGGATGGCGCGGGACGCCCGCCGCCCCGCCGCCGGATCGGATACCGGAAGACCCCCGGGGTCCACGGGGATCCCGCTCCGGCCGGCGGTGGCGGACCGCGACGGCTGCCGCCGGCCGGTCACCGACCACCGCCGGAGGGAAGGCGGATCAGCCCAGAGGGGCGGGCACCGCACCGTCCCAGGCGGTCTCGAAGAAGACGACCTGTGCGTCCTGGCCGACCTGCCGCATCCCGGCCGAGCGCATCACCCGCTGGGAGGCGGTGTTGTCGTGGTCGGCGTCCCCCTTCACCCGGGCGAAGCCCTGGGCGCGGGCGAACTCCAGCAGCCCGCGCAGGGCCTCGGAGGCATAGCCGCGACCACGGGCCGAGGGGATCAGGCCGTAGCCGATCGTGACGCTGCCGTGTTCGTCCGCGGGGCCGTGGAAGCCGATGCCGCCGATCGCCTGCCCGTCCTCGCGGCGGCGTATCTCGAAGACGCCGGGGTGCCCGGGGCCGTCGCCCTCGTCGCGGTCCAGGAGATGCCGCATCGCCCTGCGGTCTCCGTCCATGGGGTACTCCGGACCCCAGTGGACCGGCCGCTCCGGCCCGTCCGCCACCAACTGCCGGGCCTCGGCCACGCTCAGCGGATGGAGCACCAGCCGCTCCGTTACCAGATCATTCATGGCCGACGGAGTATCACGCGCCCGGACCGGCCCGCATCCCAATTACCCGCCCGCGGCCCGCGCCGCTCGGGTCCGTCGAGATCCACGGCGCTGCCCAGGTCCGGCGGCGATCGGGCCCGGCAGGGGCCAGGCCGCTCCGGACCGCCGGATCCGTCAGGACCTGCGCCGTCCGGGTGCATTCTGCGCCCGGCGGTGTGGTGGTGGCAGCCACGATCCCGTCGGCCGGCGGCTGGGCGGTCGAGGATCGGGCCATGGACCCCCAGCAGTGTTCGGACATCCTCCACGAGCCCCGCGGGCCAGGCGTTGTCTGACGGCTTCGGGGCCGTGCCGCCGGGCAAGGGCGCACGGGGCGGGGACGCCACCGGCTCGCCGCGGGCCCGGTGGGGCCGGTGGCGCCGGTGGGGCCGCAGCTGGGTGCTGGGGCGCGCGGGTTGGTGGCTGGCCGCCTCACTGGCGCTCCATGCGCTGATGGTCCTGCTGGTCGCGCGGCCGGACATGGTGGACCTGAGGGTGTACTACACCGCCTCCCCGCGGGTGCTGACCGGTCACCTCTACGATGTGCGGCTGCGCGTGGATGGCCCGGCACCGGCGCTCCCCTTCACCTATCCGCCCTTCGCCGCTCTGGTCTTCCTGCCCCTGTCACTGCTGCCCTGGCCCGTGGCGGCGGCCTTGTGGCAGCTGCTGTGCGTGGCCGCGATCCCCGCGCTGGTCTGGGGCGCCGTCCGGCTGCTGCCCCCTTGGGCCGGCACCGTGGACCGGCGGCAGCTGATGCTGTGGGTGGCCGGGAGCCTGTGGCTGGAGCCGGTGCGGCACACCCTCGACCTGGGCCAGGTCAATCTGTTCCTGGTGGTGCTGGTGCTGGGCGGCCTGACCGCGCCGTGGGGGACTGCCGCGCGCGGCCTCGGTTCCGGCGCCGGGGTCGGCGTGGCGGCCGGGGTGAAGCTCAGCCCGGCGGTCGGCGGGCTCTACTTCCTGGTGACCCGGCAGTGGCGGGCGGCGGCCTGCGCGGCACTCGTCTTCGCGGGCTCGGTCGCGGCGGCGTGGTGGGTGGTCGCCGAGGAGTCCGTACGGTACTGGCACCGGCTGCTTCCGGACACCACCCGGATCGGCCGGGTGGACTCGATGCGCAACCAGTCGGTGCGCGGCGCCCTCAGCCGGTTCGTCGGCCACGACGTCGGGCACGGGCTGGCCTGGTCACTGGCCGCGGTCATGGCGCTGGTGCTGGCCGGGTACGCCCTGCGCGCGGCCTGGCGGACCCGCGACCGGCTCGCCGTGCTGGTGGCGGTGCAGCTCCTGGGGCTGCTGCTGGCGCCCATCTCCTGGAGTCACCACTGGATCTGGTGTGTGCCCGCGCTGGTCTGGCTGGTCCACGGCCCGCGGCGGGACCGGCTGTGCAGCCGGATCGCCTGCGGACTGTGGGTGGTGATGGCAGGGGGCCGGGTGGTGCCCCAGCTGACCCGGGTGCAGGACCGGCTCCCGGACCCCGCCGCCCACCCGGCACTTCTGGCCTGGGGCGGCTGGACGTACGCCCTGTGCGCGACCCTGACGCTGATCGCCGTGGCCGGCACGGGCAGCTCCCGCACGGCGACGTCCACCGTTCGGCCGAGCCCCGACCGCGCCGACGCCTGAGCCCCGACCGCGCCCGCACGCCAGGCGACCGGGCGCGGCCGGCGACACCGCCCACACGGTGCCCGCCCCCCGGCGGCTCAGGTCAGGGCCGCACCGGCCTCCCCCGCGGGCCGGGGGCGGCCGATCTCGTGGGCGAGCGCGGCGTAGATGCACTCGCTGCCCCAGCGGGTCCCGTCGAGATCGCTCTCCACCAGATGCGCCTCCTTGCGCATCCCCAGGCGTTCGCACACCCGGGCCGAGCCGGTGTTCTCCGCGTCGAGGCGGGCGTACAGCCGGTGCGCCCCGAGGTGGTCGAAGGCGGCCCTGGCCAGGGCCAGAGCCGCCTCGCTCGCGTACCCCCGGCCGTGGTGCCCGGGATGGAAGACCCAGCCGATCTCCACCTGGCGCGCCCGGGCATGGGTGAGCGTGACGACGACCTCGCCGATGACCCCCGGCCGGTCCTGGCGGCAGACGGCCAGGGTCAGGCTGTCGCCGTCCTGCTCCCAGGCGGTCGCGGTGGCGATCCGGTCGATCACCTCGACGCAGCGCTCGCGGGTGCGCGGCGGCCGGTACAGGTAGCGGGCGACGCTCGCCAGGCCCTGGTAGGCGTGCATGTCGTCGACGTCCTCCGCGGTGAACAGCCGCAGCAGCAACCGGTCGGTGGTGAGAGGGAGGGAGAGGGATGCGAGGGATGCCATGGGTGCTCCGCCGAAGTCCGGTGCCGTGACCCGGAGGGTGCGCCCGGTAGGGCCCCGGCAGTGGTTCATACGCGTGGGCTGACGATCTGTCGACGCTTGCGATCCTGTCAAGGAAATATCCCTCGGGGGAGAGGGGGAAGTGGGCCGAGACCGTCGGAGAGAGGCACCGGGCCGACCTCGGCGATGACGGTTCCCCTGGGGCGTGCCCCGATGGCGGCGCGCTGCCGATCCTCAGGACTCAGCAGCTGTTCCTGCGGGCGGCGAGCCCGTCCGCGGCCAGCGTTGGGCCCGTCGCGCCCCCATACGATGACGGCTTGCGGGCCCTGAGCGCGGTGAGCGGCTGTGAGGCCGACGACACGCAGGATCGACGCGGTGATCGAGCACATCAACCGCTGGCATCCGCCGGTGTCAGTGCGGCTCAGCATCCGCCCCGCCGACCTGGAGTCACTGGTCTGGAGCTGCGACTTCTGTGGTGAACGGACCACGTTGAGCCCAGGTGGGGACGCCCTCGTCCTGGACTCGCGAAGCAGCGACGGTCCAGGAAGCCACACCATCATTTCCCATCGGCACTGCCTGGCCGAGCGAATCCGCCCGGAGAACGCCGGAGAGCGGGCGCGCGCACGGAACATCGGGAAGATGTGCTGAGGACTTCGACCCTGTCGTTCAACGACTCTGCTTGGTCATCAGGCCCATGCGTTGAAGAGCGTTCCGCCCAACGTGGTGATGCCGTAGGAGCGAATGTGGCGCCACTCGCCCTGTGTAAGCACCGAAGTGTCCACGTCGGAGAGAGGCGTGGCGAGCAGCTCGCTACTCAGAACCACGAAGCCTGCTTCAGCGAAGAGAGAGGCCCACGGCGGAGGGGGGAGAAACTCCTCTGCGTACCAGTTCCGGCGTTCTTGTGCGAAGGCGATCCAGGGGTGATGGGCGTGACACAGGATGACGCTCTCGCCAGTGCGATCGACGACCGACGCGGTGTGGAAGGTCCGGGGGTACTCGTGGCCCTCGATCTCGCCCACGTGGCCTTCGACGACTCGGGCAGCGGCATACAAAGCGGTCCGGAACGCCCGCAGGTCGGTATCCGGAAGGGGGCCGTCCTTCGGTACGAAGAAGCCTGTCGCACCCCGCGGCAGCGTGAAGCCCGAGTTTCCCTCATCGACCATGTCGCCCATCTTGCCCGGTGCGAGACCCACTTGGTCGTCGTAGGTGCTGTGGGCTGCGGGTTCATCCAGTACGGCGGGGATTGGTTCCTGTCGTGTGGTGTGCGGGGCGGCTGTATGCCTGGCCGGTGGCGAGGACTCGTCCCACGTCGTGACAGGCTGCCGTGCGAGCGTCCCGGTGGCGCGGACCGCCCCGTGTCAGCCGCCGAACGGGCACCGCGGGCCGTCGCCCTCGGGCAGCGGACGCCCCTCGGTGTCATGGGTGGCGAAGTACCGCTCGGCCGGCCGCTGCCTCCTGGCGGCCAGCACCATCCCGGTGCCCAGGACGAGTTGCAGCGGTGCCCGCCACACGTCCTCCCACCGGTCGCGGGTCCGCAGGAAGGCCCGTACGGCGTGGCGTTGCCCCGAGGGCAGCGGCGCGGTGCGCCGCACCAGCAGGCAAGGCCCCCGATGCGGCAGGGAGCGGGTGTGCGAGACCGGCGAGTCGAGGGTGAACCGGCGCAGCACCTCGCGGGTGGCCGCCCGCATCACCAGCGGCGCCAGCCGCCAGGCCGGGCAGGGCCGGTTGCCCGCCACCCCGAACGGGATGTGGTGGGCCTCCCTGGCCACCGCGGGGTCCGTCCAGCGGGACGGACGGAACACCTCCGGATCGCTCCAGCCGCAGGCGTGGTAGTCCGGGTAGCTGAAGCAGAGCACCGATCCCTGCGGGATCACCGGCGCGCCGGGCAGGGCGATCTCGGTGGTGGCGACCCGGTGCGCCACCCCGAACAGCGGATAGAGCCGGAAGGTCTCGTTCATCACCTGGGACAGGTAGGCGTCGTCCGCCGGTCGCTCCGCCAACCGCCGCTGCACCCCGGGATGCCGGGCCAGTACCAGCAGCAGATGGGCCATCGCCTCCGACATCTGCACCACCGCGGTGTTGAAGAAGGTGCCCTGGAGGTACCAGGCGCGCTCCTGCTCCGTCAGGCTCCGCGGCAGCTCGTGCGGCACCTGGCCGGCCGCCAGCCGGCGCAGCAGATAGCGGGTCAGCCGGTCGCGCCGGCCCAGGTGCCGCGGCCGGGTGCACTTGAGCGCGCTCACCACGTCGTCGGCGTTGTCCACGATCAGCCGCCGGGCCTGGGGCGGACAGGGCTCGCGGAAGACCAGCTCGTAGAAGAACTCCGCCCACACCGGCATCATCAGATCCCGCAACCGCACCAGCGAGGCCCGTCGGGTGACCTGGGCGTCGAGCACCGAGGCGGTGCAGCGGGCGGCCGCCTCCGACAGGGCCTGACCGGAGCCGGCGAGCACCGCCCGGGTGGTGGCCGCGACCTCGGCGTAGCGGGCACCGGGCTCCAGGTGCTCCTGGTGGACCTGGGGGCCGGGCGCCAGCCAGTACCAGAACAGGTCCGACAGCGCCGCCCCCTTGCTGCGCCCGACCGCCCCGGGATGCCCGTACACCTCGGTGAAGCGCTCCGGGCCGAACGACGGACTGGGGAAGGTGAGCGTGTCCTGCCCGTTGACCCGGGCGAACACCGTGCCCCGCAGCGCCACCACCGAGCGCGGCAGCCAGTACGGCAGCGAGCCCAGCAGCGCCGCGGGCAGCACCAGCCGCCGGGCCCTCACCGCGCCACCCCCCAGGCCCCGCGCCGCACCACCTGATCGGCGGCCAGGTCGGCCGGGACGCGACCGCCGCACAGCGCCAGCACATGGTCGAAGTCCTCGCGGAACGCCTCCAGCACGCTCCGCACCCCGGCCTCGCCGTCCGCCGCCAGCCCCCACACCACCGGTCGGCCGACCGCCACCGCCCGGGCGCCCAGCGCGAGGGCCACCGCCACATCGGAGCCGGACCGCACACCTCCGTCCAGCAGCACCGGCACCCGGCCGCCCACCGCCGCGACGATCCCCGGCAGCGCCTCGATCGGGGCCGCCGCGGCGTCCAGTTGCCGGCCGCCGTGGTTGGAGACCAGCAGGCCGTCCACCCCCTCGGCGACCGCCGACCGCGCGTCCTCGGGGTGCAGTACCCCCTTGAGCAGGACCGGCAGCCTTGTCCGCGCCCGCAGCCGGCGCAGGTCGTCCCAGGACAGCGCCGGGGACATGGCGATGTCCCGGGTACCCCCGGGCGGCCCGCCCGGCAGGTCCCGCATGTTCTCCGCCGCCAGCCCCGGCGGCAGATCGCGGAAGCCATTGCGCTCGTCGCGGCGGCGCCGCCCGAAGACCGGCGAGTCCACGGTGACCACCAGGGCCGTACAGCCGGCCCGCTCGGCCCGCCGCACCAGGGCGGTGACCACCTCAGGCTCGGGCTGGAGGTAGAGCTGGAACCACACCGCGGCATCCGCCCGCACCGCCCGCGCGGCCCCGGTCACCGCGGAGACCTCCACCGTCGAGGCCATCCCGGTCATCAGCACCGTGCCGGCCGCCGCCGCGGCCCGCGCGGTGGCCAGTTCCCCCTCGGGGCAGGCCAGCCGGTGGAACGCGGTGGGTGCCACCAGCACCGGCATCGAGGCCCGGTCACCGAGCAGGGGCACCGACAGGTCCCGCGACTCGGCCCCGCGCAGCACCCGGGGGAGCAGCGCCAGACTCCGGAAGGCGGCCTCGTTCCCGGCCAGCGCCACCTCCCGCCCGGCGCCGCCGGCGAAGTAGTCGTAGTGGACCGGGTCCAGGGTCTCCCGGGCCCGCCGCTCGAGCCGCTCCAGCACGGGGATCACGCGGACCGCGCGCGGTAGGGGCGGGCCTCGGCGCCCTCGGCGGGGACGCCGCCGAGGACCGGGCGAGCGAGCGAGAGGTCTTCGGACACGCCGTTCTCCCGTCTGGAGAGGGGTGGTGCACCGGACGTTAGTGATTCCCCAACCAGCCTGCCAGGGCGCCTCCTTGTGGCATGCGCCACGCGATGCGGGGGTGACTGGGGTGAAGCCCGCGCGCTAGCGTGCCAACCGGCCGCCAACCCTCCGGGGCGGACGGGCAGGACCCAGAGCACGCTGTTCGGATCGGCTCACCCCTGTGGAGCGGAACGCGACGTGGACCACCCAGCCGAAACACCCTTCCCGCTACCCCTCATCGAGGCCTTCCGCCGGGACCCCGGCCTCCCCGCCTTCGAGTACCGCGGACGCGCGGTCCCCCGGCACACGGTGCTGGACCTCGTCTGCCGGGCGGTGGACGCGCTGCGGGCCGCGGGCCTCGGCCCCGGCAGCCCGGTCGCGCTGGCCACCCAGGTCACCCCGCAGGGCTTCGCCGCGCAGATCGCCGCGCTGCTGCTGGGCTGCCGGGTCACCGGACTGCGCCCCGGCCTCGCCCCCGTCCAACTCCGCGCCGTCCTCCCGGAGATGGAGGCGATCGTCGCCGACACCCCCAGCGCCGGCCCCGAACTGCGAGCCGCCGCGGGTGCGGTCCCGGTGCTCCGGCTCGGCCCCGACGTCCTGGACAGCGTGCCACCCGCCGGCGCCACACCCACCACCCCGGACACCCTCGCCGCCCAGGGCCGCCCGGACGACATCGGCCTGATCCACCTCACCAGCGGCAGCACCGGACTGCCCAAGGGCTGCGCACTGACCTACGCCGCGCTGACCCGGCACTGGTCCTGGCAGCCCGCGCAGTGGGGCCCGGACACCGTGCGGCTGGCCGCCGGCTACCGCCGCTTCCTGCTCTTCGGCACCCTGACCAGCGCCGTGATGTTCGAGCACCTGGCGCTCTGCCTGCTGGACGGCGGCACCGCGGTCATCCCCGACCTGCCGCTGGAGTTCCCGCGGGCGATCGAGCGCTACCGGCCCACCGCCCTGCTGATGACCGTGCCCCGGCTCCACCACGTACTGGACACCCTGCGCGAGGAGCCGATGGACACCGGCAGCCTGCGGGTCCTGCTGGTGGCCGGATCCCCGCTCACCCCGCACCGCCTGGCCGAGGCCCGCGAACGGTTCGGCCCCGTCGTCCACCAGGGCTACGGGCAGACCGAGACCGGCATGCTCACCCTCCTCACCCCGCGGGACCTGGCCGACTCGCCCGGTGAGCTGCTGGACAGCGTGGGCCGGCCGTGGGCCGGTACGGAGCTGAGCGTCCGGGACGAGCACGGGCACCCGGTGCCCACCGGAGGCACCGGGGAGGTCTGGGCCCGCACCCCGAGCGCCATGTCCGGCTACTGGCGGCAGGAGGAGCGCACCCGCGAGGTGCTGCGGGACGGCTGGGTGCGCACCCGGGACCTCGGCCACCTCGACCGGCACGGCTTCCTGCGGCTGACCGGCCGCCTGCGCGACGTGATCATCGTCAACGCCGTCACCCACTACGCCGGCCCCATCGAACAGGCGCTGGCCGGCCACCCGGACGTCGACCAGGCCTATGTGGTGGGCGCCCCGGACGAGCGGACCGGGGAGGCGGCCCACGCCTTCGTGGTCCCCTCCGGGACCCGCACCCCGGACCTGCCGGCACTGCGCCGGGCGGTGGCCGACGCGTTGGGGCCGGCCGCGGTACCGGCCACCTTGACGGTGCTGTCCGAGGTGCCGGTGGCGGCCGGCGGCAAGCCCGACAAGCAGGCACTGCTGGCCCTGGTGCCCGCCCGCCGCGCCCACTGACCCGGCCGGGCCGCGCGGCTCACACCGGCAGCAGCCGGGCCACCACCGTGCCGAGCTGGCGCGCGTTGCGGCAGGCGTGCATCTCGACCAGCTCCGCGTAGAGGTGGGCGGCCGAGTCACCGGTCGACCAGGACGCGGGCGGCTCGGGATTGAGCCAGTACACCGCGCGGGCCCGGTCCGCGACGCGCCGCAGCGCGGGCAGCCGCGGGTCCTGGCCGTTGTTCCGGGCGTCGCCGAGGATGAGCACGCAGGTGCGCGGGCCGACCGCGTCCGGATAGCGCTCGGCGAACCCCTCCAGCGCGGTGCCGTAGTCGCTGCTGCCGTGCCACCCGGTCACCGCGGCCTCGGCGAGGATACGGCGGCTCAGCTCGGCAGGGTCGGCCGCGCCGGCGGTGACCAGCCGGGTCACCTCGTCGACGCGGTTGACGAAGGCGAACACCCGCACCTTGGCGAACTGGTCGCGGATCGCCCGCACCAGCAGCATGGTGAAGTGGGAGAAGCCGTCCACCGAGCCCGACATGTCGCACAGCAGCACGAGTTCCGGGCGGGCCGGGCGCCGATGGCGGTAGGCCGGGCGCAGCGGCACCCCGCCGGTGGACAGCGAACGCCGCAGCGTACGACGGAGGTCGAGCTGTCCCCGGGCCGCCTTGCGGCGGCGCGCGGCCAGCCGGGTGGCGAGCTTGCGGGCCAGCGGCTGCACCGTACGGCGCAGCTCGGCGAGCTGCTCGCGGGTGGCGGTCAGGAAGTCGACCTGGTCGGCGCTGGGCGCGATCCCGCGCCGCGCGACCTGCTCCGTGCCGCGCAGTTCGGCGGCCCGGCGCCGCGCCTCGGTGCCCACCAGCCCGCGAAAGCCCCGGATCCGGCGGCGGATCTCCTCGTCGTCCAGCCGCTCGGTGAACCCCTCGGCCGCGGCGGCCCGTTCGGCCCGTACGGCGGCGCGCACCCGGACCAGCAGGGTCTGCGGCCGGAGCCGGTCCAGCGTCTGGTGCGCCGACCAACCGCCCGCACCGTACCCGCCCAGCGCGTCCACCGCCTCTCCGGCGAGTTGCGCGAGGGCGGCCCGGTCATCGGCGGCCAGTGCCGCCACCAGCCGGTCCCGCAGTCCGTCCCGGTCCGTGCGCACCGCCTCCCGAGCGCCCTGCGGGGCACCCACCCCGAGCGGGAAGTACAGGTCGAAGGCGGCGTCGAACACCGCCCGCTGCCCGTCGGCGCGCAGCAGCGCCGCCGCGAGCCCCTCCCGGAGCCGCTCCCGGTCGGCCAGGCCCAGGAGCTCGGCCACACGTGCGGCGTCCACCGTCTCGCCGGTGCCGATACGCAGGCCGTGCCCCCGCAGCGCGTGGACGAACGCGGTCAACCGCCCCGCGAGGCCGTGCGCCGGCTCGGTCATGTCAGGGTCAGCTTTCGGCCGGCCGTGAGGACATCGTCCTGGTGCTTGAGGACCACCCCCAGGCTGTCCCGTACCACCGACTCCTCCAGGGTGTCCGCGCCGAGCGCGAGCAGGGTGCGCGCCCAGTCGATGGTCTCGGCCACCGAGGGCGCCTTGCGCAGTTCCATCGCCCGCAGCGACCCCACCACCCGGACCAGCGACTCGGCCAGCGCCGCGTCCAGCCCCGGCACCCTCGACCGGACGATGCGCTGCTCCAACTCGGCGTCGGGGAAGTCGATGTGCAGGAACAGGCAGCGCCGGCGCAGCGCCTCGGACAGCTCCCGGGTGGCGTTGGAGGTGAGCACCACGAAGGGCCGGCGGCCGGCGGTGATGGTGCCCAGCTCGGGCACCGTGACCTGGAAGTCGCTCAGCACCTCCAGCAGCAGGCCCTCGACCTCCAGGTCCGCCTTGTCGGTCTCGTCGATCAGCAGCACGGTGGGCTCACTGCCCCGGATGGCGGTCAGCAGCGGGCGGCTGAGCAGGAACTCCTCGCCGAAGATGTCGGTACGGGCCTCGTCCCAGGTCTCGCCCCGCCCGGCGGTGATCCGCAGCAACTGCTTGGCGTGGTTCCACTCGTACAGGGCCCGGGACTCGTCGATGCCCTCGTAGCACTGCAACCGGACCAGGCGCGCCCCGGCCACCCGCGCCACCGCCTTGGCCAGTTCGGTCTTGCCGACCCCCGCCGGCCCCTCCACCAGCAGCGGCTTGCCCAGCCGGTCGGCCAGGAAGACCGTGGTGGCGACCGCGGTGGAGGCCAGATAGCCCGCCTCGGCCAGCCGCTCGGACACCTCGTCCACGGACCGGAAGAACCCGATCCCGGCGCCGCCCCCGTCACTCATGGCGTCAACTCCCCTTGAACGCTCATCACCCTTGGACGCCATCCTGCCAGGCCGGCCCGCCGCTGGTGCGTCCCGCCCGAGGGACATCGGACCGGCCGATCCCGCCCGACCGGCCCGATCCCGACCGACCGGCCCGATCCCGACCGACCGGCCCGATCCCGACCGACCGGCCCGATCCCCCCGCGGCCCGGCCCGGCCGCGACCCCGTCTACCGGCTCGACCGCGGTACGGGCCGACCGAGCGCGGCCCGCGGGATCCGCCGCCCCGCCCCGGACGACCGGGCCGGTCACCAGCGGGCCCTCCTCGGTGCGGGCGCCCTCGGCCCGCGAGCCGGCGCGGGCGCCCCCGGCCGGCGAGCCGGCGCGGGCGTCCGGGACCTGCCCGACGGTCCGCCGCCCCGCGAGGTCGGTCGGCCGAGGAAGCGCCGGCTCGGCACGGCCGCCCGTCCCCCGTGAAGAGGCCGCCGCACACCCTCGGCCACCGCCCGCACCCCCACCGTGGCCGCACGCGCGGCGGCGGGCCGAACGTGCTGTGATCGAGGGAGAGGCGCGCACAGCCCGGTGAAAGGTGGCAGAGATGACCGAGGACAAGCGGTTGCGGGCCCGCGACATGATGACCGCCGGAGTGCACTGCGTCGGCGCGCACCAGTCGCTGCTCGACGCGTCGCGCATGATGCGGGATCTCCAGGTCGGAGCGCTGCCCATCTGCGGCGACGACAACAGGCTCAAGGGGATGGTCACCGACCGCGACATCGTGGTGCAGTGCTGCGCCGAGGGGATCGACCCGGCGACCGTGCAGGCCGGCACCCTGAGCGGGGCGATGTACTGGGTGGACGCCGAGGCCGACGCCACCGAGGCGCTGGAGGTCATGGAAACCCACCGGATCAAGCGGCTGCCGGTCATCGACGTCCAGGGCGGCCACCGCCTGATCGGCATGATCAGCGAGGCGAACCTGGCCCAGAACCTCTCCGACGAGCAGATCGCGGAGTTCGCCAGCCGGGTCTACACCGTCGCCCCCTGACCGCTCCGGTACCGGTGCCGCGGGCCCCCGGGCCCGGCCTGGCTCACCGGGCCAGTACGGCGCGCAGCACCCGCTCGAAGTCCCGGTCCGGGTCCGCCCCCGCGTCGCTCGCCCGCCAGGCGACATGGCCGTCAGGGCGCACCAGCAGCGCGCCGAAGGCCCCCAGGCCGTGCGGCTCGGCCAGCTCCCCGTCCAGGTGGTACACCTCGACGGGAACGGACAGCAGACGGCCGGCCCGCCGTGCGGCTGCGGCCCAGGCGTCTGCCTCGGGCCCCACCAGCAGCACCAGGCGCGAGCCGTACAGATCGAGCGTGGACATCGGGGCGGCGGCGTCCTGCGAGACGGACAGATGCGGTGCCCGGGTGCCGGGAAGGCCGTCCGGTGCGGCCGGCAGGGGGTGCGGGGCGCCCGGCTCGGGTGCGCCGTTCCCGGCCGAGCCGGCCGCCGGCGAGCGGTACCGGAAGCCGTACATCAAAGTGTCGGTGTCCAGCAGTGGCTCGTCCATGGTCCGGCCGGGCAGACGCCATCGGGCGAGGGCCCGGGCGTACGCCTGGCGCATGTTCCGCTCCGCCACCGGGCGCCGCTCGGCCGCATAGCTGTCCAGCAGGCCGGGGCCCGCCTCCCGGCGCAGCACCAGGGCCAGCTTCCAGGCCAGATTGTGCGCGTCCTCGATGCAGGTGAGCCCGCCCAGGGTGCCGGTCGGCGGCATCAGATGGGCCGCGTCCCCGGCCAGGAACACCCGCCCCTGGGCATAGCGCTCGGCGACCCGGGCGCCCACCGGGAAGGTGAAGACCTGCTCCCCGCCGCCGGGGAGCTGGTCGAGCAGCCGCACCTCCAGATCGGGCAGCCCGGTCGCGGCCCGGACCCAGGCGACCGGGTCCGGGCGGCGTGCCCCGGCCGGCACGGCGGTGGCGAAGAACCAGTGCAGGCCGGTGGAGTCGAGCGGTCCCAGCGTGGTCCCGGCCGCCGGCCGGTCGAGATAGGCCATCCCGACGGGCCGCCCGCGCAGCGCGGGGGACAGGTCGGCGCGGATGTGCATGGTCGCCATGCGGAAGAGGGTGCCCGGCCCGACCGTACCGATGCCCAGCCGGCGGCGGATGCCGCTGGAGGCCCCGTCCGCGGCGATCAGATAGCGGGCCCGCACGGTCCGGGTGGCCCCGTCCGGCCCCCGCAGTCGAGCGGTCACCCCGTCAGGGTCCTGCTCCCAGCCGGTCAGTTCGGTGCCGAAGCACAGCTCGGCGCCCTGCGCGCGGATCCGCTCGGCGAGCAGGGACTCCAGCTCGTGCTGCCCGATGGGCACGAAGGAGCAGGGGGAGAGCGGCTCGGCTGTCTCCTCGGTGTCTCCGGTGTTCCCGGTGTTCCCGGTGTTCCCGGTGTCCTTGGCGCCCGCCGTCTCGCCGAGGATCTCGTGTTCGTCGGCGAGTGTGGCGGCGTGTACCGAGACCAGTTGCTCCGTCGGCGGGTTCGACGGGTAGATGGCGGTGATCTCCTCCTCCAGCCCGGCCTGCCGGTACAGCTCCACGGCCCGCGGCAGCAGTCCGCGCAGCCTGGGGTGGGCGAGGATGGAGCCGCGGCGCTCCACGACCAGGGCGGGCACCGCGTGCATACCGAGGAACAGGGCGGCGGACAGACCGGTGAGCGAACCGCCCACCACCAGTACGGGGACGTGCCGCATCGGCCGCCTTCCCGGTCGCAGGGGTGTGCCGGCCCGCCCGTTGCGGCGGACCGGCACACGGAGCCTCAGTGCTTCTGCATGTACCACGGCGGCCACAGTCGCTGGTCCCGGGAGGGTGCGGCGACCTTCGGCGGCGTCACGTTCTCCGCCTTGGCAAGCCTCTTCTTCAGCTGCTCGGTCATGGGGAATCACCTCCTTCCGCAGACGTCGGTGGTCCTTGGGCCGGTCGGCCGAAGGAGACTCAGGAGGGTGTGCGAGAGGGTGTACCGGCAGGGAGGTGCGGTCAGCCGGCGGTGGCGGTGAGGATGCCGCGGTCGACCAGTTCGGCCAGGCAGCCGCGGGCCTGGGCCAGCGCCTCCTCGCGTGGTACCTGCCCGGCGACCGCGTCGGCGTACTCGTCCGCGATCCGCGCCTCGCCGGCGCCGTCGCTGAGCTCGTACAGATACCAGCCGGCCAGGTTCAGCCAGTGCACCTTGGGTGTCCGCGGGGTGAAGACGATCAGGGCGCCGGCCGCCTCGACGGCGCGGGTGCGCAGGCCGGGGGTCTTGGAGTACCGGATGTCAGACATCTGCCGGCTCCTTCACCGCGTCGGCCGCCGCCAGCAGCCAGCTGACGAACTCGCGCCCGTGGGAGGTCAGTTCGTCCCCGCCGCGGGCCAGGATCTCCTCGCCCAGATAGTGTGCGCGCTCGGTGCAGAACCGGTACAGCGACGGGGGGTCGCTTGTCTCCGGCGCGCCGAAGCGCTCCTGGAGCTCGGGGGTCAGCCGGGTGTGCAGCGCCGCCCGGAAGAGCACCAGATGGGCGTAGACGTGGAAGGCGCCCAGGGCCCGGTCCAGCGCCCACTCGTTGGGCGCCACCATGGAGGCCCACTTCAGCCAGGGCACCTTGACCTTGGGGCCGTCGGCCAGCCGCTCGGGGGCGGTGAAGATGCTCGCCGAGCGCTGGATGTCGAACAGCTTGAGGTGCAGGCCCTCGTGGAGCGCCGTCTCGGCGAGCCGCCAGGGGCCGGCCATCCGGTTGGGCGAGAAGAAGACCACTGCGGGAATGCGGCCCACATTGCCGGCGAGAAACGTTTCACCTTCGGTTCGCACGTCCACCACGCCCACCCCCACGTAGTGGGCGCCGACGCTCGCCCCGAGCTCCGGGAGGAGCGCGTTCAGGGCCGCGAAGCCCTCGTCGAGCCGCCGGGCGTGCTCGGCGGTGGGCTCCAGCAGGTCCCCGGGAACCCCGCGCAGGAAGTCGCGCTCGAAGGTGGTGAGGAAGGTGCGGTCCAGCGCGGCCGTAGTGCCCTGGGCCGTCCCGCACAGCCAGGCCTCGCGGCCGGGGGCGACCCGGACGCCTCGGCCCGCGGAGATTCCGGCGCCGGTGGGCGCCGCGGTGCCGCCATGGGTCTGGAGCGCTTCGTCGACCAGCCGCAGCATGGTGACGACCTCGGCCCAGGCGGATTCGTCCAGGAAGCCCTGTTCCAGTCGGGAGACCGCCTCGTCCAGCACCACCCGCACCAGCGGGTCCTCGGTCACGGCGACCGGGATCTCACCGTCGCGGTCGCGGATTCCCGCCGCGAGCCGGTCCACCGCGGCGGAGCGCTCGCAGAGCAGATCCACGGCGAATCGGTAGAACTCGCGGGCCTTCACGGTGATGGTCGCGGCATCGCTGAACTCGGGGTGTGAGGCAAGCGCACGTTCAACGGAGACGAGGTCATCGTCATGGACGGACACGGAACCTCCTCGTGGAAAGGCTCGGCCGACACACGCAATTCAGCCTGTGGGATATGCCAGGCGTCAAGGGTGGTGCGTGAGGTATCCGGTGGGCCCATCGGGCGGCCCGTTCCCGTCGACGACAGGCCGGCATGGTGCGACGGACGGTGTTTCCCGAGGTCAGCGGGGTAGGTGGGCCGCGCCGAGGGCCGCGGTGGTCGCGGCGGCGAGCCCCTCCAGATAGCCGTCCGGCAGTGGCGTGCGGACCATGACCAGGCGCCAGTACAGAGGTCCGCTGGCCAGGTCGAGGACGAGGTCGACATCGGTGTCGGGGGACAGCTCCCCGCGGGCGACCGCATGGCGGACCACGGCCTCGGCGATGCCGCGCTGCGAGTCCCTGACCGCCGCCTGCAGGGCCTGGGCGATCTCCGGGTTGCGCGCCGACTCGGCCAGCAGGTCGGGGAGGATCTGCGCGGCCAAGGGGTGGCGCAGCACCCGGGCGATCGCGGTGAGCAGCACCCGTACGTCCCCGTGGAGCGTGCCGGTGTCCGGCGTGGGCAGGCCCTGGGCGGCCAGCGCGGAGACCACGTCGAGGACGATGGGCAGCTTGGAGCGCCAGCGGCGGTAGACGGCGGCCTTTCCCACCCCGGCCCGGCGGGCGACGCGCTCGATCGACATGCGCCCGTAGCCGACGGTGGCCAGCTCCTCGAAGACGGCGGCACGGATCGCGTCGGTCACGTCCTCGCGGAGTACGGCGGCACCGGCCGGGGCGCGGCGGCGGGGCTTGGCGGGCTCCTTCTCCATGCCCCCGAGCCTACGCGACGACGGAACGGTTGCGTTCCGTCGTTCCGCTGTCCTACCGTACGGGTACGACGGAACGGATCCGTTCCGTCGCATCGGGTATCGCGCCGCCACGCCGGCTCGCCCGTCGCCTGAGCGCGTCGGGCATCGGTCTCGGCCCTCGGTTCAGGGCGCCGGGCCGCCGCCACCCCGGTGCCTCCGACTTCCCGCCCGATTCGAAGGGGAACCAGGTGAACGAGCGCTCCGAGACCGTCACCGCACCACCCTCACCACCCGCGCCATCCTCATCGTCCGACGCGTCCCCTGATGAGGGGCTGACCCCCGCGCAGTTGGCCGCCAAGTACGGCTTGACGGTCAGTGGTGCGCGGGTGGGGTTGAAGGACTACGTCGGGCAGCTGTGGGGTCGGCGCCATTTCATCCTGGCGT
>NZ_SRID01000619.1 GCF_004684805.1 Streptomyces palmae
AAGAGACAGGGGCGGCTGGGATGGACGGTGCCACTGCGGCAGTTGGGGTTGCCGGGGACAGCGCGTCAGACGGCTTTGCCGGGGTTGCCGGGATGGCCGGGGTCATGAGGCCGGTCAGCCTGGCTTCGGCTTGGACCCCCTTGGTGACACCCGCCGTGACGCCGGATCCTGCCAGCGGGGCTGTCATCCCGACCTTCGCCTCGGGTGCCGTACCCGTCGGACCAGCCGGACCAGCCGTGTTGGTCGTACTCGCCGACCTCGCCGACCCTGCCGTGCCGGCCGTACCGGCCGTGCCCGCCGTACCAGTCGTACCCGCCGGCCCCGTCGTGCCGGCCGTGCCCGCCGTGCCAGTTGTCCCCCCGCGCCCAGGATGCGATGGGGTGGCGAGGGCGAGGCCGGTGCGGATGGCGAAGCGCCGGAGTTCGGTGATCAGCGCGGGGTCCGCCTGCTCGGGGGCGGCGAGTTCGGCGTGGGTGCGGGCGGCCGGGGGGAGGTCGGCGAGGAGGGCGGCGAGGTCCCGCAGGTGCCGGTCGCGGGCCGCGGGGTCGGCCAGGCAGTCGGCGTCGAGTTCGACGCGCAGCGCCCGGGCGTCCGCCGGCCGGTTGCCGGCCTCGGCGGGCGGCTCGGGGGCGGCGCCGCACCAGAGTCCGGAACGTACCGCCACCGCTCGGGCGCCGGAGGGCAGACGCAGGGAGGCCGGCGGTTCTCCCTCGGAGGTGCCCGCGGATGCCGGCAGGTCCCAGGAGACCGGGCGGGGCGCCGGGCGGGAGCCGTCGATGCCGGTGGGCGAGCAGACGAGCGCGGTGAGCAGGGCCGGCCAGGTGAACTCGCCCTCGATGGAGACCAGCCGTACCGTCTCCGCGCCGTCCTCGTCCCCGGTGGCGGGCAGCGGTAGGCCCAGGGCCACCTCGATCTCCGTACCGAGGAGGTCGCACACCGACTCGGCGAGGCCCACCGGGTCGCGGCCGTCGACGGGGACCAGCCGGACCGTACGCCGGGACTCGGCGGGCAGCCCGGCGAGGAGGGTCGCCAGGTCGTCCGCGGGCACCGGCTCCGCACGGGGTGCGCCGAGCAGCACGCTCAGCCGTTCGGGGTGCACGGCGACGGCGTAAGCGGCCTCGTCGGGGAGGGGCGCGGCGGCGCCGGCGGGGCTCAGCAGCAGCCCCGCCGGGACGGGGCGGGCCACACAGGCGCCGATCGGGCCGAGCGGGACCCGGGCCAGGGCCCGCTGCCAGCGGGGCGCGGGCAGCCGTATGCCGAGCGGCTCGGGGGCCGTGCCGGGGGCGAAGCGCCACCAGCCACCGCCGGGGGTGGCGGGTTCGGCGACATGGAGGAGGCCGCCGGGGGTGAGCACGGCGGGGGCGTCCGGGGCCTCGATGGTCAGCTCCCAGGCCTCGGCGAGCCGCTGGGCCAGCGGTGTGCCTCCGCCCGGCGCGGCACCGGCCCCGGAGAGCACCAATCGGACGGCGAGTGGCGCGTCCTCGCGCAGCCGGGCCAGCAGGGCGCCCAGTTCCTCACCGAGGTTGCCCGCGGCGGCCGGCGGAACGTCGACCACCACCACCGGCCGCCTGGGGTCGGCCGGCAGGTCGTGTACGAGGTCCCGGACCGGGGAGTCGGGGGCTTCGGAGGAGCGCAGCAGATGGCGGTGCGGGAAGTCCTCGCGCACCGTGTGGGGTGGTACGGCGGTCTCGGCGCCGGTGCCGGCCGGGTCTGCCGCCTCCGGGGTCGCCGGGGTGCCGGTGCGGCGGCCGAGGCGGCGCAGCAGTCTTCCGGATATGCGGCTCATCGGGCTCGCCCCGCTTCTCGGGCGTTGTTCTGCCCCACTGGTCCTCCCTCGTCTGAACGGCCCGATTCGATCATGAACGGTCCTTCTTGCGGGAGCCCGAACCGGTCGGTTTGCCGGTGAGCAGGTTGTAGGCGTCGTTGCCGCGGGAGGAGTTCTCGCGACCGGATCCGGTGGACGGGCGGGGGCGGGGGGTGTTCGAGGTCGGGTTGGTGTCGGTC
>NZ_SRID01000620.1 GCF_004684805.1 Streptomyces palmae
CCCCCGCCCGGCACACCCGGCGCCCCCGGGCCGCCCCGCGCAGGCGGTGACCATCGCACCCGTCACCTCGTTCACGGACCGTGGAAACCCCGCTGGCGACAGCCATCCCCTCGGAGCCGTACGCCCCGGTCGATCCGGAACTGGCCGAGGCCGCCCTCGTGGAGCACTATCCGCGGCTGGTGCGGCTGGCCTATCTGATCCTCCACTCGCATCTGCCGCGCGACCGCCGGGTGGTGATCGCGCACGCGCTCGTGCAGCGGTCGCTCCCCCGGCTCCGGTTCGGCGGCGCGGCGGTGCCGGTGCCCGGGCATCGGGTTCCCGGGCAGTCCGCCCCCGACGCGGCCGATCGCCGGTTCACCGACCCGGGGTACTGCCTATGTGCGGTTGCGGGTGGTGCGGGCCGCCCTGTCGGCCGGGCGGGCGCGCCGGTTCCGGTGGCTGCCGCGGCGCGGGCAGTTGCCGCCGCTGCTGCCGAGGGTGTGGGGGCTGCGGCTGGTGCCGCGTACCGGCGGGGTGGACCAGCTGGTGCTGGACCACGCGCTGGCCAAGGTCTCCGCCCCGGGCCGGGCGGCGTTCGTGCTGCGCGGCCTGGAGCGGCTGGACGACGAGGAGGTGCGCGCGGTGCTGGCCGCCGCCGGGGTGGCGGAGCCGCGTACCGCGCTGGCCGAGGCGAAGCTGCTGCGTCCGCCGGCCGAGGGAGAGGAGGGCGGGTCGCCGCTGGAGTCCCCCGAGTTCGACCCCTGTACGGTGCGGGCGCGGCCGACCGATCTGCTGCGGCGGCGGCAGCGTACCCGGGCCGCCCTGCTGGGTGCGCTGGCGCTGGCGGTCTGCGGTTCGCTGATCGGCCTGCCGCATCCGGGCGGGTCCGGGGACGGGGCGTCCGACGGCGGGGCGGTCTCCGCGGCGGCGGTGGATCCCGCGCGGCTGACCCGGGCCGAGCCCGGGGCCTGGCGGGTGGCCACCCGGGCCGGCTTCGGGAGCTGGCCGGCGCGCGGCACCCGCACCGGTGATCTGCCGCTGCTCGGCCGCGCCCTGCGAACCTGGGCCCGTCCGACCGGCGCGGTGCGGCTGTCGGTCACCCCGGGCACCGCGTCGGGCCCGCCGCCCGGCCCCGCGCAGCTGCTGTACGCCGGGGATGTCGGCAGGACCGCGGTGGTGGTGCTCTACGACGGGCTGCGGCTGGTGCGGTACGCCGAACCGCGCGGCACCGGCGCCGCCGACCGCCACGCGGTGCGTGCGCGGGCCGCGGTCGTGGACCTCGCCCGGGTGGACGCCTCGGACTCCGCCTCGGCCGGCGCGCTGGTGGTCGGCCGCACCGCCCGCCACGTGCGCTATCTGACCGCGCCCTGGGTGCGCACGGTACGGGTACGGAACCTGCTGGCGCCGCGTGACCCGGGGCGCCGGCTCGCGCGGGACGCCTCCGGGGTGACCGCCGCGGTGCCCAGCCCGGCGGGCCGCCCGCCCGCGCCCGGGGGCCGCTGCGGTGCCTGGGAGGCCCTGCAGTTCGACGGGCGGCTGGCGACCGACCTCGGGGAGTTCGTACCCGCCCAGCTGACCTACGGTGCGCCGCCGGCGCCCGGTGAGGCGACGGGGGTCGAGGCGCGGGCGGACTGGGCGCGTTCGGCCTGCCGGCTGGCCGCCCTGGTCGCCCAGGGGGTGCGGAGCGTGAACGGCTGGCGGTTCGCGGTCCAGCCGCTGCCGGACGGCAGCGGGTCGGCGGCCTGGGTGTGCACCCGGGCGGAGACCTGGCGGGGCACCGACGCCCGCGTGCTGACGCAGTTTCAACCTCCCGCGAGCGGGCCCGCGGCGCCGGGCACGGTGACCGCCGCCGCGGAGGGCTCGCCGGACTGCGGGCCCCGGGCGCCCCGGGTGCTGGCCGGGGCGCGCTGGCGGTCCCGGGGCGGCCAGTGGTACGTACTGGCCGCCGGCAGCCCGCAGGTCGTCTCCGTCGCCTCCGCCGGACAGCCACACGGCACCGCCCCCGGACCTGTCTCTTATACAC
>NZ_SRID01000621.1 GCF_004684805.1 Streptomyces palmae
ACACCGAACCCAGCACCTCCCCGCCCGCGCTGACCGCCATCGCCAGGCGCTCGGGCACCTCCCCCTCGGCCGGACGGTGGACCACGTCGCCCGAACTCCACAGCGCCCGGAAGAAACCGTCCTCCCGCATCGCCGCGATCCGCCACTGCGGGACCCGGCGGCCCAGGATGGTCAGCCGGCGGATCTCGTCCACCACCTCATCGGTGGACGAGTACGCCAGCACCCGCGAACGTACGTCCTCGATCGTCACCGCGCCCCCGACCAGGGCGGCGACCGCCTCGGCCAGGCCGTCCAGATCACCGAGGGCCACCTGGGCCATCTCCGGATCCGGGGTGATGCCGCAGGTGGCCAGTCCGGCGCGTATCACCCCGACCACCTGGGCCCAGCCGGTCCACCCGGTACGGAAGAGCACCGCGGTGCCGGCCGCGGCGGCCACCGCCCGCAGATCCTCGGCAGGCCGGCCCGACCGGCCCTGACGGAACACCACCCCGGTCGCACCGGCCTGCCCGGCCGAGCGCACCAGGTCGGCGGCGGCGGCCGACTCCGGCTCCACCCCGACCGCCAGCAGCAGCCGCCCGGGCAGCACGCCGGGCTCTCCCTCGTCCAGCACGGCCACCCCGCGCACCGGTACGCCCAGGCCCCGCGGGGCGGTGAGCAGCTCCAGAACGCCGGCTCCCACCACCGACAGCAGGTCTTCCAGCGTCTGCTCGCCCCGGGGCAGGGGCCCGGGCGCACCAGCGGCTGTCGGTACCGGCATGGGCGGCCTCCGCGCTGAAGTCGACGACCCGAGCGGGCCCCAGGCCGCGGCCACGGCCCGCCGGGGCCGCGACTCGGCGCCGTCGGCCCCTCGCCCGCTCGCGGGCACGACCGGGCGTACTCACCAGGTCGCTTCGCAGCGTACCGCCGGCCGGGCGGTACGGCGGGCCCGCCGGTGCGGGGATGCGGCTTCCCTCGCCGCGGCCTCCACCGGGCCCGGAGGCACTACGCTCCGGTGGCGAACGGATTGCCGTGCCCGGGAAGCTGACCGCCCGGTGGCACATACCGCGCCCGACCGCTCTGGTCGGTCACCTGCGTGTACCCGGCGGCCTGGAGCAGGGCGGCGTACCTGGCCTTGTTCCGCCGGTTGACCGCCTGCCCGGCAGGCACCAGGGCCATGAGCGCGGCCCAGACGACGCCGACGACGACCAGGCCGATGGGGTGCGCGCGCACCTTGAAGGCGATGGCCGCGGTCGCCACGGTGACGACGACGATCGAGACCACGATCTGCTGCTTCTCGGCGAACCGCTGGGCGAGGTCGAACTTGATCCGCGCCTTGAGCAGTTCCACCGCCTCGGGTATCAGGGGCGGCAGCGACACCCCGTCAGCGGCGTTCGGATAGTGCGCCCAGTTCTGCGCGGCGCGCGCCCGGGCCTGCGGGCCGAGGTCCGGCACGAGCAGCATGACCAGCCCGTTGCCCTGCGGCCCGCCGCCCTGCCCGACATCCGCGTATTCGTACCCGAACTGCTGCGCGAAGAAGGCGAGCCGGGCCAGTTTCTTCGTCGACGCCATCGAGCTGACGACCTGGACGGGCTCCCCGCTCGCCATCTGCCGCAGCATCTTCCGCACCTGCCGCTTACTCACCGGCGCTCCTTCGCTCGCGATCCGGGGAGTCTGCCATATCGCCATGCTCATGCCGACAGCCACCCCTTGCGCGCCGGCTTCCCCGTGCCCGCTCACCGGCGGGGATCCCGCCGGCGGATCGCCGCGGGCTTGCCTGTGGTGCCGGGACGCGGCGCCGGTGCGGACAGGCCCCCGGGCCGAGTGCGAGGACCGGCTCCGGACGGTCCGGTCGGCGAGCGGCTCCGCACCCGGGCACACCGCAGCCCGGGTGCGCGCAGGCGCGTACCCGGGCTGTGCGGTGGGGCCCTGCCGTTGATGGGCCCCGGTGTCAGGCCGCGAGGGTTTCGTCAAGGGCGTCGAAGCCGCCGATCAGGCCCCAGACCTGGTCCACCTGCCCCCGAC
>NZ_SRID01000622.1 GCF_004684805.1 Streptomyces palmae
CGGATCGCGTCGGCCGCGGCCCGCAGGTCACC
Organism: Streptomyces palmae; assembly: GCF_004684805.1. Lineage (GTDB taxonomy): Bacteria > Actinomycetota > Actinomycetes > Streptomycetales > Streptomycetaceae > Streptomyces > Streptomyces palmae. The sequence goes on from NZ_SRID01000622.1 coordinate 33, forward strand.
GCGGACCAAGGTCAGGTCCCCGGCCTCGATCGCGGCGTCGGTGCCGGTGCCCATGGCCAGGCCCAGATCGGCCTGGGCCAGCGCCGCGGCGTCGTTGACGCCGTCGCCGACCATGGCCACCGACCGGCCCTCGCCCTGGAGCCGCTTGACGACGTCGACCTTGTCCTGCGGCATGACCTCGGCGATCACCTCGTCGATCCCGACCTCGCGGGCCACCGAGCGGGCCACCGCGGTGTTGTCACCGGTCAGCAGGATCGGGGTCAGCCCCAGGCCGCGCAGTCGGCGGATCGCCTCGGCACTGGTGTCCTTGACCGCGTCCGCGACCTCCAGCACGGCGCGCGGCTGCCCGTCCCACGCGACGGTGATCGCGGTCCGTCCGGCTTCCTCGGCCCGCTCCTTGGCCGCGGTCAGCTCGTCGGTCAGCTCGATGGCCCACTCGGCCAGCAGCTTGTCCCGGCCGACCAGGACCGCGTGGCCCTCGACCACGCCCTGGACACCGAGGCCGGGGACGTTGGCGAAGTCCTCGGGGGTGGGCAGGGTGCCGGCGATGGCCGCGGCGCCGGTGGCCACCGCCTGGGCGATGGGGTGCTCGGAGGCGTGCTCCAGGGCCCCGGCCAGCCGCAGGACCTCTTCCTCGGTGGTGTCCTCGGTGGTGTGGACGGCCAGCAGGGTCATCTTGCCGGTGGTCACGGTGCCGGTCTTGTCCAGCACGATGGTGTCGATCTTGCGGGTGGTCTCCAGGACCTCGGGGCCCTTGATCAAGATGCCCAGCTGGGCGCCGCGGCCGGTGCCGACCATGAGCGCGGTGGGGGTGGCCAGGCCCAGGGCGCAGGGGCAGGCGATGATCAGGACGGCGACGGCGGCGGTGAACGCGGCGGTCAGTCCGGCGCCGTTGCCCAGCCAGAATCCCAAGGTGGCCAGGGCCAGGCCGATGACCACGGGGACGAAGACGGCGGAGATCTTGTCGGCCAGGCGCTGGGCGGCGGCCTTGCCGTTCTGGGCGTCCTCGACGAGCTTGGCCATGCGTGCCAGCTGGGTGTCGGCGCCGACCCGGGTGGCCTGGACGACCAGTCGGCCCCCGGCGTTCAACGTGGCGCCGGTGACGGCGTCGCCGGCCTGGACCTCGACCGGCACGGACTCGCCGGTGAGCATGGAGGCGTCGACCGCCGAGTTGCCCTCGACGACGGTGCCGTCGGTGGCGATCTTCTCGCCGGGGCGGACCACGAACCGGTCGCCGACCACGAGGTCCTCGACGCGGATGCGCTGCTCGGTGCCGTCGCGCAGGACGGTGACTTCCTTGGCGCCCAGTTCCAGCAGGGCGCGCAGGGCGGCGCCGGCCTTGCGCTTGGAGCGGGCCTCGAAGTAGCGGCCGGCCAGGATGAAGGCGGTCACTCCGGCGGCGGCTTCGAGGTAGATGTTGCCGGCTCCGTCGCTGCGGGAGATCGTCAGCTCGAAGCCGTGGGTCATGCCCGGGGTGCCGGCGGTGCCGAAGAACAGGGCCCACAGCGACCACAGGAACGCGGCCCCGGTGCCCACCGAGATCAGGGTGTCCATGGTGGCCGCGCCGTGCCGGGCGTTGGTGTATGCCGCGCGGTGGAAGGGCCAGGCCGCGTAGGTGACCACCGGCGCGGTCAACGTCAGCGACAGCCACTGCCAGTACTCGAACTGCCAGGCCGGGACCATCGCCAGCACGATCACCGGCACCGCCAGCACCACCGCGGTCACCAACCGCTGCCGCAGCGTGCGCAGCTCACCCCCCTCGCCCGCACCCTCACCGCCGGCGGACTCGGCACCGCCGTCGGTGGACTCGGAACGCGCCGGGGCCGGCACCGCCGCGGTGTAGCCGGTGGCCTCCACCGTCGCGATCAGATCCGCCACCGCCACCTGGTCACCGAAACTGACCTTCGCCTTCTCGGTGGCGTAGTTGACCGTCGCCTCCACCCCGTCCATCCGATTCA
>NZ_SRID01000623.1 GCF_004684805.1 Streptomyces palmae
GGGGCGGGAGGGGGTGGCGGGGTGTTGACTCAGCCGACGGGGTCCTTACGGGTGATTTCCCGGTAGGCGATGTCCGCCAGCACCTCCTGTCCGCTCTTGCTGGGGTGGAACCAGTCCCACTTGCTCAACTCCTCCGTCGTGAACCGGTAGTTGTGGACGGCGGGGTCGAAACGGCAGAGCCGGTCCTTCGCGCAGACCTGCTTGAGCGCCGTGTTGTAGGCGCTCACCCGTTCCGAGACCGCCCGTCTGCGTTCCTTGGCGGCGGCGTCCATGGAGTCGGAGTCCTTGAGCATCGACGGGCAGATCCCCAGCCGCCAGACGGTCCTGCCCAGCAGGTTCTTCCGCCCCTGGGACCAGAGTCGTTGCAGGTCGGGGACGCTCGCCACATACACCTGGGTCCTGGGCAGGGTGCGCCGCAGCGTGGCCAGCGAGCTCGCGAAGCCGGTGCGGAACTCCTTGACCGGTGTCATGTCGGAGACCGAGCGCCGACAGGCGTCATTGGCCCCGATCATCACCGTGACCAGCTCCGGCCGGTGTGCCGCGGCGGCCTTCAGCTGCCCGGGCAGGTCCTCGATCCGGGCGCCGGTCTTGGCGTAGTTCCAGCTGCGCACCCGGCCGTTCGCGGAGTCGTCCGGAAGCAGCCGGTGGGCCACGCTGTCCACGTCCGTGCCGGTGGACCAGGAGACCTCGGGGCAGTCCTTGAGCACCGAACAGGCGTCGAAACCACGGGTGATGGAGTCGCCGACGGAGGCGATGGAGTCCGGGTGGGTGTCCCACCGCGGCCCCGGCCGCTTGGTGGGCCGCTTGGTGGCGTGGTCCTCGCCGCCCGGGACGTCATTGCACCCGGTCAGCAGCAGTCCCGCGGTCACCAGTACTGCCGCGGCCCGTAGCGCGGACCCGGCGCGCGGGCCCACCGCGGCCGGACAACCCCGCCGGGTGGCGGTCCTTCTGACCCGCATGGTGTTCCCCCTCCGACTGATGGGTGATATCTCTCCTGGACCGACGGTACGTCACTCCCCGGCGGTTGCCGCGCGGTAGTTTTGCCTCGTGCCGATCGGGTTTCGGCCCCAGGCGCGTCGCTCCCGCACCGGGCGTTACCTTGAGTCAGATTCTGTCCCTTTTGTTCAGGGTTTGTCGAGAATTGGGCTCTATGGTGTTTACTTCGTGTAACCTCAGGAGCTGGTGCAGGAGTGATCATTGGGGCAGAATGTCTGTTGCTGTCCCGGACGCGACCGGTACGGATCACGAGGCCGCTGGGGAAGGCGAACCTCGAACCGCACTGGAGGTCCCGGTGACGACACGTGGAGTTCTGTACGTGCACTCCGCCCCGCGCGCGCTGTGCCCGCATGTCGAATGGGCCATCGCGGGCGTCCTCGGCGTGCGCGTCACCCTCGACTGGATCAAACAGCCCGCGGCCCCCGGCACCTGGCGGGCGGAGTTCTCCTGGCAGGGCCGGGCCGGGATGGCCTCCAAGCTGGCCTCGGCGCTGCGCGGCTGGAACCTGCTGCGCTTCGAGGTGACCGCCGAGCCGTGCGCCACCGCGGAGGGCGAACGCTACAGCTCCACCCCGGCGCTGGGAATCTTCCACGCCGTCACCGGCATGCACGGTGACATCCTCATCCCCGAGGACCGGCTGCGCGCGGCCATGGCCCGCTCCAGCTGCGGCGAGACCGAGCTGGCGGCCGAGGTCGCCAAGCTCCTCGGCAAGCCCTGGGACGACGAGCTGGAACCCTTCCGCTACGCCGGCGAGGGCGCCCCGGTCCGCTGGCTCCACCAGGTCGTCTGACACTCCCTCGGCCAACCTCACCAATCCCCCTGACGCTGCCGTGCGCACCAAGGGGGCGCGGGGAACTGCGCGACCAGCCACCCACGGCCCGCACCCAACCAGCCCACTCAGCCCCCACGCCGCAGGGTCGGCTGGCCCCAGCCCATCCGACGCTGCCGTGCGCCCCAAGGGGGCGCGGGGAACTGCGCGAC
>NZ_SRID01000624.1 GCF_004684805.1 Streptomyces palmae
ACCACCACCCGCAACGGAAGGCTCCCCCAGACTCCTCCCCCGGACGTCGTCCGGGAGGTGCCCCCAGGGGGGACCCCTGCCGAGCCCTCAGGACCCTGCCCGGCCCCGGACGGGGAACCCGCCCTGGCCGCCGCGCCGCCGGGCGCCTCGCCGACCCCCGCGGCCGGCACCGAGGGCGCGGGGGAGGTGGCGGCATGAGGCGGCGCACCGCCCGCGGCCCGGTGGGCCCGTACGCTCCCGTCGAGCCGGTCCGCCGGCTGACCGTCATGTCCACCGACGGCTCCCCGATCCACACCGAGATCCACGGGCCCGAGGACGCCCCCGCCGTGGTGCTGTCCCACGGCTGGACCTGCTCCACCCGTTTCTGGGCGCCGGTCATCCGGCAGCTCGCGGCCGACCACCGGGTCATCGCCTACGACCAGCGCGGCCATGGCCGCAGCCCGGCCGCCGGGCCCGGCGGATGCAGCACCCACGCGCTCGCCGAGGACCTGGCGGCCGTGCTCACCACCACCCTGGCGCCCGGCGAACGAGCGGTGCTGGCCGGCCACTCCATGGGCGCCATGACGGTGCTGGCCGCCGCCGACCGACCCGCGCTGCGCGAGCACGCCGCGGCGGTCCTGCTGTGCAGCACCGGCGCCTCCCGGCTGCCCCAGACCTCCACGGTCTGGCCGCTGCCCGAGGGCCGGGTCCGCACCCTGCTGAACCGGCTGATGCTGCACTCCCGGGCACCGCTGGGCCCGGTCACCCCGCCGGCCAGGAAGGCGGTGCGGTACGTCACCATGGGCCGGCACGCCGACCCGGCCGCGATCGATGCCGCCGCCCGGCTGGTGCACGCCTGCCCGCGCGGGGTGCGCGCCGACTGGGGCAGGGTCCTGGCCCGGCTGGACCTGGACGCCGGGGCCGCCTCGCTGACCGTGCCCACCCTGGTCGTACAGGGCACCGCCGACCGGCTCACCCCGATCCGGCACGCCCACCGGCTGGCCGCCCTGCTGCCCGAGTGCGTGGGGCTGGTCGAGCTGTCCGGGCTGGGCCACATGACCCCGCTGGAGGACCCCGCGGCGATCAGCGGCGGCATCCGCGGGCTGGTCCGCGACCATCTGACCGCTGCCCCGGCCGCGCCGACGGCCGAGGCCGCCGAGGCCACCGACGACACGAAGGAGCGCACGGCATGAACGCACGCAGGAGCCTGGAGGGCCAGGTCGCGGTGGTGACCGGTGCCGCGCGGGGCGTGGGGGAGCTGCTCGCCCGCAAACTCTCGGCGCGCGGCGCCAAGGTGGCGCTGGTGGGCCTGGAGCCGGACGAGCTCAAGTCGGTGTCCGAGCGGCTGCACACCGAGTCCGCCCACTGGCACGCCGATGTGACGGACCACGAGGCGATGACCCGGGTGGCCGCCGAGGTCGCGGAGCACTTCGGCACGGTGGACATCGTGGTGGCCAACGCCGGGGTCGCCGCCGGCGGACCGTTCGCCGCCTCCGACCCCGAGGCCTGGCGCCGGGTGATCGAGGTCAACCTGATCGGCGGCGCGGTCACCGCCCGCGCCTTCCTGCCGGCCCTGGAGCGCAGCCACGGCTACTTCCTCCAGATCGCCTCGCTCGCCGCGATCACCCCGGCGCCGATGATGACCGCCTACTGCGCCTCCAAGTCGGGCGTCGAGGCGTTCGCGCACAGCCTGCGCGCGGAGGTCGGCCACCAGGGCGTACGGGTCGGGGTGGGCTATCTGAGCTGGACCGACACCGACATGGTGCGCGGCGCAGACCAGGACGAGGTGATGCGGGAGCTGCGGGCCAGGCTGCCCTGGCCGGCCAACCGCACGTATCCGCTGGGGCCCGCGGTGGACCGGATCGTGGCCGGGATCGAGCGCCGCTCCACCCATGTGTACGCGCAGTGGTGGCTGCGGGGGATGCAACCCTTGCGGGGGCTCTTGCCGGGGGTGATCGGTGTGGTGGGGC
>NZ_SRID01000625.1 GCF_004684805.1 Streptomyces palmae
GGTGTAGGCGACCAGGCGGCGGTCGCCGGGGGTGTCCTCGCGGACGATGGCGACGGCCTGGTGGACGTCGGGGTGGTTGGTGAGGACGTTTTCGATCTCGCCGAGTTCGATGCGGAAGCCGCGGATTTTGACTTGGTCGTCGGCGCGTCCGGCGAAGACGAGGTTGCCGTCCTGGGTCCAGCGGGCGAGGTCGCCGGTGCGGTACATGCGCTCGCCGGTGCTGCTGAAGGGGCAGGCGATGAAGCGTTCGGAGGTCAGGTCGGGCCGGTTCCAGTAGCCGCGGGCCAGGCCGGCGCCGGCGATGTACAGCTCGCCGATGACGCCCGGGGCCACCGGCTGGAGGGCGGCGTCCAGGACGTAGAGACGGGCGTTGGACTGCGGGCGCCCGATCGGCACCACACCAGCGGGGAGCCTCTGGCCAGGCTCGATGCGGAACTCGGTGCAGTTCACCGTCGACTCGGTCGGCCCGTACACATTGCTGACCACCGCGTCCGGATGCTGTTCCCGCCAGGTGTTCAGCACCTCGCTCTGCAGGGCCTCACCACCGAGCAGCAGGTGCCCGGTCGGCGAGTACTGCGGCGGCAGGTACTCCAGCAGCGGCAGGTGGCTGGGGGTGGCCTTGAGGAAGGTGCACGGCGTCCGGGTCAGGATCTCGGCGCTCTCGGGGTCATCGTCCTCCAGCCCGGCCAGAATGACCCGCCCGCCCGAGACCAGCGGGGTGTAGAGGGCCGTCACGGTCAGGTCGAAGGAGACCGGTGAGTGGACCAGCGCCACCTCGGCCGCGTCCGGATACGCCCGCCTGCCGTACGACAGATAGTCGACCACGCTGCGGTGCTCGACCACGACGCCCTTGGGGCGGCCGGTGGAGCCGGAGGTGTAGATGACGTACGCGGGGTGGTGGGCGTCGAGGGCCCGGGCGCGGTGCTGGTCGCCCACGGGCTCGGTGGTGTGACCGGGGATGCCCGTGTTGCTGGTGGGGTCGTCGAGGATGTGGATGGGCGCGCTGGTGGCGATGTCCGCCAGGACGTGGACGGTGTCGGCCAGGGTGAGGATGGCGACCGGGGCGGCGTCGGTGAGCATGTAGCTCATGCGGTCGGCCGGGTAGCCGGGGTCGACCGGTACGTAGGCGCCGCCGGCCTTGGTGATGGCCAGCAGGGTGGTGATCAGCTCCACCGAGCGGGGCATGACCACGGCGACGAAGGACTCGGGTGCCACTCCCTGGCCGATCAGCCAGTGGGCCAGCTGGTTGGCGCGGGCGTCCAGCTCGGCGTAGGTCAGCTCGGTGTCGCCGTGCACCACCGCGACGGCGTCGGGAGTGGCCGCGACCTGCCGCTCGAAGAGCGCGGGCAGGGTCCGTGCGGTGACGTCGGTGGGGGTGGCGGTGTCGTTCCACTCCTCCAGCACCCGGCGGCGCTCCGCCTCGCCCAGCACGTCGATCGCGTTCACACGGACCTGGGGGTCGGCGGCCATGGCCTCCAGCACGCGGACCAGGCGCTGCACCAGCGTCTCGACGGTCGAGCGGTCGAAGAGGTCCAGGCTGTACTGGAGGGTTCCGCTCAGGCCGAGGGCGCCTTCGGCATCCCGGGTCTCGGAGAAGCTCCACGACAGGTCGTACTTGATCGTCTGGGATTCGACCGGCTCAAGGGCACACGTCACCCCTGGCAGCTCGATGACGGCTTCCGGGGTGTTCTGGAAGACCAGCATGACCTGGAAGAGGGGGTGCCGGGACAGGGAGCGGGTGGGGTTGAGGGTCTCCACCAGGCGCTCGAAGGGCACGTCCTGGTTGGCATAGGCGGCGAGGTCCTGTTCCCGGATCCGGCCGATCAGCTCGGTGGTGGTCGGGTTGCCGTCCAGCTTGGTCCGCAGTACCAGGGTGTTGACGAAGAAGCCGATCAGCGGGTCGAGGGCCTCGTCGGTGCGTCCGGCGATGGCGGTGCCCAGGGTGAT
>NZ_SRID01000626.1 GCF_004684805.1 Streptomyces palmae
ATCGTCGCGCGCCCGGCGCCGCCCGGACGCCGCACGCCGCACGCCGCCTCGCGCCGGTGCGCCGGCCGTGCTCGCGCCCCTCGCGTGTTCCGGGTGCGTCCCGCGCCTCACCGGTGGGGCGGCCGTGCCGCCACCCGCCCGGCGGGGCGAGGTGCGGTACATCAGCCGGCACCAGCGCATGACCAGCGCGCCCGGCACCCCCAGCAGCCCGCACCAGCCCAGGGCCGCCGCCCCGGTGAACCACCAGCTCGGGCCGGAGTCGGCGAGTGCGCCGGAGCCGACCGGTCCGCCGGCCACGGCGGCCAGCAGGGCGGCGGCGCAGCCGCAGCCGACCGCCGCGAGCGCGGCGGTGAGCGCGGTCTCCCGGATGCTCCAGGCCCGGCCTCCGCCCCGTCCGCACAGCCGCCCGCGCAACCGGGCCCATCTCCCGCGCGGACCGCCTCCGGGAGATCTCCGGCGTACGCCGCGCAGCAGCCGCAGGAGCCGCCCCGGCCATCGCCGGATACGCCCCTTCGCGGTGGCGGACCGGCCCGTGGGTTCTGACGCCGGGTCCACGGCGGCACGCCCGTCCGACCTGGCCCCGTTCCCCTGCGCCGGCACCGAGGGCGGCAGACGGGGGACGGCCCGCAGCGCCGCGCCGGAGACGAACCAGGCGACCGAGAGCCCGGCGGCGAGCGGCACGACCGCCGCGATCAGCAGGTACGGCGGCGCGGCGGCGGCGGGCGCGGGCAGGGCGGCGAACAGCGGGAACTCGGGAAGCGCCGGAGGGCCGGCGGCACTCAGCGGCCCCACCGCACCGCCGGCGCCGATCGCGAAGCCGGGACCCAGCCCGTAGGCCGCGGCCCACACCACCGCGTTGGGCAGCAGCGCGATGCTGAGCAGCAGCACTCCACACTGCCCCGACCAGGTGCCGGCGAGCCGCCCGAACGCCTGGTACACCGAGCCCGCGTGGCCCGCCAGGGAGACCGCGGTCAGCAGCGCCCCGGCGCCGATCAGCGCCGCCATCGCGCCCCCGGTGGCACGCAGCGCGGCGGTACGGCGGCGGCGGGTCAGCCAGGAGGGGGCGCGCAGCGCCTCGCGGAGGCGCAGGCCGACGGGGGCCGGAAGCTCGCTCAGCAGCCGGCGGACGGCGGCGGGCAGGAGTTCGTACGGCCGACCGGTGCCGGTCCAGGCGCTCAGCGCGACCACCACGAGGGTGACCACGGGCAGATGGAGCAGCGCGCCCAGGGGCGAGACCCGCATCGGGCCGTTCGCCGCGTACACCACCGCGGCCAGCCCGACCAGGAGGTAGCCGGCGGTGACCCAGGCGACGACCCGGCGCGGCACCAGCGGTGGGCTGGACAGCGCGAGTACGGCCGGCGGGGCGGCGAGTCCGCTGCCTCCGGGCACCGGCTCAGGCGGTTCCAAGGCGTGCCGGGTCGCCCGGTACAGCAGCCAGCACGGGAGGGCGCCGAGCAGCAGCGGGGTGAGGCCGAGGGGGCTGGCGGCGCCGGTCGGCCCGGTGCGTACCAGGTCGGCGCCGTGGCCCAGCAGCCACAGGTCGGCGGCGATGTGCAGGGCGCCGCTCGGCCCGGCGTCGGGATACGGCGAGCCGATCCACAGCAGCACCACCACGACGGAGAGGGTGCCGAGGCCGAGGCCGGCGGCCATCACCCCGCTGAAGAACGCCTGGCCGACCGCCGCGGCGTCCCGGGCCGCGGAGTAGCCGCGCGGAGTCAGCGACGGGCGGCCGTCGGTCATCTGGGTCACCCGACCATGCTGCCAAGAAGATCCCATTTATCAGTGAAGTGGGCAGATGATCGTCGTGTCGCTGAAGATATGCCTATGTACCTTTTCATACGCATTTGGGGTGGTTGACCATGGCACCCCGCAGGCCCGGCGCCGACCCGGCGCACCCGAGGCACCAGCAGCCGCACGACATCCGAGCCGCCGCCCACACCCCCGAGC
>NZ_SRID01000627.1 GCF_004684805.1 Streptomyces palmae
CGCGCCCCTTGCGGGGGCGGTGCCTCCCCCGCGGCGATCGGGGGGGCGGGCTCGGGCTCCCCGCACGCCTGGCGTAACCGCAGCCCTCGCGTAACCGCCGCCCTCACGCCGAGTCCCACAAGCCATTCGTTCCTCATCGAATCCCGGAGCCCTCCCATGCGTACGGTCCTGGTCACCGGAGTCGGCGGCGCGGGCCGCACCACCGCCGCGGCCGCCACCGCACTGGCCGCCACCCGCGCGGGCGCCCGGGTGCTGCTGCTCACCACGGACCGCCTCGGCGGGCCGCGGGAGCTCTTCGGGCCACCCGCGGGCGCCCCCGCGCGGTCGGGCGCCCCCTGGACAGCGCCCGCCGAGGTCGCCCCGGGGCTGTGGGCCGCCCGGATCGTCGCCGGTGAACACTTCCGGGCCGAACTCGCCGCGGTCCAGGAGCGCGCCGCCGGACTGCTGGACATGCTCGGCACCGCCCCGCTGGAGAGCGAGGAACTCACCGAACTGCCCGGCGCCGAGGCGTTCGCCCTGCTGCGCGCGGTCCGGCTGGCCTGGGAGGACCGGGACGCCGACTGGGACCTGCTGGTCCTCGACCTGCCACCGGTCGTGGAAACGCTCGGCCTGCTCGCCCTGCCGGAGCGGCTGCGACGCTATCTGCGCCGGTTGCTGCCCGCCGAGCGGCAGGCCGCTCGCGGGGCGTTGCGGCCGATGCTCGCCCAGCTCGCCGGGGTGCCGGCGCCCGCGGAGCGGCTGTACGAGATCGCCGAGCGCTGGGAGCGGGAGCTGGCCGCCGCGCAGACGGTGATCGACTCGGCCGCCACCACGGTGCGGCTGGTGGTGGAGCCCGGAGCGTCCGCCCTGCGCACCCTGCGCGCCGCCCGGGCGGGTCTGGCGCTGCACGGCTGCCGGGTGGAGGCGGTGCTCGCCAACCGGCTGCTGCCGACCGACTCGGCCGACCCCTGGCTCGCCGCGCTGTCCGACAGTCAGCAGGCCGCCCTGAAGGAACTGTCCGAAGAGTGGACGCCGATCGCACCGGTCCACGAACTGCCCCACCTCGGCACCGAGCCCCGCGGCCCCCACGAGCTGGCCCCGCTCGCCGAACGCCTGCCCCGGCCGGACGCCCGGCCGGACCAGCTCGCGGCCGACCCCTGGACGGTGGAGGACCGGATCGCGGCGGACGGCGAGCTGGTCTGGCGGCTGCCGCTGCCCGGCGCCGGCCGCGAGGACCTGGGGCTGGTCCGGCGCGGCGAGGAACTCATCGTCACCACCGGCGCCTTCCACCGGCTGCTGCCGCTGCCATCGGCCCTGCGCCGCTGCACGGTGGCCGGCGCCGCCCTGCGCGACGGCGTACTGACCGTGCGGTTCGCCCCCGACCCGGCGCTCTGGCCGCGGCGCCCCTGAATCCCGGGGCGGCGACCGGCCCGGTGAGGGTGGCGCGGGGCTCGGCGGTGGTGGCGCGCGGCCTGGCCGCCCCCGCGCACGGCCGCCCGTGCCTGCCCTGACGGGCTGGTTGGCCGAGCGCCCGCGGCCCCGCCCGGCCGGTTGCGCCCGGGCGGTCGGCGGCGGCTCCGGCTCGTGCCGCGGGCCCGCGGGGGACGGATGGCGGTCGGGTAACGTCGAAGGCAAGCCGAGGAGAAAATCCAGCCAGCTTCCCGCCGCAGGAGTCCGCCATGAGCGACGCCACCGACCGTCCCACCGCCGCCGACGAGGTGCCCTTCCGCGACGAGGGTGTCGGGGACCAGGTCTGGGCCGAGGCCACCGACGTCATCGCCGAGGACATCGCCGAGAGCGGGCCCGACGGCGGGACGGCCCCCGCCGACGCCACCACGACACGACGTCGTCATGGCCCTGGCCGGCTCCGAAGCGGTACTCGCCCCAGGCCGCCGCGTTGGCGTCGTTCTCCACCACCACGGGCAGCCCGACACGCTGCTCGACCTTGTCCTTGAGCGCCTCGTG
>NZ_SRID01000628.1 GCF_004684805.1 Streptomyces palmae
GTCCTGTGGCACCGGGCCCGCCCGGCACGCCCGGCGAGCCCGGCGAGCCCGGTGCCACAGGACCGGTCGGCCCGCCGGGAGAGACCGGCCCCGAGGGCCCCGAGGGACCCGAGGGAGTGCCGGGCACACCTGGCGAACCCGGACCGCAGGGGGAGACCGGGCCCGAAGGACCCGCCGGGCCGATGGGAGAGAACGGGCTGCCGGGAATCCCTGGCGAACCCGGGCCACAGGGAGAGACCGGGGCGACGGGAGAGACGGGACCGCCCGGGGAACCCGGCGCACCCGGATTCCCCGGTGAACCCGGATTCCCTGGCGAACCCGGATTCCCTGGCGAACCCGGACCCCAAGGAGAGACCGGACCCCCCGGACTCCCGGGGCTGACCGGCCCGCCCGGACTACCAGGGGTGACCGGCCCCCCGGGATTCCCGGGACTGCCTGGACTGCCCGGCCCGCAGGGAGTGCCCGGACTCCCCGGGCCTGCGGGCGCGCCCACCTGCCTGGACGTCGACGCCGTGGCCGACCCGCAGTTCGAGATCAAGGCCGTGCTCGTGGACGGTATCGCGTACGCCGGCATCAAGAACCTCACGGGAGACGTCGGGCGGGAGTTCACCTGGTACGACCTCACCGACACCCCCGGTGGCGGTTACCCGGCCAACGCCTGTGCGATCTCCGTCTCCGAAGTGGCCTTCGCCGTCAAGGTTCAGGTCGTGACGACGGACGGGCTGCTCTACGAGACGTCCTGCACGAAGGTCACCGGACCGGACGGCGCGGACCGACTGGCTTGTGACGAGATCTGGGTGCGGCAGGTCGTCCCACGGCCGGGGGACCCGACGCCGGCCGCCGCCAACGTGGTCGGCAGCGGTCAACCCCGGAACCGGACGCTCCACACCAAGGAGAGACCGACCAAGGCGGCGCCCGGCAAGGCCCTGCACGGGTCGGCCACCAACCACCCGAAGCACCATGCCCAGGCGAAGCCGAACGCGCCGGCGCCCCGCAAGAGCCCGGGCGGGTCGGCCGCCAAGACCCCGAACACCGCCCCCGCGAAGAAGAAGCGCCCCTGAGCGACGCAAGAGTGTGTGCCGGGTCCGGAGCCGTTCGGGCCCGGCACACGCGCGTCCATCGACCGGAGCCGCACACGGCGGGGAGTCGACCGGTCCCACGCCCTGTGGTCCCGCAAGCCACCGGGGGGCACGGTCCGGCGGGAGCGAGGTGAGAGCCTGCGGGTATGAATGATCTCGGCGATGCCAATCTGCGTACGCGGATGCTGGACTGGACGGCTCTCCTGGCAGCCGACGCCCCGGACCAGCTTGCCTGGCTGGGTGAGCGTGAGGTGGATACCGAGGACGTCATCGACGAGGTGGAGCTCTTCTGCCGCGTCGCCGAGGAACTCACGGAGCGCGGGGCCTTCGAGCCCGGGAGTCTGCGCGAACTCCAGGACATCAGCCGCCGCCTGGGCCAGCTCGATGCCGCCTGCCGGGCCGGCCTCTGGGCCGACGCCCTGGCCACCGACCCGGCGTGGGAGGACATACGTGCCCTCGCCCGGCGGTTTCTCCTCGGCACACTGGGCGACGGGCCTTGGCCACTGCCGCCCCGCCGCGCGCACCCGCCCACGGACGGCCACTGAGCACCTTGGGGCGGGCCCTGCCCGACCGCGGTGTCCGCCGCCTCAACCGCCCTTGAGCACCCGCTCCAGGCCGGTCGCCAGGTCGCGGGAGAGCCGGCTGCTGGTGCCGTTGGTGAGGAGGTCGTGCACGGTGGTCTGGATGAGTTCGGTGAAGGCCGCGTAGTAGGGGGTGACCGGGCGGGGACGGGCGGTTCGCAGCGCTCTGCGCAGGGGTTCGGCGTACTCCGGCAGGCCGTTGCGGTCCTTGGGCACCGCGTCGGACCGCTCGCCGCCGTCCGCGCCGCCGCCCGGGTCGGTCGTCGGTAG